>NZ_JASNFN010000004.1:0-398656 GCF_030731085.1 Blastococcus carthaginiensis | reverse complement strand
TGAACCGCCCTGGGTTGCTTGGAGGCTCCTGACCTTGGAAACGAGGATGGAGCCATGGGGAACGAAGGCACGCCTGGGAAGCCGACGACGCGTCGCTACTCGCCAGAGGAGAAGGCCCGGGCGGTTCGGCTGGTGCGGCAGCTGCGCAAGGAGCTGGGCACCACGCACGGGACGGTTCGGCGGGTCGCCGATCAGATCGGCTGCGGGGTGGAGTCGCTGCGGACCTGGGTCAAGCAGTCCGACATCGATGACGGCGTCGAGCCGGGGGTGACGACGGTCGAGGCCACGCGGATCCGGGAGCTCGAGCAGGAGAACCGTGAGCTGCGCCGGGCCAACGATCTGTTGAAGCGGGCCTCGGCTTTCTTCGCGGCGGAACTCGACCGCCCATCGAGGTGATCGTCGCGTTCGTCGACGAGAACCGGAACGAGTTCGGAGTCGAGTTCATCTGCAGGTACCTGCAGGTGGCTCCGAGCAGCTACTACGCCGCGAAGAAGCGGCAGACCGCGCCGTCTGCGCGGGCCGTGCGGGACGTGCTGATGATGCAGGTCCTGCTGGCGTTGTGGACCGCGAACCGGAAGGTCTACGGAGCGCACAAGCTCTGGAAGGCCGCCCGGCGCGCTGGTCACGACATCGGCCGCGACCAGGTTGCCCGGCTGATGCGTGAGCTGGGCATCGAAGGGGTGTCCCGGCTGCGCAAGAAGGTCTTCACCACCCGGCCGGACCCGGATGCCTCGCGGGCGCCGGACCTGGTGAATCGGCAGTTCACCGCCGACCGGCCCGACGCGCTGTGGGTCACCGATCTGACCTACGTCCCGACCCGGTCGGGGATGGCGTACGTGTGCTTCATCGTCGACGCGTTCAGCCGGCGGATCGTCGGCTGGCGGGTGGCGGCGAACATGAAGACCGAGATGGTCCTCGACGCACTTGAGATGGCCAGAGCCTCCCGCGGAGGGCGCCGGTTGGTCGGGCTGGTGACACATTCGGATGCGGGGTCGCAGTTCACCGCCGTGCGGTTCACCGAGCGGCTCGAGGAGATCGGCGCGCGGCCCTCGATCGGGACGGTCGCGGACTCCTACGACAACGCCCTGGCCGAGACGACCAACGGCCTCTACAAGACCGAGTGCGTCCACGGACCCGACGCCACCGGCTGGGACGACGTCGACGAGCTCGAACTCGCGACGCTGTCCTGGGTGCACTGGTTCAACGAGAGCCGGCTCCACGGGCACTGCCAGAACGTCCCGCCCGCGGAGTACGAAGCAGCGTTCTACGCTGCCCAACGGACCGACCCCGCCGGGGTGGGAATCCAATAGAACGAGCCTCCATCAGACCCAGGGCGGTTCAGTCGCCGGGCTGCGGCTGCTGGACGCGGATCATGAAGGTGCGTTGGGTGCAGCAGGCTTCCCGCTCCGGCTCGGCGGGCGGGGCGGTGATGACCGGCAGCTGCAACTCCCGCGCGACCTGCACCGTGCCGGCCACCAGGGGGCAGCCGAGCTTGCCGGCCCGAGCGGGGCACTCCCACCGCGTACGGCCGTCGGGGATGTGACTGCCGACGCGGCGCATGGCGTAGGGAAACCGCTCGGCGATCTGTTCCTGGAACGCAGTGCGGTCGGCCTCGCCGGCGTTGGGTGCGGGACGGGGAAGCGTGCCCAGCCGGTCGGGCGTGGCGGGGCAGTGCGGCCAGCCCGCTGCGATGCGGGTGCTGTTGTAGTCACGGAAGCCCTGCTCGTCGCTGCGCAGATCCACCACGGGATGGATGCCGCGCAGCCACAGCTCCCGCGCCCAGCGGCCCCACTCCTTGTAGGAGTAGTGGCGGTCGGCGGCAAGGTCACGAACAGCGCGGCGGGCGCGCACGCGGTCCAGCAGCGCCAGGCTGACGTCGACGACGTCGGTGGAAGCCGGTGTCACCGTGATGGCTTCGATCAGCGCTGGGTCATCGGCGTCAGTCGCGATCGGACCCGGGCGTAGGTCGGGTATGCGCACCAAGGCGTGCATGGCGTACCCGAAGTAGGCGTGTGAGGCGCCGTCCTTGCCGGTCTTGCTACCCCAGCGGGCGTCCGGGCAAGCCGAGACAGCCGCGTCGCCGCCGGTGCGTTTGCGCCCCCTGGCCCACGCCCAGATCGCCGTCTCATCCAGCGCGTAGGAGCTGCCCGGCCGATGCGGCAGTGTGGCGCACAGCAGCCGGTCGACGATCTCCTCGAGCCACTGGCTGCGCGGCCGCCGCTGCTCGGCAGTCAGCGCAGCGGCACGAGAACTGCTGGCATCCAGCCGGGCGGTGATCGTCTTGGTGAGGTAGTACAGCTCGCTGACCGGCATCACGGTCACCCCGGCGTCGCTGCGCCGCAGGATCGACAGTTCCCACTGCACCTCGCGGGGCAGTTCTCGGGTGGCGATGCGGTGCATGCGCTCCACAGTCAGCTTCCCGGAGCCGGCGGCGAGCAGACCGAGGATGAGGAAGGTGCGCGGCGGGCACAGCGCCTTGCGGCCACGCCGGTCGACGCGGATGGCGGCGGTGAGCACGTCGGTGGCACCGGAGGTGTCGACCACGTGGGTGTACAGCCGGTACTGATGAACGATCTTCACCGGACAGCTCCGGCGTCCCGCAGCACCCGGTGCGCATCGGCGGTGCTCGGTAGGTGGGGGAGCAGGTCCACCAGGGTGCGGGCCGAGCGCAGCCCGGCCGCGGTGAGCAGCACGGACAACGGCACCGACCCGGTCATCAGCTGCGCCAGCCAGGTTGCCCGCAGCCGTGACTGCTCGATGTGCGGGACGTCCCCGAGGACGACGGCGTCGCCGATCGCGCGGGCGGCGAGGTTGCGCCGGTCCTCCTTGCGTCCGAGTAGCAGCGTCTTCGGCTTGAAGCCTGCGATCCCGATGCGGACGAGGTCTTCGTAGTCCCGCAGCACCGTCACCGAGCGCGGGTTCGGTGCCGCAACGTCGACGTTGAGGCCTCCGTCGGCTGCGTCGCGCACGTGACTGCGGGTCAGGTGCCGCAGATCCTGCGAGTCGAGACCGGCTCCGGCCCCCAACCCGACGCACAGGCACAGCTGCCGACGTCGCGCCGCGGTCGGCTGCGTCAGCGCGACGCGGCGGATCTGTGTCATCTCCCGTGACGTGTAGGGAGGCTTGATGCTGGGCCGGGCGATCGGCACGCCGCGGTCTGGCGCCTGGTCGGGATGCAGTTGGTCGGCCAACCAGCGCAGCCGCGCCCGCCGGTCCGCCCGCGACTTCTCAGAACTGTCCGGCATGCCCGTGCGGGCGTACTCGTCCACATGTCGGCGCACTACCGTCTCGGCCGACAGCGGCAGGTCGTGGTCCTGGGCCCAGGCCAGGAAGTAGGCAACGTGAGTGATGTGCTTGCGGATACTGTCAACGCCGGTGATGCGGGACCGGCTCAGCGTCTCGGCCACGGCGGGTCGTATCTCGGGCCACCGGTTTGCAGTGGCGCCCTGGGGTCGGAAGCGCTCCAGTAGCTGACTCAGGTGCGCCGGCAGCGCTACCGGCGCTTGCGGGTCGGCTACGCGTAGGTCACTCAGACGCCGTCGCGCGGCAGCAGCGCTGCGTCGGGGCGGGGTGTTCGAGGCCACGCGATCTCCCAGGGGAATGGTCGACGGCCTGACGGGGGTGTCAGGCGGTCGGACCGTGCCGGGAGGTGAGTGATTCGCATTCGACCGAAAAGCCGATGGTCAGGAGAAGGTGGAGCGCGAAAGCAACTGTTTGCCCACGCGGTTCTATCGAACTTGTCGACTGCCCCTGCTAAGGAGCACATTCGACTGCGTGCCGGTAGGTGGACGACGCGTACGTCGAGACGGCGTTCAGGTATCGACGTGTTATGCCGAGCGGCCCGACCTGTTTTACCTCGCGAAGTTGCTCATCTCGTGGCCATAGGCGCCCGGGGTCTCCGGACGCAAAGACGTCAGGAAGGTTGCTACTTGCGCGAGAGTCGTCGATACGTTCGTCAGAGATGTAGTCGTCGAAGGTGTGCGCAGCGATTCGCATGGACCGATACCGAGCCTCCAGCGCCCAGCAGTAGCACGCGTTTCGTCCGGCGAGAGGCATCCAGTCGCTGACGATGTCGGCCACCAGCACCGCTGTAAGCTCGCGCCGCTCCGCGGGGCGTGTGGTCAACATGCGGGGCCAATGAAGGATGCGATTCCATGCGAAGTAGAGCCACTGAGCTCTGTCTTGGTAGCGAACAAGCTCGTCGACCGGTGGAAGTGGGCGGTCCGCTTCCTTGGCACGGCTCACTCCGTCGATGCGGATCGTGGTCGGGTCGCTGTGGGGGAGTCTGCGAACACCTGCCGCGGGCATGCCTAGTACAGCGATGGCTTCTTCCTCCCCAATCGCTCTAGCGCGTCGGAGCATCGCTTCACGCCAGGTGAAGAACTTGTCGAACTGCAAATAGTGCTGTCCGGTGGCGAACTCGCGCATCGCATCCAAGCTCACGCCGAATGTGTCAGGTTGTTTTCCGTCAGCTGTCTCGGTCAGCCATGCGCGAGTCTCGGTGATGTCATTCCAACCCAGAATCTCGATGCCCAGCAGAATCTGCATAGCGCGTAGGGAGCTTTCCCAAGCCATCTCGTGTCGGCGTGAGCACCCTTCAGTGACCTCAAGTACGCCGAGAGGGAAAGGGAACAGCAAGGAGTACAACCAGATCGGCACCTGAGTCCGGTTGCGCTGCGTGCCGGAGCGGTGATCGTCAGGCACCCCGCCCCCTCTCGGGCATCCCTGTGACTCGCCGGGGGAGCGGCTGCCGCAAATCGCGGCACAAGTCTGATCCCGAGGCGTCGGGCCCGCACCTTCGTCGCTGTCCAGCACAAGCCGGCCCTGGTGATCACTCCGTGAACCGCCAAGCGGGTCAGGGGCACCGGCCGGCGTCGCTCGAAGGAGGACTTGGCCATGCCGAAAGCACGAAGGATCGACGCGCGACCCGGACTGATCCCCAAGGTGGTTCGCACCCACGTGGGCTCCTGGGAGTCGCCGAAGCTCAGCACCTGCGGTGAGTTGTCGGCGGCGCGACGCGTCGTCCTCAAGACGCGACCGCAGACCATCTCCGAAGCAGTCAACAAGCTGGAGGGGCTGGCGGACTACGTGCAGTTCCTCCGCCAGTCTGGGGTGTCCACCAGGGCGGGGACGGAACCCGCTGTCCTCTTCCGCGATGCGTTCGTCGTGGCCTATGAGGTCGATCTGGGAAGTCGTCTCGAACGCCACGACATCACGCCCGGCACGCACAAGACGTTGCTCAGCCGGAACCTCGCCCTGGCGCGCGCCCTCGGCGTTTCGGGCATTCAGGTCGTCCGAGGCGGGCGGACCAGCCGGACCGCAGTGTCCGAGCCGATGTCCGATGCCCACTTCGCTGACTGGGAGACCGTTGTCGATGCCCAGCCGCCGCGCATCAGGCTGCACGCCAAGGCCCTTCTGTACGGGGCTCGAGGCGCTGGCATGGACAGCGGAGACTTCCGGGAGACCCGGGGCGTCCACGTGCACCGCCGGCGCGACGGCGCGGTCGTCGTGGACATCAAGGGCGAGAAGACCCGACCCGCCGTGGTGCTCGACCGCTACGGCGACCAGTTCCTCGCCGTCGCGCAAGACCTTGGAGAGGAACTCCTGGTGGGGCGCTGGCCCCACCGTCACTCGCCGGTGACCGACCTGCTCGACGCGATCCGGGGCGGCGCCGGGCTGCCCCGACCGCTGCCGCAAACGCTGCGGCGCGCCTACATCGCCGAGGTGCTCTCCGCCGACCTGTCCGTGGCGGTGCTCGTCCGGCAACTGGGGCGGCACAGCCTGAGCGAGATCCAGAACGCGCTGCCCTACGCGCAGGTCGACCAGTTGGACACGGCCCCGCTGCGGCGGGGATACGTGCCTCAGCTCCGCGCAGTCCAGGGGAGGGCACGATGAGGACTGCTCCGATCCCGTACGCCGCTGAGCTCGTCTACTGCCGTGAGCTCGTGCGCCGCAGCGGCGCCGCCGCTCTGCTAGAGCGGGGCATCCGCCGTCATGCGCAGGGGCTGCACCGGTCAGTGTCCGCCGAGGGCTGGCTGACGCTGATCACGTGCACGCTCAGCGTGTATGGATCTTCCCGCCCGCGAGACCTGCACAGGGTCCTCAACCAGCTCCTCGGTCAGGATGGATGCGCGTGGCTGGGACTGCTCGACCGGGACGGCGCACCGCCGTCACTCGAGCGGCTGCGCTACATGACCCGCATCGTCGAGGAGCGGCTCGGCTTTGATGCGCTCCGCCCCTCCGGTGGTGCATCGGTGTCCGCGCAGGAACGACTCCATCGGGAGCGCCGGGTGCGTGACATCGTCAACGCGCTCGTCGTCGGCTGGATCCCGGCAGGGCTGCCACTCGGAGATCTGATCGTCTTCGATGCAACCGCGCACGAGACGCCCGCCCGCCCTCTCAGCGGCGACCTGCGACGGCAGCTGCTGGCGGAGGAGTCGACCGATCTGCTGCTGCGGTCGGAGCAGTCGCTGCCCGC
Source organism: Blastococcus carthaginiensis (assembly GCF_030731085.1). Taxonomy (NCBI): domain Bacteria; kingdom Bacillati; phylum Actinomycetota; class Actinomycetes; order Geodermatophilales; family Geodermatophilaceae; genus Blastococcus; species Blastococcus carthaginiensis. The sequence continues at coordinate 392,178 of NZ_JASNFN010000004.1, read as the reverse complement.
CGAGGATCGGAGGCGTCTCCAGCGTCAGCGATCGCACCGGGCACTGGGTGGCCGCTGGGGACATGCCACTCCCACAAACGCCCAGCCCAAGGAGACGATCGGTGGACTCCACCTGCACACCTCCGTCGTCGGTGTGACCCGACCGGGTGCTGACCCCCCGCCCAGCATCATCCCGGCGCTCTACGTCACCGCCGCTGCCGGGTACAGCGCAGCACAGATCCTGACGGACATGCTGGCGCGCATCGAACGACGCTTCCCCGGGACGTACACCGTGGGAGCCGACCGTGACTACAGCAAGTCCGTCGACCTGTTCGGACGGCTGCGCGCACGCGGGCAGCCGTTCGTACTTGACCTTCGAGCAGATCAGCTCGAAGGACGGGGCGCCCACAGGGGCGGGCTGCTGTTCCAGGGCAACGTCCTCTGTCCGGCCACTCCCGAGCACCTGCGCAACCCCGGCCCACGCCCGGCAGCGCGGGAGCAGGGTCAGCCCAACCCGGCCAAGGCCATCTGGGACGGGCGCGTGGTCGAGCAGTCGCGATACCGGGCGCACATCCGCTCCGTTCGCCACGACGGTGTCAACGTCGCCTGCCCGGCGCTGTCCCCGTCCCCGACTGTGCAGTGCCCCTTGCGAGGGCCGGTGAATGGGCGCCGGAAGCTGCCGGTCGTGGTGGACCCGCCGGGGGCGGGCAGGCACGCCATCTGCACGCAGAAGACGATCTTCGTTCCTGACGAGGTCAACCCGCTGCGGCAGAGCATGCCGTGGGGGCGCGCCGACTGGGACCGGTCCTACGGGCGGGCCCGCGCAGCCATCGAGGGAGTGCACGGCGAGCTCAAGCACGCCGACGGGCGGCAGCTCCAGCGGTGGGTCACCAGCACGACCTTCGTGTCGGTCATCTCCATCGTGATCGGGCTCGACGTCGCGCTGCTCAACCTGCAGCACATCCGGGCGTGGGTCGAGACGCACCGCGACACCGATCCGTTCGCACGGCAGCTCTCGGGCGACATTCTGTTCGCACCTCCAGAACAGGCGCATGAGTGGCTGCAGCAACAGCTGGCTGCGCCGAACTAGGAGGGAGGTGCCGCTGCATGACCTGAGCGGCTGGTCGCCAGCGGGCAGCCGCCTCCGGTCACGTCAGCAAAGCGGTCCCCGAATCGCCTCGGGATGGTCTTCGACATCCCCAGGCGATTTGGTGCGCTCGCGTCGCACTCTTTACTGGCGGACGGCCGCCGCTCGACCGCACCTGCGAGGGACCGCCACCCCCGGACGTCGCGTGGCAGATCGCGCGCAGGGGGCCGGCCAGCCCTAGGGAATGGCAGGAGCCTGCGGCACATGACCTGTCACTCGGAGTGAGTCGTGCCGCTCGTTCTGTCGCACTCGTCAGGTAGACAACTCGGGTGCTCCACGTCCACCGGGCCGAACAGACGGCGCGTCTCGCCGACGGGCTGGCGGCCGTCCTCGCGACGCCGCTGGCCGACCCCTTCGCGTCCGAGGTCGTCGCCGTCCCGGCGAAGGGAGTGGAACGGTGGCTAGCGCAGCGGCTGTCCACCGTGCTCGGCGCCGGGTCTGCCGGCGACGGGATCTGCTCCGGCGTCGTCTTCCCGTCGGCGGGTCGGCTGGTCGACGAGGCGGTGGCCGCAGCGCGCGGCTCGGACCTGCGCGACGACCCCTGGGCCGATCCGGTGTGGCCGCTGCTAGAAGTGATCGACCAGCACCTCGGCGAGCCGTGGTGCCGCGTTCTCGCGCAGCACCTCGGCCACGGCGCCGATGACCACCGCCGCGGTCGCCGGTGGACAGCCGCAGCCCGCCTCGGCGGGCTCTTCCGCTCCTACGGGTCACACCGGCCGCAGATGCTGCGGGACTGGGCCGAGGGCCGCGACACCGATGGACACGACCCGCTGCCGGAAGACCTCATCTGGCAGGCGGAGCTGTGGCGGCGGCTGCGCGACCGGCTGGGGCCCAGCCCGGCGGAGCGGCTCGAGGTCGAGTGCGCCGCGCTGCGCGCCGACCCCGCACTGTCCGACCTGCCCGAGCGGATCAGCATCTTTGGGCCGACCCGGCTGCACGCCGACGCGCGCGCGGTGCTGAGCGCGCTCGCCGAGCACCGCGACGTTCACCTCTGGCTGCCGCACCCCAGCCCGGTGCTGTGGAAGCGGCTCGAGGGCCGTACCGCCGGTCGCCGGCGCGAGGACGACACGGCGACACTGCCCGACCATCCGCTGCTGCGCAGCCTCGCGCGCGACGCCCGTGAGCTGCAGCTGCGGCTTCCGCCGCACGAGGACGAGCACCACCAGGACGCCGACCGGCAGGCGACCCTGCTCGGCCGCCTCCAGGCCGACCTCCGAGATGACGTCTCCCCAGGCGCCGCCGACCTCGACGACAGCCTGCAGGTGCACGCCTGCCACGGTCCGGGCCGGCAGGTCGAGGTGCTGCGCGAGTTGCTCCTGCGCATGTTCGAGGACGACCCGACTCTCGAGCCGCGCGATGTCCTGGTCATGTGTCCTGACGTCGAGACGTTCGCGCCGCTGATCTCGGCCGCCTTCGGCCTCGGTGCGGAATCACCGCACCCCGGCGGCGCCCTCCGCGTGCGGCTGGCCGACCGCAGTCTGCGCCAGACCAATCCGCTGCTCGACACTGTGGCCGCGCTGCTCGACCTCGCGCAGAGCCGAGTCACCGCCAGCCAGGTGCTCGACCTCGCGGCCACCCCCGGCGTGCGGCGCCGGTTCGGCTTCACCGACGACGAGCTCGAGCGCATGCGCGACTGGGTGGCGCAGTCTGGCGTCCGATGGGGCATTGACACCGCCACCCGACGTCCGTTCGGACTGGACTCGGTCGCGCAGAACACCTGGCAGGCCGGGCTCGACCGCGTCCTGCTCGGGGTGACGACGTCCGAAGATGAGCCGGTCTGGCTCGATCGCGCGCTGCCACTGGACGACGTCGACAGCAGCGACATCGACCTGGCCGGGCGGCTGGCCGAGCTGCTCGACCGGCTCGAAGACGTGCTGACGGCGTTGAGCGGTGAACACCCGGCCGGGCACTGGATCGACACCCTGACCGGAGCCCTCGACCTGCTCACCGACACCGACCCCACCGACGCCTGGCAGCTCGGGCAGGCACGCCGCGAACTGGCCGAGGCCGGGGACGGCGGCACCGCCTCGATCCGGCTCGTCGACGTGCGTGCGCTGATGGCCGATCGCCTGCGCGGGCGTCCCACCCGGGCGAACTTCCGCACCGGCAACCTGACCGTCTGCACGCTGGTGCCCATGCGGTCGGTGCCGCACCGCGTCGTCGTGCTGCTCGGCCTCGACGACGGCGTCTTCCCGCGCACGGCCGGCATGGACGGCGACGACGTGCTGGCACGCGACCCGTGCGTGGGCGAGCGGGACGTCCGCAGCGAGGACCGCCAGTTGCTGCTCGACGCCCTCATGGCGGCCGGCGAGCGGCTGGTCGTGCTCTACACCGGCGCCGACCCGGTCAGCGGCGCCTTGCGGCCGCCGGCCGTTCCGCTGGGAGAGCTGCTCGACGTGGTCGACGCGATGGTGCCCGGCGCCCGCACCGACATCGTCACCCGGCACCCGCTGCAGCCCTACGACGTCCGCTCCTTCACCGGCACACCGCCGGCGAGCTTCGACCCGGTGAGCCTGGCCGGCGCCCGCCGCTCGGTGCGGCCCCGCGAGCCGGAGCCCGAGCGCCGCCCGCTCGGGCCGCTGACCGGACCGGTCGCCCTGGAGGACCTGGTCGCCTTCGTCGAGCACCCGGTCAAGGCCTACCTGCGGCAGCGGCTGCGCATCACGCTGCCCGGCGAGGACGACGAGATCGCCGACGCGCTCGCCTCCACCCTCGACGGCCTGCAGGAGTGGGCGGTGGGCGAGCGCCTGCTGGCCGCCGGCCTGCGCGGCACCCGCCCCGAGGACGCCCGGTTGGCCGAGTGGCTCCGCGGCACGCTGCCACCACGCGGCCTGGGGGAGCAGGTGCTGCAGCGGGTCGGCGGCCGCGTCGACGCCCTGGTCGCCGCCGGCCGCACCGCGGTCGCCCCCACGCCTCGGACGGTCGACGTCCGGCTCGACCTGGGCGGGAGGGAGCTCTCCGGCACGGTCAACGGAGTGCGCGATGGCGCCGTGGTCACCGTCACCTACTCGAGCCTGTCAGCGAAGCACCGGGCGCGGGGCTGGGTGCTTGCGCTGGCCCTGGCGGCCGCGGAGGGCACGGGGCGGGCGATCACGGTCGGCCGCTCCCGCGACCGGGCGCGTACGTCGACCATCACGGCGCCGCCCGATCCGGTGGCCGTGCTGACCGACCTGGTGGATCTGTACGACCGCGGGATGTGCGAGCCGCTGCCAATGGCCGTGAAGACATCGTGGGCGTACGCCGGGGAGCGGCTGGACGGCAGGTCGCCCGAGCGGGCGCTCGACACCGCGCGCAAGGAGTGGAACCGGGAATCCGGCGGAGAGCGCGAGGACCGGTCCCACCAGTACGTGTGGGGCGACAAGCCGGCGTTCGAGCAGCTCGTCGCGGCCGCGCCCAGCGACGGGGAGCAGTGGGCCGGCGAGATCACCCGCTTCGGCGCGCTGGCCTGCCGGCTCTGGACGCCGATCCGCGCGGCGGAGCAGTTCTCGTGAACGCGTTCGATGTCTGCGGCCCGCTGCCGACCGGCACGACGGTGCTGGAGGCGAGCGCCGGCACCGGCAAGACGTTCACCATCGCCGCGCTCACCGCGCGCTACGTCGCCGAGGGAGCGGCCGAGCTGTCCCAGATCATGCTGGTCACCTTCGGCAACGCCGCCTCGCGCGAACTCCGTGACCGGGTGCGTGAGCGCCTGGTGTCCGCCGAGCGCGGCCTGCGCGACCCCGACACCGCCCGGAGGAACGAGCGCGACCCGATCCTGCAACTGCTCGCCGACGTGCCCGACGACGAGGTGGAGCGCCGGCGGCAGCGGCTCGCTCGGGCGCTGGCCGGCTTCGACGAGGCGACGATCGCCACCACCCACTCGTTCTGCTCGCAGATGCTGGCCGGGCTCGGCATGGCAGCCGATGCCGACCCCACCGCCGTGTTTGTCGAGGACATCGACGACCTCGTGCGCGAGGTGGTCGACGACCTCTACGTGCGCACCTTCGCCGGCTCCGCCGACCCGCCCTTTCTCTCCCACGCCGAGCTGCTGGAACTCGGCCGCCGTGCGGTGGGCAGCGACCGGCAGGCGACGCTCTGGCCGCTGACCGATGAGGGGCAGGCCGGCCGGCGCCGCCGCGCCGCAGCCGCAGTCCGCCGCGAGGTGGAGCGCCGCAAGCGCGCCGTGGGGCTGGTCGACTACGAGGACTGGCTCTCGCTGTTGCGCGACGCCCTCACCGACGACACCTCGGGGCCGGTGGCGTGCGAGCGGGTGGCTGCCCGGTACCGGGTGGTGATGGTGGACGAGTTCCAGGACACCGACCCGGTGCAGTGGGAGATCCTGGAGCGCGCGTTCCACGCCCGGACCACGCTGGTGCTGATCGGCGATCCCAAGCAGGCGATCTACGCCTTCCGCGGGGGTGACGTCACCACCTATCTTGCGGCCGCTGCCGAGGCGACGACAGAGGCGACCCTCGGCACCAACTGGCGCAGTGACGCGCCGCTGCTCGGCGCGCTGGACCTGCTCTTCGGCGGCGCCGCCCTCGGGCACGAGCGGATCGTCGTCCGGCCGGTCGACGCGGCCCATCCGGAGGCGCGGCTGGCCGGGGCCGGTGCGCCGCTGCGGCTGCGCCGGCTGGAGCGCACCGGCCACGGACGGATGTGGCAGGGCCTGCCCTCGGTCGCCCGGCTCCGCGACGCCGTCGCCTGTGACGTGGCGGCCGACGTCGTCGACCTGCTGTCCGGCGGCGCTCAGTACGAGGGGCGGGCGGTGCGTCCCGGCGACCTGGCGGTGCTCGTGCGCACCAACGCCCAGGGACACCTCGTGCGCGAGACGCTGGGTCGCGCCGGGGTGCCGGCCGTGTTCGCCGGCGGCGGCAGCGTCTTCTCCACTCCGAGCGCCACTTCCTGGCTGCGCCTGCTGGAGGCGCTGGAGCAGCCGCACCGGGCCGGCCGTGTGCGGTCGGCGGCGCTGTCGGTCTTCCTCGGGTACGACGAGCACGTCCTGGGCGACGCAGGCGATGAGATCGCCGACGAGCTCGGCCCGCAACTACGACGCTGGGCGGAGGTGCTGAGCGACCGCGGGGTGGCCGCCTGCCTCGAGGTGCTGACCGCCGAGACCGGTCTGCCCGAGCGCGCGCTCGCCCGGCCGGACGGGGAGCGGGTGCTCACCGACCTCCGGCACATCGGCCAGGTGCTGCACGCGGCGGCGCAGCGCGAGTCGCTGGGCCTGACCGCGCTCGTGGAGTGGCTGCGGCGGCGCATCGCCCAGGCCTCGGTCGAGGGGGCCGATGAGCGCAGCCGGCGCCTGGAATCCGACGCGGCCGCCGTCCAGATCATGACCGTCCATGTGAGCAAGGGCCTGGAGTTTCCCGTCGTCTACGTGCCCTTCGGCTGGGACCGGTGGACCCCGGACAACCCGCAGGTGCTGCGGTTGCACGACGAACAGGGGCAGCGAGTGCTCGACGTCGGCGGTTCATCTGGCCGTGGGTACGCCGAAGCGCGCGCCCGGCACGAGGCCGAGGAGTCCGGCGAGGACCTGCGGCTGCTGTACGTGGCGCTCACCCGCGCCCGCTGCCAGGTCGTCGCCCACTGGGCGCCCAGCGGCAACACCGCCGCCGCTCCGCTGAACCGGCTGCTGTTCGGCGCGGCCGGTCCGGGCGCCGAGCCGGCCGCCCGGGTGCAGCCGCCCGCCGACGACGATGTCGCGGCCGCGCTCGCCGCGCTGTCGGCCCGGTCCGCCGGCTGCATCGAGGTCGCCGACGTGAGTGGCCGCGCGGTGCCGCGGTGGGAGCCGCCGCGCACGCCGGCTCCCGAGCTGTCGGTCAGCAGCTTCAGGCGCACGCTCGACGAGAACTGGCGGCGGACCTCCTACAGCGGGCTCACCCGCGACGCGCACGAACAGCACCTCGCCAGCGAGCCCGACCTTCCGAGCACGGACGACGAGCGCGACACGGAGACACCGCTCGAGGCGCCGCCCGCCGACGCGCTGGCGTCCCCGCTCACCGACCTTCCGGGCGGGGCGGCCTTCGGCACCCTCGTCCACGCCGTGCTGGAGGACCTCGACCCCGAGGCGCTGGATGAGCGGTGCGCCCAGGCGGTCGCCCGCCACCTGGTGCCCGGCGTCACCGCCGAGGCGCTCGCCGACGGCCTGCGGCCGGTGCTCGCCACCCCGCTTGGGGACCTCGAGCTCCCGCTGGCCGCGATCGCCGCCACCGACCGGCTGGCGGAGCTGGACTTCGAGCTGCCGCTGGCCGGTGGCGACGACGCCGTGCCGCACGCCACGCTGGCCGACGTCGTCGACCTGCTGCGGCGCTACGACCTGGGGCCGCTGGCCGGCTACCCCGACCTGCTGGCCACGTTGGCTCCGCAGGCGCTGCGCGGCTTCCTCACCGGCAGCATCGACGCCGTCCTGCGCCTGCCCGGGCCGGTGTTCGCAGTCGTCGACTACAAGACCAACCGGCTCGGCGCCGAGCCGTTGACCACGTGGCACTACCGCCCAGAGGCGATGGCAGAGGAGATGCAGCGCGCTCACTACGTGCTCCAGGCGCTGCTCTACTGCGTGGCCCTGCACCGCTACCTGCGCTGGCGGCTGCCCGGATACGACCCGGACCGGCACATCGGACCGGTGCTCTACCTGTTCGTCCGTGGCATGGCGGGCGCGGCCACTCCGTCCGGCGCAGGCGTCTTCACCTGGACGCCACCGGCCGGGCTGGTGCCCGCGCTCTCGGACCTGCTGGCGGGGCGACCGTGATCCCGGTCCGCGCCGACGGTGTGCTGCGGCAGTTCGCCGAGGCGGGCGTGCTCACCGCCGCCGACGTGCACGTCGCCCTGCGGCTGGCCCGGCTCGGCGGTGAGCAGCACGAGACGGTGCTGCTCGCCGCAGCACTCGCCGTACGCGGTGTCCGCGCCGGCTCGGTCTGCGTCGAGCTCGCCACCGTCGCCGACTCCGTGGTGCCCGAGGAGGACGCCGAACCGATCGAGCTGACCTGGCCGCAGGACTGGTCACCGCTCCACGACAGCTCGGTGGTCGCCGTCGGCGCTGATGCGCCGTGGCGGCCGCTGCGGCTGGTCGACGGGCTTCTCTACCTCGACCGGTACTGGCAGCAGGAACAGCAGGTCCGCCGCTCGCTCGACGAGCGCGCCGCCCGGCCGGCGCCGACGGTGAACCTCGCGTCGCTGCCGACGCTGTTCGCAGGACCTGCACCGGACCTGCAGCGGCTGGCCACCGCCGTGGCCGCCGGCCGGTGGATCAGCGTGATCACCGGAGGGCCCGGCACCGGCAAGACGCACACCGTCGCCCGGTTGCTGCGGCTGCTGCTCGACCAGCCCGGTCCGCCGCCGCGCGTCGCACTGGCCGCACCCACCGGCAAGGCAGCCGCCCGCCTGCAGGAGTCGGTGCTGGAGCAGGCAGCCGCCGTGGGCCTGCCGCTCGACCTCACCGCGCAGACGCTCCACAGACTGCTTGGGTGGCGCCCCGACAGCCGCAGCCGCTTCCGGCACGACGCGACCAACCGGCTGCCCTTCGACATCGTCGTGGTCGACGAGTCGTCGATGGTGTCGCTGACGATGATGGCGCGGCTCCTCGAGGCGCTGCGGCCGACCGCGCGGCTCGTGCTCATGGGCGATCCCGACCAGCTCACGCCGGTCGACGCGGGCGCCGTGCTCAGCGACCTGGTGCACCGGCCGGCACCGCCCGCCGCGGCGGACGGCGTTCCCGCGGAGACGTCAGCCGACGGCGCAGGGCTCGACGACGAGGACCGCCGGCAGTTGCGCAACGGCGTCGTCCGGCTGCGGGTGTCACAGCGCTACGGCGCGAACATCGCCGGGCTGGCCGAGGCCGTGCGCACGGGCGACGCCGACCGGGTCCTAGAACTCCTCGACGCCGGCGAGGACCTCGCGCTGGATCCGTCCACGACGGCGGTCGAGGAGCAGATCCGGGCGGTGGCCGACGAGATGCGCAGCGCCGCCGAGGCGGGCGACGCGGACCGTTGCCTGGTGCTCCTCGGCCGTCACCGGCTGCTGTGCGCGCACCGGCACGGACCCTTCGGCGTCTCCGCCTGGAACGACCGCATCGGCCGGCTCACCGGGGCGGCAGCGGGGGAGTGGGCGCCCGGGCTGCCGCTGATCGTCACCGCGAACGACTACGAGAACAAGCTGTGGAACGGCGACACCGGCGTCGTCGTGCGTACCCCCGAGGGGCCGCGTGCTGCGTTCCCGCGGGGCGCCGGACCGGCTCCGGTGCCGCTGTCCCGGCTGTCGGCGGTCAGCCCAGCGCACGCGCTGACCGTGCACCGCAGCCAGGGCAGCCAGTTCGAGGCGGTCACAGCTCTCCTGCCCCCAGCCACTTCGACGCTGCTCACCCGGGAGCTGCTCTACACCGCGGTGACCCGGGCCAGTCGCAGCGTGCGGGTCGTCGGCTCGGAGGAGGCGGTGCGTGCGGCCGTCGGCCGGCAGGTGGTGCGTGCCAGCGGCTTGCGGCGGCCCCAGCCCGGGGAGTGGCCGTGAGCGACCAGTCGCCGTTCCCGTTCCGCGGACCTGCTCCGGATCGCGACGCCGTTGTGCTCGACCAGGCGACGACCGTGTCGCTGGCGGCCTGGCGGGCCGGGCTGCCCCCACAGTGGCTGCCGCCGGCCTTTCGCGACACGGGCCTTCGCACGATCTCGGTGCGGCGCCGTGATGTGTTCGCTCTGGCCGAGGAAGCGCACACGCCGGTCGGCGCGGTACACACCTACGTCGCCGCGGCCGCGTGGGGCAGCGCGTCTGGCCGTGAGGTCAGCCGCCGGCTCCGGGCCTTCACCGACGTCGAAGCAGTCGCGCGCAAGCTCGCGGCCGTCACAGGCATCCTGGCCGCGGATGGCACCTCCGACGCCTTCGCGGCGTTGCTGCACGGCGACCAGAGGATCGCGCACCTCGGGCCCGCGTTCGGCACCAAGTTCCTGTACTTCGCCGGCTACCGGCGTGTGCCGTCGGGGCCCCAGCCGCTGATCCTCGACAAGAACACCGGCATCGCGGTCCAGCGACTCACGGGCCACCGGTGCCCCTACGTGCAGGTGAGCACCGACGACTACCTGAACTACCTGCAGGTGCTGCACAGGTGGGCGAAGGCCTGGGGTGAATGTGAGCCGGACGTAGTGGAACGCGCGGCATTCGACATCGGGAAGGCCAGCCGGCTAGCGGTCAGCGTTCTAACCGGAGTGCCCGGCAGCTGAGATGCCGGACCGCACGGGAGCGGGCGTTGGCCCTGCGTACTGGAGCGGCTGGATTGCCGCCGGCTGGAGGCCAGTTCGTCCTCTGGCCATGGTCCGCGCGCAGTTCAGGACCGTGTGAGGTCTGAGCGCCGTTCTCAGTCGGGTACCGGCGGGTACGGGTTGGACTGGTCGCGGCTGTCGACGAGGCGGGGTGTCTGGGCGAGGTCCAGAACCGGCGCGGGTGGCCTCGTTCCGAAACTGTCATACCCACGTGATCCGGTGATCCCGCGCGATGGCGGCCTGGGTGACTAGCCTGCGCTTGTCGCAGACAGTCAATCCACCGCAACGGTGGGTTTGACATCGGAACGCGGGGGATGCAGTGGGATTGCGGGACTGGTTCAAGCGAAGCGTGCCCTCCGCAGCTCCGACGGCGCCTCCGGTCTCCAATGTGAGGCCGTCGGCACCGCCTCCGGTCTCGCACCTCGGGTCGTCGGCACCGCCTTCTTCGGTGGCTGCGGCGCCACGGTCAGCCAGCCCGCCGCCTCGGGCAGCGGTCGGTAAGGCTGGCAGGGATGGGTGGGTCCCGCCGGGGGCTGCGGTGACCGTGGGCTCGCTCACCCTCCCCGGCGGGATGCTGTACGTCGGTCGACAGTTGCCGGCCGCCGTCGGCTACGGCCCGGACCCGGCGCTGATCGACCCGCGGCTCCCGCTGGACTTCCGCCGGCCCGACTGGGCGGCTGGCAGCGTCGGGTACTGGCCCTCCTACAGCGACATCACGCCCGGCGCGCGCGCCGCGTACCTGACGTGGTTGGCCGACGGCCGACGCGCACCGAACGCGCCGATCAGTTGGCCGTTCCTCTTCTTCTACGGCCTCGAACGTCGGGTGCTCGTCGACGCCGCCAAGGGCCAGGACATCAGCGACGAGCTGCCGGCTATCGCCGCGGAGGTTCGACGACTGCTCGACCTCTACGGTGACAACGGGTCGTTTCGAGGCTATACGACACGGTTCCTGCAGCTGCTGGACTTCTACGCGACGAGCACCGGCGATGTCTCCGTTCCCGCGCGCACCGGCAACCCCTGGGACGTCCCGATGGCTCTGCGGGTCGGTCTGGGAGAGCAGGCGGTCGACGGAACACCGATCTCCGCCGACTGGGCCCTGGCGTGGGCCTACTACCACCCGGAGATCTACCTGCGGACCCCAGCAACTCGCTGTGCGGCCGAGTTCGAAGCGCTGTTCCGCACCAGGTACGCCGAACGGCACGGACCTGGCCTCACGATCAAGGCGACAACCACGAGGCTGAAGCTCGACTACTACTCGGCCAGTGCAGGAATCGGCCAAGCCGAGTTGTCGACAACGCTGCCCGACGTCCTGACCCAGGCGGGTCCGAGCAAGAAGCTCGCCGCGCTCGTGGAGGAGTGCACCGCGAGCCTGGACGCCTACAGCCGCTTCCTGGGACGCAACCCTGACGCGCGCGGGACGCTGCCGGCGGCCGCGCTGCTGCCGCCAGAACTCGCGGACAACGCGGGCGGCGACGACCTGGCCCGCCTGAACTCGTTCGTCAACGCCGCTCTCGACGGGCAGCCCAGCGCGGTTGTTGACGCCGGCGAGCTGCTCGCGTTCTGGCCCCTGGCGACACCGGGCAAGGTCGCGAAAGCCGAGGCCGTCACGCTGGCACAGCTGCTGAGTGCCCGCGGCATCGGCTTGGAACCCGATGTCCGCCACGGCGGGCCGGTGCCGGACCCTGTCGGCGTTGTTGTGCTGTTCCGTGCCGAGCCTGGCCAGCCCGCCTCTCCGAGTCCTGAGTACCAGGCCGCGGCGCTGCTGATGCACCTCGCGTCCGTAGTCAGCACCGCCGACGGGCACGCCTCCGATGCCGAGATCTCCCATCTGGTGGCGCACCTCGAGGCCGCCATGGGATTCGGGGCAGCCGAACGCGCCCGGCTGGAAGCCCACCTACGCTGGCTGCTGGCAACTCCGGTGAAGCTGACCGGGCTCACCAAGCGGCTCGCCGCACTGGACCAGGGGCAGCGCGAGAACATCGGGGACTTTCTCACCACGGTCGCGGCCACGGACGGGCACGTGAGCCCGGAGGAGATCAAGATCCTCACGAGGATCTTCAAGCTGCTCGGCTTGGATCCTGCGTCGGTCTACAGCCGCGTCCACGCCGCGACGACCGGCGGCGTGAGGATTGCCGCGGTCGGGCCCGTCACGGTCAGGGCCTCCTCGCCAGGCGCGCATGCCTACGCCATCCCACCGGCTCCGGCTGCCCGACCCGACCCCAGCGCATCCCGCGACTTGGCCGCGCCCGTGCAGCTCGACGCGGCGACGGTCGCAGCCAAGCTCGCCGAGACCGCCGCGGTCACCGCGCTGCTCGGTTCCATCTTCACCGACGAGGAACCGACACCACCGTTGCTGCCCGCCGCGACGGGGCACACCATCGCCGGACTCGACGCTGCCCACTCGACGCTGCTGACGGTGCTTGCTGGTCGCGGCAGCTGGGCCCGAGCCGAGCTCGAAGCCGAGTGCGCCGGTCTGGGACTGCTGCCCGACGGCGCCGTGGACACCTTGAACGAAGCCGCCTACGAGCGGGTCGGTGACCCGCTCGTCGACGGCGATGACCCCATCACGATCGACCCCGGCGTAGCCCAGGAGATGCAGGCATGACTAACTCGACCCCCGCCAGTTCCGTGGGCACGACGATCCGGCCGCGCGAGCGTGACGCGATCTTGCAGGCTCTGCGGGCCGGTGTCGTCCCCCGTGTCGGTCAGCAGCACGTACAGGTCGGCCGAGCCGAGGAGGTCAAGGCCCTGCTGAGCGACGTCCATCGGATCGCCGACGGCGGCTCCGCCTTTCGCCTGGCCATCGGCGAGTACGGCTCTGGCAAGACGTTCTTCCTGAACCTGGTCCGGTCGATCGCGATGGAACGCAAGCTCGTCACGGTGCACGCCGACCTGTCACCTGACCGACGGCTGCACGCAACCGGCGGTCAGGCCCGCTCCCTGTACGCGGAACTGATGCGCAACATCGCCACCCGCGCGAAGCCCGACGGTGGGGCCATGGGGAGCATCGTCGAGCGGTTCATCACCGCCGCGCTCACCGAGGCGCGGGAAACCGGGACGACCCCGGACGCCGTCATCCGCACCCGGCTGGCATCACTGTCGGAGCTGACCGGCGGGTACGACTTCGCCGAGGTCATCGGCGCGTACTGGCGCGGGCACGACACTGGGAACGAGCAGCTCAAGAGCGACGCGGTGCGCTGGCTGCGCGGCGAGTTCAGCACCCGAACCGACGCCCGGGCGGCGCTCGGCGTGCGCACCATCGTCGATGACGCCAACTTCTACGACCAGCTCAAGCTCTTGGCCAGGTTCGTCGTCATGGCCGGTTTCGGCGGTCTGCTGGTGTGCCTCGACGAGATGGTCAACCTGTACAAGCTGGCAAACACACAGGCGCGCAACGCCAACTACGAGCAGATCCTGCGCATCCTGAACGACAGCCTGCAGGGAACCGCCGCCCACCTTGGGTTCATCCTGGGCGGCACCCCGGACTTCTTGCTCGATACCCGGCGTGGCCTGTACTCGTACGCGGCGCTGCAGTCGCGCCTGGCCGAGAACACCTACGCCACAGGTGGCCTCGTGGACTACTCCGGCCCCGTCCTGCGCCTGGCGAACCTGACGCCCGAGGACTTCTACCTGCTCCTGACCCGCCTGCGACATGTGTTCGCCGGCGGCGATGCGAACGCCTATCTGGTTCCCGACGACGCCCTGACGGCCTTCATGACCCACTGCTCCAGCCGCATCGGGGACGCGTACTTTCGGACACCGCGAACCACCATCAAGGAGTTCGTGAACCTGCTCGCCGTACTTGAGCAGAACCCGGGAACTGACTGGGCGCCGCTGGTCGGCACGGTGAACCTGGTGGCCGAATCCAATCCCGATCTTGCGCCACTGGCCGAGGAAGACGGCTCCGCGCGCCCGTACGCCACTGACGGTTCGGCCGACCGAACCGAGCCGGGGGTGGGGTCGAACTCCGCGTCCGCGTCGTCACTGGAGGACGACGATCTCGCGACCTTCAGGCTGTGATGGGCCGCTGCGCATGACTGGCACAGCGGGTGAGGCCGCAGGCCATCAGTCGTCGGCCTTCGTTGAGCTGCACCCGCGCATCCAACGATGGATCTGGGAGCAGAACTGGACCGAGCTGCGCGACGCGCAGGAACGCGCCGTCCGACCGATCCTCGCCGGCGACCGGGACGTGATCATCTCCGCGGCGACGGCCGCCGGGAAGACCGAAGCGGCGTTTCTCCCCATCAGCTCGAGCCTGTTGGTCGCGCGAGAAAGCGCGGCGGACGTGCGTGGGCAGAGGGACGCGTGCTCTGAGCAGCAGCGTGCGGCATCCGGAGTGCAGGCGCTGTACGTGAGCCCCCTCAAGGCGCTCATCAACGACCAGTACGGCCGGCTCGACGCCCTTTGTGAGCACTTGGACATGCCGGTCCATCGCTGGCACGGAGACGTTCCCGGCTCACGCAAGGCCAAGGTGCTCAGTGATCCCGACGGGATCCTGCTCATCACACCGGAATCCCTGGAGGCGCTCCTCGTCGTTCACGGCCCCAAGGTCGCGAGGATCCTGGGCGGACTGCGCTACGTCGTCATCGACGAGATGCACTCCTTCCTCGGAACCGAACGAGGTATGCAGCTCCAGTCGCTCCTGCACCGGGTCGAGCTGGCCGTGCGCCGGCGCGTGCCCAGGATCGGGCTGTCGGCGACGCTCGGCGACATGGACGGTGCCGCGGCGTACCTGCGACCCGGCGCTGGGCCACGCGTCACCGTGATCACCTCAGTCGACGACACCCAGGAACTGAAACTGCAGCTGCGCGGCTACGAGGCGCTGCCGCCGCAGCTCTCGGCGCGCCAGGCGGAGCACGCGGAGGCCAGCGGACGCGACGTGGAAGCCGAGGAGGTGACCGAGGGGCATCAGCTGGCGATCGCCGATCACCTGTACCGGACACTGCGCGGGACCGACAACCTCGTCTTCGCCAACTCGCGACGCGACGTGGAGATCTACGCGGACCTGCTGCAGCGACGATCCAAGCGCGAACACGTCCCGAACGAGTTCATTCCGCACCACGGAAGCCTCTCCAAGGAACTGCGCGAGTTCGCCGAATCCCGGCTGAAGGACCGAGGCACTCCCGTCAGTGCGATCTGCACGTCCACACTGGAGATGGGGATCGACATCGGGTCGGTCACCTCCATCGCCCAACTAGGCGCACCCCAGTCGGTGGCGAGCATGCGGCAGCGGCTGGGCCGGTCGGGCCGTCGCGGTGGCGGCGCGACGATGCGGCTGTACGTCACCGAGCCGCAGGTAAGCCCGCAGACACCGCCGTCTGACGCGTTGCGCACCGAACTCGTCCAGAGCGTCGCAATGGTCAACCTGCTGCTCGGTCGCTGGAACGAGGCGCCGAACTCGGGCGGACTCCACCTGTCCACGCTCGTTCAGCAGCTGCTGTCGTTGATCGCTCAGCACGGTGGGGTCACACCGGTGGAGGCATACCGGGTGCTGTGCGAGACCGGCCCTTTCGCCGCCGTTGCCCGGGACACGTTCAAGCGACTGTTGCGTGCACTTGCAGATGAGCGCGTTGACCTGCTCATGCAGGCTTCTGACGGGCTGCTGCTGCACGGGCAAGCCGGCGAGCGCTTGGTCAATCACTACTCGTTCTACGCGGCTTTTCGCACCGGTGAGGAGTACCGCCTCATCGCCAGCGGTCGCACGCTCGGGACCTTGCCGGTCGACTATCCGCTGATGCCCGGGTCCCTGCTCATTTTCGGCGGACGACGCTGGAAGGTGCTGGCGGTCGACTCGCACGAGAAGGTCATCGAACTGATCCGGTCGTCTGGAGGACGGCCACCGACGTTCGCCGGCGCCGGCGCCGCGGTGGCTGACCGGATCCGCCAAGAGATGCGGCGTGTGTATCTGAGTGTCGATGTGCCGACCTACCTGGACGCGACGGCGGTCCAGTTGCTCACCGAGGGCCGCAACAACTTCGCCCGATACGGGCTCGGGGCAGACCCTTTGCTGACCATCGGCGCGGACACGTTGATCTTCCCGTGGCGCGGAGATCGCGTCTGCTCGACGCTCGCGGTGGCCCTGACCGCTGCCGGCATCGACGTGGCCCAAGACGGCGTCTGCCTGACTATGAGCAACTGCACGCGAGACCAGGCTTTGAGCCGCCTCGCCGAGCTGGTCGAGCAGGGCGCCCCCGAGCCAGCCTTGCTAGCTGCCAGGGTCGACAACAAGATCGTCGAGAAGTACGACGAGCAGCTCAGTGAGGAGCTGCTCAACGAGGGCTTCGCCGCACGGAGCCTCGATGTCGAAGGCGCCTGGGAGGCCGCACGCCAGCTACTGCAAGAGGCTCGAGACGTCGCCGCCGATCGGCCGGACGACGCACGCAGCACCCCAGCAGCGGTGCCATCGTCGATGCCGGCCGCCAACGTGTCGGCGCACGACGTATCCGCCCGACCCGCCGCGGCGGAGGCGCCCCGCCTGGCCCCGACGACGTCGGCCGCTGGAGCAGGCCGCCGACCGCACGGCCGCCCGGAGCTCGGCACCACCCCCTTCGCCGTGGTGGATGTGGAGACGACGGGCTTCTCCCCGCGGCTTCATGACCGGATCGTGGAGATCGCGATCGTCCGAACCACACCGGACGGCACCATTGAGGACTCCTGGTCGACGCTGCTGAATCCGCAGCGCGACCTCGGCCCGACGCACGTGCACGGGATCCGCGGGGCCGATGTTCTCGATGCGCCCAGGTTCCTGGATGTGGCAGGGGATGTCGCCAACAGGCTCGACGGGGCCGTCGTGGTTGCCCACAACGCCCGCTTCGATCTCGGGTTCGTGTCATCGGAGTTCACGCGTCTGGGGGCGGCGCCCCCCACCTGGCCGGCGCTTTGCACGCTCGCGCTGTCGTATCGGTTGGGAGCGTTCGGCGGTGGCCGGCTGGCCGACTGCCTGGCGGCAGAGTCGCTCACCCACCCGGGCGAGCACACGGCCTTGGGGGACGCGACGGCGACAGCCGAACTGCTGGGCGTCTACCTGCGGCGCGCCGGCGGGGGCACACTGACCGACCTCGGCTGTGTGCCCGACGCGTGGCCTGAGCCGCCGAGCTGGTCCGTGTGGCCGATCGGCGGCCCGGTGCGACCCCGCTCGTCGCGATCCCGGCCGGAGGCCTCACCACTCGTCACGCTGATCCGGCACCTTCCCGCACACAACGTGGGGGGCGCGACGAAGCCAGCCGATACCGCGGCCTACCTCGATGTGCTGTCCCGCGCGCTGGAGGACCGGCGCTTGGACTCAGCGGAGGTACAGACCCTTGCCGACACAGCCCAAGCATGGGGGCTCTCACGCTCGGACGTGCACCGCGCCCACATGAACTACCTGGAGGCGCTGGCCCTGACGGCGCTAGGAGACGGTGTGGTCACCGACCTGGAGGCCGAGGACCTCGCGGACGTGGCGGCTGCACTCGGATTCGGAGTCGGCGAGATCGCTGCCGCCCTCCATGCGGCACGGACCCGAACCCCGAGCCAAAGTCGAAGCGAGGATCTCCGCGGGCTCGGCGTGTGCTTCACCGGCGCACTCCAGACGCGCATCCAGGGACAGCCCATCACCCGCGACCAGGCACACGGCCTCGCGCGAGCAGCAGGTCTGGTCGTGCACGAACGCGTCACGAAGGCGCTCGACGTGCTCGTCGCCGCCGACGCTGAGTCCCTGTCAGGGAAGGCAGAGAAGGCGCGCTCGTATGGAACCCGGATCATGACCGAGACCAACTTCTGGCACGCGATCGGCCGATCGTGATCCCGGCCGTGGCGGGGCAAGGGCACGTCTAGCTGTCGGCTTGTCACCTCGTCGGTTCGGCGGCCGGCAGCCAGAAAGCGAAGATCTCGGGGAGCCGGGTGAGGTCCTCCGCCGTGAGGGTGATCAGCCGGATACCGGTGTGTTGGGCCAACTCGCGCTTCCGGGCGACCTTGGCGGCGTAGGCGGGCTCGTCGGGCATGCCAAGCGCCTCGACGTAGGTGCCGTCGTAAAGGAGCCAGTCGGCGCGAAGGCCGGTGGTGTTGAGGTCAGCGTGCCGCGGATAGGCCGGCTCGATGTCGTGCGCGATGCCTCGGTGGTGCAGGAAGTCGTCGATGTGCCGCTCGAGCATGGACCGGCAGGGGTGCCCGTCGGTGGCGACGGTGATCGTGCCCCGGGAGGTGCGAAGGCCTTCCTCGAGGAGTCCGGCCAGGTGGAGCCATTGGGCCCAGGTGCGCGCCGTCTTGTAGGTGCGGGCGCGTTCAGTTGCCAGAGCGGGGCGGGGGATGAGGAAGCGGCAGAGCATGGCTGCGTCGGCGGTGTCCGGGTCGCTGATGTGCAAGCGATTGAGCTGCGCCACCGACGGAGGGCCGGAGAACTCGATCTCGACCAGGCGGCGCAGCGCCCAGACCACTGAGCCGGTCCACGGCCCGTCGGTGCCGGTGTCGCGAAGCAGGCGCCCCTGGGCCCATCGGACGCAAGCGAAGCAGTAGGCCAGGCCGTTCGGGCCGGCGAGCGCGTTGTCGTAGCAGAGTCGGCAGCGCCCGGACCGCAGTTCGTCGGCGGTGGCACCGAGCAGTGTTCCGAGTTCGCGCAGGTAGTAGGGGGTTGCCGCGCAGCTCCTTGTGCGTGGAGCGGTCCCTGACGGGCCCCTTGCCCCACTGCACCGGAAGTACTTCGGCGTGCTCGGTGGGCAAGTGGCTGCGGACCCGGTTGCGAAGCCGCGGCTGGATCGGCTCGAGACGGATCTCCCGACCAGCGGCGTGTTTGTTGCCGGGCTCAACCGGAGGATCGACCACCCAGACGCTGTCGGCCTCGACGCCGTGGCGCCGTAGCAGCGTCTGGACGGACTCTCGGTGGGGTCTGGCGTAGACCGTGACGACCTCTGTGTCCTGGTCGTAGCGGCCGATCTCAGGCAGCTGGTCGGGTGAGAGACCGTCCTGGACGCTGCGCACCGACCACCTGGACCCGCGGATCGTGACGGTGGCGTTCGAAAAGTCCTCCAGGTCATCGAGATCCGGGCTGGGGTGGCTGGTGATCCCGTGTGCCTCAAGGGCCTCTTGTGCGTCTGCGCGGAGGCGCTCGTCGACGAGGGTTAGGGGACCGTGCGGCAGGTGCCACTGACCGAGTTCGGTGCCCTGGTCGTCAAGGATGAGGACACGGCGGGCGCTGGAACTGATGCGGCTGACCGCAGAGATGCCACGACGCCCATGCGGTTCCCGACGCCAGGTGGCCCAAATCCTGTCTTGCTCGGCTGCTGCCGCGTCCCGAGCCGCCCGTGCCTCGCTACGGGCGTTGCTCGCAGCGGTGTGGGTGGCTCGCGCGTCCCCCAGCCGAGAGTCGCGACGAGCGAGATGAGCCTGACGTAGCTCGGCCTCCGCGCGACCACGTCCTGCGTCGGCTGCGGGGCCGCCCGCATACTCCTGCCTGATCTTGTCGTCGATGTACTCGGAGATCACCGGCTTGAGGTCGTCGCTCCAGGCCCAGCGGAGCCGGACGGTCCCGACGCGGTAGCCGAGCGCTTCCTCCTCGGGCGGGCTGAGGGGACAGTCCGTGGACGGTGTCCACGGCTCATCCGCGTTGTCCCAGTCATGGAGCTCGTGCAGCTCGACGTAGCCGTGGCAGCCGACCGGGACGGGGGAGTACGTGGTGAGGTCTTGGATGAATGGACCCATGCGATGGAGCCATTTCTCGTAGAGGTAGCCGAGGTGGCGGTCGAGGACGTCGCCTCCGTGGCTAGGTGGTGCGGTGACGGCAATGGCCCGGCTGTCGTAGTCGTTGTCGGGCCGGGGGACGAGCGCCAGCAGCACCGGGATCATCGCTGCGCAATCCGCGTCCTCGGGTGCGGGGATGATGCGGCTCAGGTCGTGTGTGTGGGCCAGGATGAAGCGGCGGAGCGCCGGCGCCGCGTCACGCCAGACGGCGAAGCCGAATCCGCGCTGGAGGTCGCCGGGCGGGAGGACGGTCAGTTGCGCCTCTGCGTCCAAATAGAGGCCTGTCTGCGTCGATGCCACCGTCGAATGGTCGCAGACGGTGCTGCCTTCACTCCGCTATGCGACTGACTCCTCGGGCGAGGGCACCCGGGCGTGGCTGCTGCGCATCCGGCAGCGGGCCGGTCACTCCGGCCGTCCGCAACCGCTCACGGTGCCGTTTCTGTCGGTGCGCCGTGGCATCCTCGGCTCGACGTCTAGGAAGGGACGCGTGTGGCAGCTCGACTGGCAGCGATCTCGGTTCGAGGGCTGAGGTGTCTGGATGGGCTCGAGTTGTCGTTCGAACCCTTGACCGCGCTCATTGGCGCTAACGGTGCGGGCAAGTCGAGCACTGTGCGCGCGTTGCAGTTCCTCTTCGGCGAGGTGGACCTCGATGACGACGACGTCAGTGACGGGATCGCCGATCCGGAGGTGTCCGTCACCGGCGTCCTGACCGACCTGCCGGGGGAGTGGACGGAGCGGCTGCGGCCGTGGCTGTCCCCGGACGGCACTCTCACGGTCACCCGGTCCCGCGTGCTGGGTCCGGATAGCCGTGCGGTGGTGCGCTGGTCCTGCGACCGCGCTCAGGTGCCGGCCATCGCCGGGGTGCGTGCGGCTGTGGCGTCCGGCGCGCCGGCCGCGAGGCTGAAGGAGCTGTACGGCGAAGCGCGCGCGGAGGTGGGTGACGGGCTGCCCCCGTACAGCAACAAGCAGGCAGCCCTGGAGGCGCTGGACGCGTTCGAACGGGAGCATCCGGAGGCCGCGACCCAGATGGCGCCGGACTCCACGTTGCGCTTCGGCGGCGGCGGCGACTGGGACCTCAGCAGGATGCTGGAGCTGCTCGTCCTCCCGGCGATGCGCGACGCCGCCGATGACGCCTCCGACGGCAAGGGCAGTACCCTCGGCCGGCTCGTCGAGATCACCGTCCGCTCCGGTCTCGACCTCGATGGCGATCTCGCCGGGCTCTCCGAGCGAACCGCGCGGGCGTACGAGCAGATCCTCGCCGAGCGCGCGGCACCCCGCCTTCAGGAGCTGTCCGCCAGCATCACCGAGCAGATCAACGCCTTCGCACCGGGCACCCAGGTGACCCTGGCCTGGCAGCCGCGAGTTCCGGCCCTGGCGCCGCCCCAGGTCCGCGCCCGCATCGTCGAGTCGGGCCACGAAGCCGACATCGGGCGGCAGGGGCACGGAGTGCAGCGCGCGTATGTCTTCTCCCTTCTGCGCGCCCTCCTCGACGCCCGGCGCGGGCAAAACAGCACGGACCAACCCGGGCTTCTGCTGGTGATCGAGGAACCCGAGGTCTACCAGCATCCAGTCCGCGCCCGGTACGTCGCCCGTGTCCTTGCAGATCTTGCGCGAGACCCCGTCCGGTCCACCCAAGTCGTGTACACCACCCACAGTCCGTACTTCGTGTCGGTCGACGACGTCCCTTCCGCGCGACTGCTGCGGCTCTGCCCGACAGGCGGCGAGGCGGGGCCGGCGGCTTGCACCCGGGCGTTCACCGCATCCCTCACGACGATCGCTGAGCGGCTCGAGGCTGCCCGGCAGGGAAGCGGGCAGCGCTGGACCGCCGAGCGCGTCGCGGCCCAGTTGCCCGCCCTACTCGGGTCCAGGCTGTCGGAGGGGCTATTCGCCGAGGCGGTGGTGCTCGTGGAAGGGGACGAGGACCTGGGGCTGATCGACGGCGCCGCGACGGCCGTCGGCGTGGATCTCGCCGCCGCCGGAATCGCCCTCGTCGCTGTGCAAGGCAAGTCCAACCTGCTCCTGGCGGCCGAGGTCGTCCGCGCGCTGGGTGTGCCGGAGTACGTGGTGTTCGACACCGACGAGAAGCCGGCTGGCCAAGCGAGCGACCCTGGAGCCTTGCGGCTCAACGGGATGCTCGCGGAGTTGGCCGGCGGTCCGGACGAGGAACGGCCGTTGACAACCGTCCAGCCCCGGTGGGCCGCGGCGAAGCCCACGCTGCGCGCCGTGCTGAACGACGAGGTTGGCGCCCAGGTCGTGCGCGAGGCTTACACGCGGACCGCGCGAGCGATGGGTCTGCCGGAGTCGACGGAGAAGAACGGACACATGGTCCGGACCGCCATGCTCGAGCTGTACGGCGCCACGAAGCGCTCCGAGACGCTGGATCGGATCGTCGAGGCGGTGACCGACCTCACCGTGAAGGGTTGACGGCGGAGGCCCCGCCCCGAAATCGTCGTCGGGGACCGCTACTGTCGCTTCTGACGGACTGCGCATGCGGGAACCGTCACCCGGAGCCGGGACTGCGCACGCGGGAACCGGCCCGGGGAGCCGGCCAGCTGGCCGGAAGTGGAGGCGCCCTCCCAGCTGGGTGGGCGCCTCCGCCGCTGACAGGAGGATGGCCCGGCGTGTACTTGCTCGCCCTGGACGAGTCTGGGACGCACAACGAGGCACCGGTCCTCCTTCTGGCCGGACTCGCCGTTCATGAGGCCGACGTCCGGCCCTTGGAGCGGGCGTTGCACGCCGTGGTGGCCAAGCACCTCGGGCCGCTCGGACTCAATCCGCACACGCACGAGGTGCATGCGAAGGACCTGAAGACGCCGACACGCGGCAGGCCTGCGCGGGCCGGCTATCGGGCGACGCGGCCGAGCGAGTGGCTCACCGTCGACGCATCGGTCCGCCTCGCCGTCCTGGGGGACGTCTACGCGGCACTGGCCAACTTCGAGCCCGCCGACCCGGCTTACCCGCTGCGACTCCTGGGGGCGGTGATCGACCGCAGCCACAAGCGGTACGGGCCCGTCAAGGCTGCCGAGGCGAAGGCCTACGACCACGTGCTCCACCGGTTCGACGAGATGCTTCGTCGCATCAACAAGGCGGCGTCGGTTGAGCAGCGCGGGTTGGTTCTGCATGACCGCCGGACCGAGCACGAGCGCAGGATTCAGGACCAGGCCGCCGTGTGGCAGCGCAGCGGTGCCCGCTTGGATGCTCTGATCCAGGTGCCGGTGTTCACCGACAGCCGAGCCAGCCGGGTCATCCAGGCGGCCGACCTCGTTGCCTACGCGCTGTGGCGGCATTACCAGCCGACGACCGACGACGCGTACTCGACGGCGCTGTGGCCGCTGGTGGACACGAACGACCGAGATGAAATGAGCGGCGTCATCCATGTGACCCCGAAGTTCGGGGCGTGTCCGTGTCCGCCCTGCACCAGTCGCACCAGCTGACCACGTTCAGGGCGACTCGCCGATCCGGTCGTTAGCCCGCGCTCACCGTAAGCGTTGGGGAGAGCCCCTCCCGGATGGGCCGGTAGAAGGGGTCAACACCGCGTCGCACGGTCCAGTCGCCGCCAGCGGCGACGGCAACCCACGACCAGGCAGCGCCGTGTGCAAACTTCGGGCATTTCGTGTGCAAGCCGAGTGGCGCATGCCGCATTCGACATGCTGACCTGCGATTTCTCTTTTCGCCAAGATCCCACCCCGCTCCACCACGAAGGGCCCGGTCGGCAGACCGGGCCCTTCGTGCGTCCGGGGCCCGCGTGCAGCGCGCCCGTCGGTCAGGAGGGCCGGCTCGGCGGCGCCCCACCGGGTCCGCCCGGGGCAGCGCCCGTCCCGCCGCCGCTCGGCGTGGTGGTGGTGTCGCGCTCGGGTGTGCTGTGTGAGTGACGTCGCAGGTCGCGGACGAGAAAGGCCCCGACCTCCTCCGTAGACTCGCTCCCGCAACCATCCGGAGCGGCTGAGAGACCTGGCTCGTCGACGTCGCAGCAACCCCCCGCATCGGCGGGCGCGGGTGCTACTGCCAGGACCGATGGAGGAACACCATGCGGTACGAGCTGCTCTCGTGGGCCCGCCGGCACGTCGACCTGTGCCGGACCGGCACAGCCATGTGCCGCTGAGGCCTCCCGCCTCCCGCCTCCCGCCTCCCGCCTCCTGGCGACGCCCGCCCCACCGGACGGCGGGCGCGCACCCCAGCCACCGCGCACCGCGGGCGACCACGCCCTCGGCCGGGAACCCCGGCGGCGTCGCCGCGCGCCCGTGCCCGCTCAACCCCGAGGACCGCACCCCGTGATCGAACTGAAGGACGTCCGCAAGGTCTTCCCTGCCCGCGGGCAGGCCGGCGAGGTCGTCGCCGTCGACGGCGTCAGCCTGGCGGTGGACCGCGGCGAGTTCGCCGGCGTCGTCGGCCCCAGCGGCTCGGGCAAGAGCACGCTGGTGCGCCTGGTCAACCTGCTGGAGCGGCCCACGTCGGGTTCGGTGACCGTCGACGGGCAGCTGCTGACCGAGCTGCCGGACGAGCAGGTCCGGCAGGCGCGGCGCTCCATCGGCATGGTCTTCCAGCACTTCGAGCTGCTCGACTCGCGCACCGCCGCGGGGAACGTGGAGCACCCGCTGGAGCTCTCCGGCGTGGGCCGGGCCGAGCGCAGACGGCGGGCCGGAGAGCTGCTGGACCTCGTGGGGCTCGGCGACCGCGCCGGCGCCCGCCCCGCCCAGCTCTCCGGTGGCCAGAAGCAGCGCGTGGCCATCGCCCGCGCGCTCGCCGTCCGGCCGACGGTGCTGCTCTGCGACGAGGCCACCTCCGCGCTGGACCAGGCCAGCACGACGGGCGTCCTGGAGCTGCTGCGCCGGGTGCGGGACGAGCTCGGCCTCACGGTCCTCCTGATCACGCACGAGATGTCCGTCGTCAAGGCCGTGTGCGACAGCGCCGTGCTGCTGGACCGGGGGCGGGTCGTCGACGGCGGCCGGCTGGCCGACGTCCTGACCCGGCCGGGTTCGCCGCTGGGCGACGCCCTGCTCCCGGCGCCGGTGGCGGACGCCGGTGCCGCGCACGATGGCGCCCTGCTGCGGGTGACCGTCGCCGATCGGACGCCGGAGACCCTCGTCCTCCAGACGCTGATCGGCGAGCTGGGCCTGGCCGTCGAGATCGCCGGCGGGTCGGTGGAGACCGTCGCCGGTGGCCGCTACGGCCGGCTGCTCCTGCGGGTCACCGGAGGGGTTGCCGGGCTGGACGACGCCGTGCACCGGTTGCGGGCCGGCGGCATCCTGGTCGAGCGCGTGGCCGCGACCGCCGAGGTGGCCCGGTGAGCGACTGGAACCGCATCTGGCCCCAGCTGCTGGACGCCACCTGGGAGACCCTCTACATGGTCGGGGTCGCGGCCCTGGTCACCGTGCTCCTGGGCGTCCCGCTGGGCGTGCTGCTGACCGTCACCGCGCCGGGCGGGCTGGCCCCGCGGCCGTTGCTGCACCGGCTCGCCGGCCTGGTCGTGAACCTCGGCCGCGCGCTGCCGTTCATCATCCTGCTGGTCCTCGTCGCCCCGGTCACCCGCGGCATCGTCGGGACGACGATCGGCTCCACCGCGGCGATCGTGCCGCTGACCATCGGCGCCGTCCCGTTCCTCGCCCGGCTGGTGGAGAGCAGCCTGCGCGAGGTCGCCGCCGGCAAGGTGGAGGCGGCGCTGTCGATGGGCGCCCGCCGTCGCGACGTCGTGCGCACGGTGCTGCTGCCGGAGGCCCGGCCGTCGCTGGTCGCCGGCGTCACGGTCACCGTCGTCGCGCTGATCAGCTACTCGGCCATGGCCGGTGCGGTCGGCGGCGGCGGGCTGGGCGACTTCGCCATCCGCTTCGGCTACCAGCAGTTCCGCACCGACATCACCCTCGCGACCGTCGTCCTCCTTCTCGTCATCGTCCAGGCCCTCCAGTGGGCCGGGGACCGCTGGGCGCGCTCGCTCGCGCACGCCTGATCCGACCTCCACGGCGTCCGCCCGGCCGCCGTCCCACCCCGCCACAGAGGAGAAACACCACCATGCGCACCCGCTTCCCCGCCCTGCTGGCCGCGTCGGCGATGACGGCCCTGGTCGCCGCCTGCGGCGGCGAGGCCGAGCTCTCGGCGGCCGACGAGCCGCTGCGGGTGGGCGCCTCCCCGGTCCCGCACGCGGAGATCCTGCGCTACATCGACGAGAACCTCGCCGAGGACGCCGGCCTGGATCTGGAGATCGTCGAGTTCACCGACTACGTGCAGCCCAACGTGGCCCTGGACGACGGCTCACTCGACGCCAACTACTTCCAGACCATCCCGTACCTGGAGGAGCAGGAGGCCAGTGCCGGCTACGACTTCGAGGCGCTCGACCCGGTGCACATCGAGCCGCTGGGCATCTACTCGAGCACCCTGACCGACCTCGCCGACCTGCCCGACGGCGCGACGGCGGCCATCCCGAACGACCCGACCAACGCCGCGCGGGCGCTGCGGCTGCTGGAGGCCAACGGCCTGATCACCCTCGCCGACACCGGCGACGCCGCGCCGACCTCGCTGGACATCGAGGGCAACCCGAAGAACCTCGAGATCTCCGAGGTCGAGGCCGCGCAGGTGCCCCGGTCCCTGGCCGACGTGGACATCGCGGTCATCAACGGCAACTACGCCATCGAGGCCGACCTCGTCCCGGCCGAGGACGCGCTGGCGCTGGAGGAGGGGGCGGGCAACCCCAACGCCAACCTCCTGGTGGTGCGCACCGGCGACGAGGGGGACGAGCGCATCCAGGAACTGGAGGGGCTGCTGCACTCGGACGAGGTGCGCCAGTTCATCGAGGAGAACTACGAGGGCGCAGTCCTCGCCGCGTTCTGACCGCCGGGGCGGGGCACCCGCACGGGCGTCCCGCCCCGCGCACCGGCACACCGGGCGTATGTGTACGCTCGTTCCTATGAGCTCCCGGCCCGGTGCGGGCGACTCCCGGACGATGCGCGAGCGGATGCTCGCCGGCGACCTCTACATCGCCGACGACCCCGAGATCGCCGAGGAGAGCGCCCGGGCCCTCGACCTGGCCGACGCCTACAACGCGACGTCGGTGCGCCAGGGCCCGCTGCGCCGGCAACTGCTGGCGGAGCTGCTCGGCGCCGTGGGGGAGGGGACGGAGATCCGGCCGCCCCTGCGCGTCGACTACGGCAGCAACATCCGCATCGGCGCCCGCTGCTTCGCCAACTTCGGCCTGGTCGCCCTCGACGTCGCCCCCATCACCATCGGGGACGACGTGCAGATCGGCCCGAACGTCCAGCTGCTCACGCCCACCCACCCGGTGGAGCCGGGCCCCCGTCGGGACAAGTGGGAGGCGGCCGAGCCGATCACCATCGGCGACAACGTCTGGCTCGGCGGCGGGGCGATCGTGCTGCCCGGCGTCACCATCGGCGCGAACACCGTCGTCGGCGCCGGCGCGGTGGTCACCCGCGACCTGCCGGCCGACGTGGTGGCGGTCGGCAACCCGGCGCGCGTCGTCCGCCGGCTGGACGACCCCGCCCGGTGAGCGCCGACCCGACGACGGTCCGCCGTCCCCGCCGGCACGACCCCGGGCGGCGCGACCGGCTGGTCGACACCACGCTCGACGTCATCGCCGCGCAGGGGGTCGCGGCGGCCACGCACCGGGCGATCGCCCGCGCCGCCGACGTGCCCCTCGGGTCGCTGACGTACCACTTCGGCTCGCTCACCGAGCTGCTCGCCGCCGCCTTCACCCGGCACGTGGACGATGTCGCCGCGCGGTTCGACGCGCGCATGGCGGCCGCCCCGGACCGCGCGGCGGCGCTCGAGGCGCTGGTCGAGCACCTCACCGGCGACCTGCTGGGCTCGCAGCGCGACCTCGTGCTCGCCGTCGAGCTGTACGTCGCCGCCGCCCGGGACGCCGAGCTGCGCGCGGTCACCCAGGACTGGATGTCGCGGAGCCGGCGCAGCCTGGAGCGCCACCTCGACCCGGTCACCGCCCGCGAGGTCGACGCCCTCGTCGAGGGGCTTGTCCTGCACAGCGCGCTGTCCACCGACCCGATGGACGCCGCGCAGATCCGTGCCGCGCTGCTCCGGTTCGCCGGCTGACCGGGAGCTGGAGCCCGCCATGTCCTTCGCACCCGCGTCCGTCGAGCCCCCGCGGCTGCGTCGCGCCCGCCGCGCCGTCGCCGCCTGCTTCTTCCTCAACGCCGTCTTCTACGCCGGGCTGGTGCCCCGGCTGCCGGCGGTCAAGGCCGAGCTCGAGCTGAGCAGCACCGCGCTGGGCGCCGCGCTCGCCGCGGTGCCGCTGGGCGCCCTGCTGGCCGGGCTGTCGTCGGCGGCGCTCAACCGCCGGTTCGGCTCCGGCCGGGTCGCCTCCTACGGCCTGGCGCTGCTCGGCGCGGTCGTGTGGACGGTCTCCGTGGCGCCGAACTGGCTGGGCCTGGCCGCCGCCTTCCTGGTGGTCGGCGCCCTCGACGCCGTCGTCGACGTCGCCCAGAACGCGCACGGCCTCCGCGTGCAGCGGCTCTACGGCCGCTCGATCATCAACTCGCTGCACGGCGTCTGGAGCATCGGCGCGGTCACCGGTGGGCTGCTCGGTTCCGCGGCGGCCGGGCTGGGCATCCCGCTGCCCGTGCACCTCGGCGCCTCGGCCGTGGTCTTCGGCGCTGTCGCACTGGTCGTCTCCCGTGGCGTGCTGCCCGGTTCCGACGAGCCCGAGCCGGTCGCCGAGGAGGCGCCGCAGGAACGCCCGCGACGGCGGGCCGCGGTCCCGGCCCTGGCGGTGCTCGGCCTGCTCGCCGCCTGCGGCGCGCTGATCGAGGACGTCGGCGCGTCCTGGAGCGCGCTCTACCTGCGCACCGAACTCGAGGCGGGCGCGGCCGTCGCCGGGCTGGGCTTCGTCGCGCTGTCGGCGGCGATGACCGTCGGCCGGCTGACCGGCGACCGCGTGGTCGACCGGTTCGGCGAGCGGCGGGTCGCGCGGGCCGGAGGTGCGCTCGCCGCGGTCGGCCTCGGCGTCGCGCTCGCCTGGCCCTCGGTGCCCAGCACGCTGGTCGGGTTCGCGCTGGCCGGTCTCGGCGTCGCCACCCTGATCCCGGCCGTCTACCACGCCGCCGACGAGCTCCCCGGCCTGCCGCACGGCCAGGGTCTGATGGTGATCAACTGGCTGCTGCGGATCGGCTTCCTGCTCTCCCCACCGCTGATCGGGGTCGTGGCCGACGCCTTCAGCCTGCGGGTCGCGCTGCTCGGGGTCGTCCTCGCCGGCATCGGCGCGCTGGTGCTCGGGCGTGCCCTGCCGGGTCGTCCCGCCGCCGCTCCCACCCCGGCGGGGAACCGGCCGGACGGCGGCGGGTCCGCTCGGTGATCATGGTCCGGTGACCTCGATCGGGTGCCCGCCCGTGCCGTGCGCGGGCCGTGCTCGTTGAGCCGGACGTGACCACCGCGGGCGAGGACGTGCGCCGCCGGCTGACCGGCATGGCCGGGTGGGCGCCGAGCGGCCGGCTGGCCGTCCCGGTCATCGTGGGCCTGGTCATCGCGGCCAACCTGGTCGGCGTCGGCACGGTGGTGGTGCTGCTCCTCGGGGTCGAGGGCGACCGGGGCAGCACCGGCCGCGCCGAGGTGCTGTGGGCGGCCGCGGCCTACCTCGCCGTCGCCCTGCCGCTGGCCGTGCTCGCCGGGCTGGGGCGCCAGCGGGCCACGAACCGCTGGCTCATGGCCGGCCGCGGGCCCACGGT
This sequence comes from Blastococcus carthaginiensis, assembly GCF_030731085.1. NCBI lineage: Bacteria > Bacillati > Actinomycetota > Actinomycetes > Geodermatophilales > Geodermatophilaceae > Blastococcus > Blastococcus carthaginiensis. The sequence goes on along the minus strand of NZ_JASNFN010000004.1, from coordinate 362,428 downwards.
CGAGGAGGCGCGGCAGGCGCTGCGGCTCCCGCTGGACACCGCCCTGGTCGCCGCCGTCGTCTGGCTGCTGGGCGCGGTCCTGATGGGGGCGGTCGCGGCGCTCACCTTCCCCGACGCGCTGGTCGGCGCCCGCGTCGCCGTCGCCGTGCTGCTCGGCGGTGTGGTCACCGCCGGCGTCACCTACCTGCTGGTCGCCCGGGCGGCCCGCGCCGTCACCGCCCGCGCGCTGGCCGCCCACCCGCCCGCGGGCGCGCTCACCCTCGGGGTCCGCATCCGCCTGCTGCTCACCTGGGGGCTCACCAGCGGGGTGCCGATGGTCGGCGTCGTCCTGCTGTACCTGGACCCGAGCAACCCCGACGGCCCCGGGCGCGCCGCCGTCGTCTTCCTCGTGGTGGTCGCGCTGCTGGTCGGCGCGCTGGCCACCGTGCTCACCGCCCGCGCCGTCGGGCAACCGCTGCGCGACCTGCGCCGGGCCGTGCAACAGGTCGGCGCCGGCGACTACGCCGTCGACGTCATGGTGGACGACGCCGGGGAGATCGGCCTGCTGCAGGAGGGCGTCAACTCCATGGCCGCCGGCCTGGCCGAGCGGGAGCGGTTGCGCGACCTGTTCGGCCGGCACGTCGGGACGACGGTGGCCCAGCGGGCGCTGACGACCGGTGTCTCGCTGGGCGGGGAGGAGCGGACCGTCGCGGCGCTGTTCGTGGACGTCGCCGGCTCCACCGCGCTGGTGCGCCGCACGGGGCCGGAGGAGATGGTCGGCCTGCTCAACCGGTTCTTCGGGGTCGTCGTCGACGCCATCGAGGACGAGGGCGGGCTGGTGAACAAGTTCGAGGGCGACGCCGCCCTCTGCGTCTTCGGCGCTCCGGCCGACCACCCCGACCCGGCCGGGGCCGCGCTGCGGGCGGCCCGGCGCATCTGCGACGCCGTCGCCACCGCCGGGGAGGTCGACGTGGGGGTGGGCGTCGCGTGCGGCCGGGTGTGGGCCGGTCAGGTGGGGGCGGCCAGCCGGCTGGAGTACACGGTGATCGGCGACCCGGTGAACGAGGCGGCGCGGCTCACCGACCTGGCCAAGGAGCACCCGGGCCGGGCGGTGGCCAGCGAGCCGACGGTGCTGACGGCGGCACCGGGGGAGCAGGTGCACTGGCAGGCCGACCGGGAGGTGCGTCTGAGAGGACGGGACGAGCCGACGCAGACCTGGGTGCGGGTGCGCTGACTGCAGGGTCGTCCCGAGTGGGCCCCGGAGGGGTCCGCGCAGGGACGACGGACGCGCTCGTCGCAGCAGGGGGACGGCCGTTGGCCGCGGTGCGATCCGGAGGACGACGATGTGCACGGTCGTGCCGAGTGGCCCCCGGAGGGGGTCGCGCAGGCGCGACGGACGCGCTCGTCGCAGCAGGGGAACGGCACGTGGCCGCGGTGTCGTCCGGAGGACGACAAGATTCACTGCGTCGGCAGCTGCATCGCCTTGCCGGGCTCGTGCGCCTTCACGACGACGAGCACGTCCTCGGGCTGCAGGGTGCCGATCAGCGGGTCGTCGAAGCGCAGCGTGCGCCCGCCGCGGGTCACCGACAGCACGATGTCGCGCAGCTGGCGCGGGCCGAGCCCGACCTCGTCGGCGGTCGCCGTCCGCTGGTGCAGGTCCAGGCCCTGGCCGCCGGTCACGAGGTCCTCGACGACGGCGACCACCCGCGGGCTGTCGGTGGAGAGACCCAGCAGCCGGCCGGACGTCGCCGACGTGGTGATGACGGTGTCCGCACCGGACTGCCGCAGGAGGTTCGCGTTCTCCTCCTCGCGGACGCTGGTGGTGATGGGGACGCTCGGGTTGAGCTGCCGCACGGTGAGGGTGATCAGCACCGAGGCGTCGTCCCGGTTGGCCGCGACGATGACCGACCGGGCGCGCTCGACGGCGGCCCGGCGCAGCACCTCGGTGCGGCCGGCGTCGCCGACGATGCCGGTGAGGCCCATGGCGTTCGCCTCGTCGATGGCGCGCGGCTCGGGGTCGACCACGACGATCTTCTCCAGCGGGGTGCCGCTGGCCTGCAGCGAGCGGATGGCGCTGCGGCCCTTGGTGCCGTAGCCGCACACGATGACGTGCTGGCGCACGCGGGACCTCCAGCGGTGGATGCGGAACTCCTCGCGCGAGCGCGCCGTCAGCGCCTCGAGGGTCGTTCCGATGAGGACGATCAGGAACATGATCCGCAGCGGCGTGATCAGCAGGACGTTGACCAGGCGCGCCCCGGGGGTGACCGGCGTGATGTCGCCGTAGCCGGTGGTGGAGAGGCTGACCGTCGCGTAGTAGGCGGCGTCGAGGAACGAGATCTCGTCGCCGCGGCTGTCGGCGTAGCCGTCGCGGTCCAGGTAGACCACGACCACGACGACGAAGAGGACGACGAAGGCGATGACGACGCGGCGCCACACCTGGCGGACCGGCGTCTGCTCGACGTGCGCGATCCGGACACCGGTGTGCTCGGTCTCCAGCCCGTTCCGCTGCTCCTCCACGCCGCGGACGATAGTGAGTGCGGCGCCCGGCCGCGTGCCGCCGCACCCGAACGGGTACGGCGGCACGCGCCGGCTCAGCCCTCGACGGCCTCGCGCTCGCGGGCGGCGAGCTCCCGCTTGAGCACCTTGCCGGCCGCCGAGACCGGGATCGCGTCGATGAACCGGACGTCGCGCAGCCGCTTGTAGGGGGTCACCTTGCCGTTGACCGCGGCCATGACGGACTCGACGGTCAGCGCGGCGCCGTCCGCGTCGTCCTTGCGCACCACGTAGGCCACCGGCAGCTCGCCGGCCTCCTCGTCGGGCCGGCCGACCACCGCCGCACCGGCGACCCCCGGGACGCCGAAGAGGACCTCCTCCAGCTCGCGCGGGAAGACGTTGTAGCCCTTGTAGAGCAGCATGTCCTTGGTCCGGTCGACGATCGAGAGGTAGCCGTCCTCGTCGAGGATGCCGACGTCGCCGGAGTGGAACCAGCCGTCGGCGTCGATCGACTCGGCCGTGGCCTCAGGACGGTGCGCGTAGCCGCGCATCACCTGGGGGCCGCGGATGCAGACCTCGCCCCGCTCGCCCGCCGGCAGCGGGTCGCCGCCGCCGAGCGGGCGGATGGTGATCTCGGTGTCGAAGATCGGCACCCCCACGGTGCCCGGCTTGCGGGTGCCCGAGCGGAAGGTCGGGTTGCCGGTGGCCATCATCGTGACCTCGGTCAGCCCGTAGCCCTCGCCGATCGTGGCGTTGGGCATGAGCGCCTGCATCTTCTCGATCAGCGTGACCGGCAGCGGTGCGGCGCCGCTGCTGATGCCGCGGACGCGCGAGAGGTCGGCGTCGGCGAACCCGGGAACCTGCAGCAGCGCCACGAAGACCGGGGGCGCGCCGCCGATCGAGGTCACCTCGTACCGGACCATGTCCTCGACGTACTTCACCGGGTCGAAGCGCATGTGGATGACGGTCATCGTGCCGCCCATGACCATGCCGTTGAGGTAGCCGATCGCGCCCATCGCGTGGAACCACGGCGTCAGGTTGATGATCCGCGCCTCGCCGAGCCGGGTCGGGCACTCGTCGGGGCCGAGCACCTGCTGCAGCGTCACGTCCCCCTCCTCGTCGAGCGCGGGGAGGGCCCCGGAGGTCCAGCAGCCCGACTGCAGGACGTTGGTGACGACCTGGCGGTGCGGCAGCTCCACGCCCTTGCTGACGCCGGTCGTGCCGCCGGTGTAGGCCAGGTGCGCCAGGTCGGCGGCGACGTCGATGCCGGCGTCCAGGTGCCGGTCGGCCGGGTCACCGGCCAGGAGGTCGGCGAGGTCGACGTCGGTCGGCTCGAGGCCGTCGAGGCGGGCGGCGAAGTCGAGGGTGTGCGCCTCGCCGGTGACGACGACCGTCTCGACCCCGGTCTGCGCGATCGCCCCCCGGACGAAGGGCAGCACCTGGTCCCAGGTGATGAGCGCCTTGGCGCCGGCGTCGTTCAGCTGGGCGGCGAGGTCGGCGGCCGGCAGCAGCGGGTTGGTGGGGGAGAAGGTGGCGCCCGCCAGCATGATCCCGTAGTAGAGCGGCGGGTACTGCCGGCAGTTCGGGATGTGGACGGCGACGACGTCGCCCCGCCCGATGCCGTGGTCGGCCAGCCAGCCGGCGACCGCGTGCGCGCGGGCGCCCAGCTCGGTGAAGGTGAGCGGCACGTCGTGGTCGACGAACGCCGTCCGGTCGCCCCACCGGCGCACGGCGGCCCGCAGGATGGAGCCCACCGGCGCGCTCGGGTAGTCCAGGGACCGGGGCAACCCGGGCGGCCAGCTGGCCGTCGTGGGTGCCGGGGCGGACTGCACGGTGGTCATTCGTTTCCTCTCGTCGGGTGAGCTGAGCCACAGGGTGGCCCAGCTCACAGCGCCTGTCGAGGGGTCTGTGAGGATGTCGCCCATGAGCGACCAGCGGACCGCCCTCGTGCTCGGCGGAGGCGGCATCACCGGCATCGCCTGGGAGATCGGCGTGCTCGCCGGCCTGGCCGAGGCCGGTGTGGACCTCACCGGGGCCGACCTCGTCGTCGGCACGTCGGCCGGCTCGGTCGTCGGCGCGCAGCTCACCAGCGGCGCCCCGCTGGAGGAGTTGTACGCCCGCCAGCTGGAGCCCCCGGCCCAGGCGAAGGTCGCCCGGATGACGCGCAGCAACCTCGCCCGCTACGCCTGGGCGATGCTCGTCAGCCGCGGTCGGGACGTCGAGTTCCGCCGTCGCGTGGGCACGCTCGCCCTCGCCGCGGAGAAGGCCGGCGCCACGCCGACCGAGCAGGAGCGGCTCGACGTGATCGGCTCGCGGCTGGTGTCCCGCGAGTGGCCGGAGCGGGAGCTCCTCGTCACCGCGGTGGACGCCGCCACGGGTGAGTTCCGCACCTTCGGCCGGGAGTCCGGCGTCCCGCTGGTGCAGGCCGTCGCGGCGAGCTGCGCGGTGCCCGGCGTCTACCCGCCGGTCACCATCGACGGCCGCCGCTACATCGACGGCGGCATGCGCTCGGCGGCCAACGCGGACCTCGCCCAGGGCTACGACCGGCTGGTCGTCCTGGCGCCCATCCCGCGCGGGGTCGGGCCGATGGCCAGCGTCGACGCCCAGGTCACCGGCATGGTCTCGGCCCGCGTCGCCGTCGTCGCCCCGGACGAGGCCGCCCGCGCGGCGATCGGCCGCAACGTCCTGGACCCCGCCGCCCGGGAGCCCGCGGCCCGGGCCGGGCGCGCCCAGGCGGCGTCGGTGCTGGCCCGCGTGGGCGAGGCCTGGGCGGGCTGACCGGCGGCACGGGCGCGCCACCAGGTCGTCACCGGGAGTTGTGACGGGCGACGCGGCCCGGGCACCTGGCCTCGTTGGGATCAGCTCGCGGAGCCGCCGGCGAGGGTCGCCGTCCGAGCCCGCGGGAGTCCCGATGTCCCGAGCACGCCGCTTGCGTGCCACGGTCGCCGCCGTCGCGGTCGCCGTCCCCCTGTCCCTCGCCGTCCCGGCGGCCGTGCCCGCCACCGCCGCGCCGCGGCCGCCGGCTCCCGAGCCCGGCACGGCGCTCGCCGACGACCTGCTCGTCGTGGGCCACCGGGGTGCCTCCGGCTACCGGCCGGAGCACACCCTCGCCTCCTACGAGCTCGCCGCCCGGATGGGGGCCGACTACATCGAGCCCGACGTCGTGAGCACCGAGGACGGCGTGCTCGTCGCCCGGCACGAGAACGAGATCTCCGGGACGACGGACGTCGCGAGCCGGCCGGAGTTCGCCTCCCGCCGCACGACCAAGGTGATCGACGGCGCACCGCTCACCGGCTGGTTCACCGAGGACTTCACGCTCGCCGAGCTGCGCACCCTCCGGGCCGTCGAGCGGCTGCCCGAGGTGCGGGAGGAGAACACCCTCTACGACGGCCTCTACCAGGTGCCGACCCTCGACGAGGTGCTCGAGCTGCGGGCCCGGCTCACCAAGGAGCTCCGCCGCGAGATCGGCGTCTACGTCGAGACCAAGCACCCCACCTACTTCGACGGCATCGGGCTCTCCCTCGAGGAGCCCCTGATGACCGACCTTCGGGAGGCGCGGGTGCACAAGCACACCTCCCCGGTCTTCATCCAGTCCTTCGAGACGGCGAACCTGCGGGAGCTGGGGGAGAAGGGGGTGCGCGTGCCGCTGGTGCAGCTGCTGTCGGGGTCGGGGCAGCCCTACGACTTCACCGCCGCCGGTGACCCGCGCACCTACGCCGACCTCACCACCGCGGAGGGGCTGCAGGAGATCGCCGGGTACGCCGAGGGCGTGGGGCCGGAGAAGAACCAGGTCATCCCGCGCGAGGCCGACGGCACGCTGGGCACCTCGACCACGCTCGTCGACGACGCGCACCGCGCCGGGCTGCTCGTGCACCCGTACACGTTCCGCAACGAGAACGTGTTCCTGCCCCCGGCGCTGCGGGACGGGGCCGAGGCCGACGACTACGGCCGGGCGCTGGAGGAGCACCTCACCTTCTGGGAGGCCGGCATCGACGGGATGTTCACCGACAACCCCGACACCGGCGTCGTGTCCCGCGACCTCTTCGAGACCGACGCTCCCTGACCCTGCCGCCCGGGCGCGACGGTGTGCGCGGATGTGCAGTTCCAGACGCAGTTGCTGCACATCTGCGCACACTGTTGCCGGGGAGGGGGCAGGCGTCAGACGACGGGGTCGGCGACGAGCGAGCCCGCCGAGTGCTCCTGCCGCAGTGCGGTCTTGAGCACCTTGCCGCTCGGATTGCGGGGGAGCGCCCCGACCACCGAGTACTCCCGCGGGTTCTTGTAGCGGGCCAGCCGCTCCCGGCAGAACGCGGCCAGCTCCTCGGCCGTCGGCGGGTCGGCCGCGTCGCGCGGGGCGACGACGGCCAGCGGCGCCTCGCCGTAGCGGGTGTCGGGCACGCCGATCAGCGCGACCTCGGCGACCTTCGGGTGGGCGGCCAGCACATTCTCCACCTCGGCGCAGTAGATGTTCTCCCCGCCCGAGATGATCATGTCCTTCTTGCGGTCGACGACGTAGAAGTAGCCGTCCTCGTCCTGGCGCACGAGGTCGCCGGAGTGGAACCAGCCGCCGGCGAACGCCTCCGCCGTCTCCTCGGGTTTGTTCCAGTACTCCTTCATCACCATGGGGCTGCGATAGACGATCTCGCCCACCTCGCCCTGCGGGACGTCCGCCATCGCGTCGTCGACGACGCGGACCTCGACGTTGAGGATCGGCGTGCCGACCGAGCCGATCTTGCGCACGGAGTCCTCGCCACGCAGGAGGCAGGTGACGGGGCTGCACTCGGTCTGCCCGAAGGCGGTGACCACCTCCGCCTGCGGGAACGCGTCGATCAGCGCGCGCAGCAGGGTGGTGGAGGCGGGGGCGGCACCCCAGGAGACCCGGCGCAGGTGCGAGAGGTCGCGGTCGGCGATGCCCGGGACCGCGAGCACGGCGGCCCACATGGCGGGGACCAGGAAGATGCTGGAGACCTTCTCCCGCTCCATCATGTCGAGGGTCTCGGCCGGGTCGAAGGCGCCGGACCTCAGGATCACGTTCGTGCCGCCCAGCAGCAACGGCGGCAGGCCCCCGGCCAGCCCGGCGATGTGGAACAGCGGCGCGCCCGGCACACCGACGCGGTCGTCGGGGTCCCATCCGAGGGTGGTGACCTGGCTGAAGGCGTGCAGGAGCAGGTTGCGGTGGGTCAGCACGGCGCCCTTGGGGCGGCCGGTCGTGCCGGAGGTGTACATGATGAAGGCCGGCTCGTCCTCGTCGACGACGACGTCGAGCGGCTCCCCCTCGGCCGCGGCGAGCGCCGACGCGTAGTCCTCGCTGCCCGGTCCGGCGTCCCCGCCGCCGATGACCAGCGCGGTCGCGACGTCCGGGGCCTGCTCGCGCGCCTTGGCCGCGACCTCCGCCAGCGGAGTGTCCACGACCAGGGCGACGGCGCCGGAGTCGGTGAGCACGTAGGCGACCTCGTCGGCGACCAGCCGGAAGTTGACCGGGACGACGACCGCACCCAGCCGGACGCCGGCGAGGTAGGCCTCCCACGTCTCCGGGCCGTTGAGCGCCAGCACGGCCACCCGGTCGCCGGTGCGCACCCCGCGCGCGTGCAGCGCCCGGGCCAGCCGGTCCACCCGCTGGTCGAGCTCGGCGTACGAGCGGCCCGATCCCTCGAAGCGCAGCGCCGGCACGTCCGGGCTGGTGCGGGCGTGCCGGGCCAGCATGTCGCTCATGGTCATGCCGCGGCCGCGCAGGACCGGGATCTGGACGCTCACGGGCTACTCCTCAGCCGGGACAGTGTGACCTGCGTCATGCTGGTGGCCGCGAGGCCGAGCGGTCAACCCTGACTGTCGAGGTCGAGCAGGCGGGCGGCGAGCCGCTTCCACAGCGCCAGGTGCGGGTCGGTGGCGGCCGGCCGGTCCTGGAACGCGTAGACGAGCGCGACCCCGCGCATGCTGGTGAACAGCAGCTCGCAGAGGTCGGCGTAGGCGGGCGCGCCGGCGATCTCGGGCCCCCAGATGCCGTCGGCCACGGCGGCGATCGAGGCCCGCAGCCGGCGCTCCTCGCCGCGCAGCGCCGCCCGCAGCTCGGGGTCGGTGCGGGCCGCCGTCCAGAGCTCCATCGCCGCCCAGAACGGGGGCTCCTGGAAGGTCGCCCACATCAGGTCGATCGCGCGGTCCACCCGCTCGCGCCCGGTCGGCTCATCCTCCATCAGCGCCGCGGCCCGGCGGCGCACCTCGTCCAGCTGCGTCGTGGACAGGTGCTCGGCGGCGGCGACCAGCAGCTCGGCGCGGGACGGGAAGTGGTGCAGCAGCCGGCCGCGGGAGACCCCGGCGCGGGCCTGGACGGCGAGCGTCGAGGCGCCGGCGAACCCGTCCTCGACCAGGCACGCGACGGCCGCGTCGAGGATCAGCAGGCGGCTGCCGGCGGTCCGCTCCGAGCGCGAGCGGGGCCCCGGAGCGGCGCCGGCGGCGGCGGGCTCGGCGCTCATCCGCGGAACAGTAGGCGGTCCGGACGGTCCGGAACAGTCACCGTTGACCGTCCCGGGTGACGCCTGTCACGCTGCGGCCGACCCCCCGCTCACCGACGAGAGGCGTGCCCGTGGACTTCGACGACAGCCCCGACGAGGCCGGGTACCGGGCGCGGGTGCGCGCCCTGCTCGAGGAGCACGCCGGCGAGCTGCTGCACCTCGCGCCCGGTCAGGAAGGCATCGACGCCCGCACGCACGAGGCGGAGATGCGCCGCACCCAGCGGGTGCTCGCCGAGGCGGGGCTGGTCGGCGTCACCTGGCCCCGCGAGTACGGCGGGCAGGGGGGCACGCTGGTGCAGCAGGCGATCGTCGCCCAGGAACTGGCCCGCGCTCGGGTGCCCGGTTTGATCAACCACATCGGGATCGGCATGTGCGGGCCGACGGTCATCGCCCACGGCAGCCAGGAGCAGCGCGAGCGCTACCTCGCCCGGCTGCTGCGCGCCGACGACGTCTGGTGCCAGCTGTTCAGCGAGCCGGCCTCGGGCTCGGACCTCGCCGCGCTGCGCACCACCGCCGTCCGCGACGGCGACGGCTGGGTGGTCAACGGCCAGAAGGTGTGGACGACGCTCGCGCACGTCTCCGACTTCGGGATCCTGCTCACCCGCACCGACCCGGAGAAGCCCAAGCACGCCGGGCTGACCATGTTCGTCGTCGACATGCACGCCCCCGGCGTGACGGTGCGCCCGCTGCGCCAGATGGGCGGGCGGGCCGACTTCAACGAGGTGTTCTTCGACGACGTCCGCATCCCCGACGAGGAGCGGCTGGGCGAGCCCGGCGAGGGCTGGCGGGTCGCGCTGACCACGCTGATGAACGAGCGGGTGGCCATCGGCGGGGCCGGGGGCGCCATCGGTGCGCCGGTGGAGGAGTTCGCCCAGCATGCGCGCGAGCGGCTGCCGCGGCTCGACCCCGAGCGGCAGGTGCTGGCCCGGCAGGCGGTCGGGCGGGCGGTGGTCGCGGCGCTCGCCGCCCGGTACACCGGCTACCGGCGGCTCACCGTGCTCAGCCAGGGCGGCATCCCCGGACCGGAGGCCAGCGCGGGGAAGCTCGCCGGCACCGAGGCCGGTCTGCTCATGGCCGACGCCGGGGTGCGGCTGCTCGGCGACGACGCCGTCTACGCCGCCACGGCCGACGGTGACGACCGCTGGCAGCGCACCCAGTCGTGGCTGCCGGGCATCAGCATCGCCGGCGGCACCGACCAGGTCCTCCGCAACATCCTCGGCGAGCGGGTGCTGGGTCTGCCGCCGGAACCCCGCAGCGACAAGACCGCTCCTTTCTCGGGAGGGACGCGATGAACTTCGACCTCGACGCCGACCAGCGCGACATCGCCGACGGCGCCCGCGACTTCTACCGCGGCAACGCCTCGCCGGCCGCCGCGCGGGCGGGTCTGGAGGGCGGGCGGCTCGAACCCGGCCGCAAGGCGCTGGCCGACATCGGCTTCCTGGGCATCACCGTCCCCGAGTCCGCCGGCGGCTCCGGGCGCCCGCTGCTGGACCTCGCCGTCGTCGCCGAGCAGGGCGGCGCGGTGCTCGCCGCGCCCTCGCTGGTGACGGCCGCGCGCGCCGCGGTCCTGCTCGCCGACGCCCCCGACCTGGCCGGGCAGCTGGCCGACGGGTCGACGGCCTTCGCCGTGCTCGACGGCGCCGTCGACGGCTCCGCCCCGTCGGTGGACGCCGCCGACGCGACCCTCTTCCTGGGCTTGGACGGCGGGGACCTCGTCATCGGCGAGGGCGAGGTCGTGCCCGGCCGGCCGATGGACGCCACCCGCGGGCTGGCCTCGGTGCGGCTGACCTCCCGTCGGGTGCTGACCGGGGACGCCGGTGGGCTGTGGGCCCGCGCCCGGCAGGTGGGCGCCGTCGTCATGGCCGCGGAGGACCTGGGCGGCGCCGAGCGGTGCGTGCAGCTGGGGGTGGCCTACGCCCAGGAGCGGGAGGCGTTCGGCCGCCGGATCGGCTCCTACCAGGCGATCAAGCACATGCTGGTCGACGCGTGGGTCGGGGTGGAGCAGCTGCGCTCGCTGGTGTGGTGGGCGGCGTGGGCGGCCGACTGCGACCCGGCCGAGCTGCCGCTGGCGGCGTCGGCGGCGAAGGCCTGCGCGGCGGTGACCTTCGAGCGGGCAGCGAGCACCCTCATCCAGGTGCACGGCGGCATCGGCTTCACCTGGGAGCACGACGCGCACCTGTACTGGCGGCGGGCCAAGGTCGACCGGCTGCTGCTGGGTGACGAGGCCGAGCACCTCGACGCCGTCGCGCGGCTGGCCGTCACCGGGGCACTGGGGGCCGGGCGGTGACCGGCGAGCTGACCGAGCTGCGGTACCAGGTGGCCGACGGCGTCGCGACCGTCACGCTGCACCGGCCCGACCGGCTCAACGCGTTCACCCTCACGATGGCCGACGAGCTCACCCGGGTCGCGGCGGCCGCCGACGCCGACGACGACGTCCGGGTCGTGGTCGTGACCGGGGCCGGCCGCGCGTTCTGCGCCGGCGCCGACCTCGCGGGCGGGCCCGACACCTTCGGCGACCGGCGCACCCGCGTGCGCCCGCCCGGCCCGCTGAGCGAGGAGATCGGGGGCTACCCGCGGGACGCCGGGGGAGTGGCCTCGCTGCCGTTCGCCGCGCTGCGTAAGCCCGTCATCGCCGCGGTCAACGGCCCGGCGGTGGGCATCGGCGCGACCATGATCCTGCCGATGGACGTCCGGATCGCCGCGGAGTCGGCCCGGTTCGGGTACGTCTTCGGCCGGGTCGGCATCGTGCCGGAGGCGGCGTCCTCGTGGTTCCTGCCCCGGGTGGTCGGCATCAGCCAGGCCATGGAGTGGGTAGCGACCGGCCGGGTGTTCGACGCCGCCGAGGCGCTGCGCGGCCGGCTGGTGTCCCGCGTGGTGCCCGACGACGAGCTGCTGCCGGCCGCGTACGCGCTCGCCCGGGAGATCGCCGACAACACCAGCGCGGTCGCCGTGGGTGCGGCGCGGCAGCTGCTCTGGTCGATGCTGGGCGCCGCCTCCCCGTGGGACGCGCACCGCGCCGAGTCCCGGGCGCTGGTCGAGCTGGGGGACGGGCCGGAGCCGGCCGAGGGGGTGGCCGCCTTCCTGGAGAAGCGGCCGCCGCGCTTCCCTGACCGGCTGCCCGACGGCGCCGTCGCGGGCGTGCCGCGCTGGCCGCTGCCGCCCGACGACGTCACGCCGTCGTCCGGAACCTGACCGTCAGCCCCCCAGGCCGGCCTCCCGCGCGCGGATCATCGCCTCGGCCCGGTCCCTGACCTGCAGCTTGGCGAAGATCGCGGAGACGTAGTTCGCCACCGTCTTCGGGCTCAGCGACAGGGCCCGGGCGATCGACGGGTTGGGGTTCCCCTGGGCCAGGAGACGCAGGATCTCCCGCTCGCGGTCGGTCAGCGACGGGAACACCTCGGGAGCCGGTCGGGGCTGGGCGAAGAACGCCAGCACCCGGCCGGCCACGGTCGGGCTGAAGATCGCCTCCCCGCGGGCCACCGCCCGGATGGCCCCGGTCAGCTCCTCCTCGTCGGCGTCCTTGAGGACGTAGCCGCGGGCGCCGGCCCGCAGCGCCATGAACACCGAGTCCTCGTCCTCGAAGAGGGTGAGCACCAGGACGCGCACGTCGGGGGCGGCGGCGGTGATCGCCCGGGTGGCCTCGATGCCGCTCATCCCCGGCAGCTGCAGATCCATGAGGACGACGTCGGGCCGCAGCTCCGCCGCCTGCGCCACCGCGTCCTCGCCGGAGACCGCGACGCCGACGACCTCCAGGTCGGCCGCGGTATCCAGCAGCGCCAGGACACCCTTGCGGAACAGTGGATGGTCCTCGACCACCAGCACACGTGCAGCCACGTCAGTCCCCTCCGGTCAGCGGGAGCCGGGCGAGCACGCGGGTGCCACTCCCCGGTGCCGGCAGCACGTCGCACCGGCCGCCGGTCTCGGCTGCCCGCTCGCGCATCGACGACAGCCCCACACCGGGGAGCAGCTCCGCAGGGAGCCCGCGGCCGTCGTCGACGACCTCGACGGTCAGCTCGCCGTCGTCGGCGGCCAGCCGGAGGGTGCAGGCGCGGGCCGCCGCATGCCGGACGACGTTGGTCAGCGCCTCCTGGGCGATCCGGTACGCCGCCACCTCGACCGCCGCCGGGAGCGGGGGCAGTTCGCCGTCGACCTCGACGCCCGCCCGGGGGCCGTCGCCGTCGGTGCTGCACCGCTCGGTGAGGCGCTCCAGGGCGCCGATCAGCCCGAGCTCGTCGAGAGCGGGCGGTCGCAGGCCGTGCACCAGCCGGCGGACGTCGGCGATCGCGGACCGCAGCTCGCCCCGCAGCTCCCCGGCCAGGACCTCGGCGCGCGCCGGGTCGCTCGGGATGAGGGTGCGCAGCACGCCGGTCTGCACGGTGAGCCCGGCCAGCTGGGCACCCAGGCCGTCGTGCAGGTCCCGGCGCAACCGGCGGCGTTCCTCCTCCCGCGTGGTGACCAGCCGCTCCCGCGAGCGCCGCAGGTCGGCGGTGAGCCGCACGGCGGAGACCGCCACCCCGGCCTGGCGGGCGAGGTCGGAGAGCAGCCGCCGGTCGGGGGTGGAGAACGCGGCCTCGCCGGAGCGCAGGCCGAGCCGGAGCTCGCCCACCTGCTCGCTCCGGTAGAGCAGCGGCAGGGACCGGGTGCCCGGCACCGGGGAGCCCGACTCGACGGCCGGTTCACCGTTCCCCAGGACGATGGCCGCGTAGGGCAGGCGGAGGGACTCCCGGACGGTGGTGACGATCGCCGGCAGGACGTCATCGGGCGCCAGTGTGCCCTCCAGCCGCTCGCCGAGCTGGGACAGCGCGGCGTAGGGCTCGGACCGCCGGCCGTAGAGCAGCCGGTTCACCGCCCGTTGCAGCCGGTCGTGCGCGGGGGCGAACCCGACGGCGACCAGACCGGTCGCCACCAGGGAGACCAGCAGGTCGCCGTCCCGGCGGAGGACCGCACCGAGGTAGCCGACGACGAGCACGTACCCGCCGACGACGAGGGCGGTGAGGGTGCCGTAGACCAGCGTCCGGTTGAGGACGACGTCGATGCCCTCGAGCCGGTACTTCAGCACGGCGACCGCGATCGACACCGGGAGCGCGAGCAGAAGCCAGGCGAAGACGACGTCGCTGACGAGGGGGAGCACTCCGTCCAGCGGCGCCAGCACCGCCGGCGCCACGGCGAAGACGAACCACGTCATCTGCAGCCGTTCGTCGCCGCGCGAGCGCCGGAACCGGACGACCACGGCCACGACAGCCCCGATGATGCCGGCCGCCAGCACGATGCCGAGGATGCCGAAGACGGGCAGCTCCTCGACGCTCGCGAGGCCGTCGATCCCGATCGGGTTGTCGATCCGGTAGCCGACCTCCTGCCCGCTGAGCGAGTCGGTGAGCATCCCGAGGACGCACATCGCACCCAGGGCGGCGCCCGGCAGCACGGCGACCGGCCACCAGCGGGGTGAGGGCAGCCGCCCGTCCGGGAACAGCAGCGGAAGGTAGAGGAAGAGCAGCCCGAGGACCATGTACCAGTACCAGCTCTGCAGCCAGGCGCCCGCGACGGCGAGGGCGTCGGGCCGGCCGCGGCTGGTCATCACCCACGCCGCGTAGGCGTCGCCGGCCGGGACCACGCCGACCAGGAGCGCTGCCGAGGCCATGAGCCAGCCGACCGCGTTCTGCGGGCGACGGAGGACCAGGAGCGCCCCCAGCGCCGCGAACAGCCCGAGCCCCACGAGCAGTGGCAGGCCCTGGGCCGGATCGAGGCCCGGGCCGCCGAGCCGGGCGTCGAGCACGAGATAGGCGGCGGCGCCGGCCAGGTAGACCGGGAGCACCGCCCAGGCGAACAGCCGGGGCAGCCCGGAGGCGCTTCCCCGCCGGCCGCCGGCAGCTCGTCGGGGCGGTGCGGGGACGGGTGCGGTCAGCTGGGGCGTCACCTGGTCGCTCCCTTCGGCGTGGGCACGATGCGCTCCGGGACGGCGTGGCGTCAACGGAGGGCCGCGCCGTGCGGCGCGGCCCTCCGCGGAGCAACCGGTCAGAACGCCGGTGCCGGCTCCTGCCGGATGGCCGGGGCCGACTGCAGCGACCGGCCGAGCAGCACCCAGGCGAGGCCGGCGGGCACGCTGATCGCCGCCCAGAACCACGCGTCGTCCTCGGGGCTCACGAGGCCCCCGAGGGCGCCGATCCCGATGCCGAGCGGGAGGGCGAGGGCGAGCAGCAGGCCACCGGCGCGAGACAGCGAGCCGGCCCGCCGCCGGACCACGACGATGCCGAGGAGCACGCCGCCGACCGTGGAGACGAGGAACCCGAGGAGGAAGGTGACGTGTCCGAGCGCCACCTCGGCGCCGCCGGTGGTGATCGACGCGACCTCGATCGCGTTGCCGACGGCCATGGCGGCCAGCCCGGCACCGGTCAGAGCGGTGCCGACGGCGCCGACCCGCCCCGCGTCGCCGCCGAGCGCCCGGCGGAGCGCGACCAGCCCGGCCAGGATCAGCACCGGCGGCAGGACGAGGAAGACCCAGGCGGCCGTCGCGGTGGCGAGGGTGACGGCGCCGGCGTCGTCGGCCAGGACGGTGGCCCAGGCGACGGGCAGCAGCGCCCAGAGGGCGCCGCCGACCAGGGCAGCGACTGCGGATCGGGAGGTCGTCGTGGTCGACATGGAAAGTCCTTCCGGAGCGGGGGATCGGTGAGGTCCCGACGCTCCCGCCCGGGAATTCCCGGTGGCCAGGGACCGCGATCCCGATCCGGCCGGGAAGTTCGTCCGTCCGCCGGTCCGGCCCCCGCTGCGCCGACGGCCTCGCCATGCCCGTCGAGCAGCCCCGCCCGTGCAGCCGACCGTCGGAGCCGGGTCGTCGCCCCCCACCCGGCCCGGGAGGTCCGGGGCCGGCCCGGCGTCAGGGGATGCGGGTCGGGTCCAGGTGGCGCAGCAACGTCTCGCCGAGGTCGCGCATGGCGACCACCTGCGCGGGGGAGAGCTGGTCGAACAGCTCCCGGCGCACGCCCTCGACGTGCACCGGCGCGGCGCCCTCCAGTGCGGCGAAGCCCTCGTCGGTCAGGACGGCGAGCTGGCCGCGGCCGTCCTCGGGGCACACCTGCCGGCGCACCCAGCCGCGCTCCTCCAGCCGGGAGACCGCGTGCGAGAGCCGGCTGCGGGAGGACAGGCACCGGTCGGCGAGCTCGCTCATCCGCATCATCCGCTCGGGCGCCTCGGAGAGGGCGACGAGGATCTCGTAGTAGGCGTGCGAGATGCCGGTGCGGTGGCTGAGCTCGCGGTCGAGCCGGTCGAGCAGCAGCTGGGCACTGTAGAGCCAGGCCCGCCAAGCCTGCTGCTCCTCCGGGTCGAGCCAGCGCGGCTCACCCGTGGGGAGGGACTCCGGCGACACCGACGTGGTCATGCCCTCAGAATACTGGCGGAATAGTCAAGCGCTCAACTACGCTGGGATGCAGCGAAGGCCCACCGCTCATACCCAGGGAGACACCATGACCAGCAGCACCACCGTCCAGATCCCCGCCTACATCGCCGGCACCTGGGACATCGACGCCAGCCACTCCACGGTCGGCTTCTCGGTCCGCCACATGATGGTGAGCAAGGTCCGGGGCTACTTCCGCGAGTTCTCCGGCGAGATCGTGACCGCCGAGGACCCGGCGCAGTCCCGCGTCACCGCCCAGGTGGACATGGACTCGATCGACACCCGCCAGGAGCAGCGCGACGCGCACATCAAGTCCGCGGACTTCTTCGACGTCGGCAACCACACCGAGATGACCTTCCGCTCCACCGCGGTGAAGACCGACGGCGCCGACTGGACCGTCGAGGGCGACCTGACCATCAAGGGCATCACCAAGCCCGTCGTCCTGGAGCTCGAGCTCAACGGCTTCGGCCCCGACGCCTACGGCGGCACCCGCGCCGGCTTCAGCGCCAAGACCGAGATCTCCCGCAAGGAGTACGGCGTCGACATCGACATGCCCATGGACGGCGGCGGCGTCGTCGTCGGCGACAAGATCACCGTCGAGCTCGAGATCGAGGCCGTGCTCCGCACCGCCTGATCGCTGCCCGGGATGATCAGGTGACCTGATCGTTCCGGGTCCTGGCTCAGCACCGGTCGTGAGCCAGGACCCTCTGTGATCAGGTCACCTGGTCATCAGGAAGGCCCCGGACGGTCCGCCGTCCGGGGCTTCCTGCGTCCGCGGGCCCGTGACCCTGCCAGGCGGCCGGGCGGCGCCGCGGTCGGCTCGTCGACAGGGACACTGGGGGACATGTCGACCTCCGCTCTCGCCCGCGTTCCCGCCTCGCTCCTGGTCGCCGTCGGTCTCGCCGCCGGCTTCGGGATCGCGCAGGGCACCGGCGTCCGGGCGCTCGGCGGCGCAGTCTTCGCCGTCTGCGGCGTCGGCGCCGCCTGGATCGCCGCCCGCCGGCGGGGTCCCGCCGTCACGGCGGGGCTCGCCGCCCTCTACGTCGGCGCCTTCGTGCTGACGCACGTGCTCGCCCTGGGCGCCGGGTTCCCGGCCTGGTTCGCCGTGAGTCTGGTCACTGTTGCCGCCGCAGGGATCACCTTCGGGGTGGTCGACCGGTCGCGGGCAGCGGTCCCCGCGCGCTGAGCCCCTAGAGTGGAGGGAAGGTCGCGGCTCCGGTCGCTGTTGACCTGATGCCCGCGCGCCTCCGCGCGGCGCGCCCCCGAGCTGCCCGAGGTGCCCTTCCGCATGCCCACCCGCAACGACCTGCGCAACGTGGCGATCGTCGCCCACGTCGACCACGGCAAGACGACCCTGGTCGACGCCCTCCTCCGTCAGGCCGGCGCGCTCGGCCGCGCCAAGGGCGAGGGGACGGACAACGACTCCACGCAGGACCGCGTGATGGACTCGATGGACCTCGAGCGCGAGCGCGGCATCACCATCCTGGCCAAGAACACCGCGATCCGCCTGGCGGACGAGGACGGCAACCCCGTCGTCGTCAACATCGTCGACACCCCGGGCCACGCCGACTTCGGCGGTGAGGTCGAGCGCGGTCTCTCCATGGTCGACGGCGTCGTGCTGCTGGTCGACGCCTCCGAGGGCCCGCTCCCGCAGACCCGCTTCGTGCTGCGCAAGGCGCTCGGCAAGGGGATGCCGGTCATCCTCGCGGTCAACAAGACCGACCGCGGTGACGCCCGCATCGAGGAGGTCGTCGACGAGAGCTACGAGCTGTTCATGGAGCTGCTCGAGGACACCGGGCTGGACGTCGACGCGCTCGAGTTCCCGATCGTCTACTGCAACGGCCGCACCGGGCAGGCGTCGCTGAACAAGCCCGAGAACGGCACCGTCCCCGACAGCCCGGACCTCGGCCCGCTGGTGAAGACGCTGCTGGACACCATCCCGGCGCCGGAGTACGACGCCGAGGAGCCGCTGCGCGCGCAGGTCACCAACCTCGACGCCTCTCCCTTCCTGGGCCGCCTGGCCCTGCTGCGCATCCACTCCGGTGAGATGAAGCGCGGCCAGCAGGTCGCCTGGTGCAAGGTCGACGGCACCATCAAGAATGTCAAGATCACCGAACTGCTGGTCACCGAGGGCCTCACCCGGACCCCGGCCGAGAGCGCCGGCCCCGGCGACCTCGTCGCCATCGCCGGCATCGAGGACATCATGATCGGCGACACCCTCGCCGACCCGAACGACCCGCGCCCGCTGCCGCCGCTGACCGTCGACGAGCCCTCGATCTCGATCACCATCGGGATCAACACCTCGCCGCTGTCGGGCAAGTCGGGCAAGAAGCTCACCGCCCGCCTCATCAAGAACCGCCTCGACCAGGAGCTGGTCGGCAACGTGTCGGTGCGGATGCTGCCCACCGACCGCCCCGACACCTGGGAGATGCAGGGCCGCGGCGAGCTGGCGCTGGCCATCCTCGTCGAGCAGCTGCGCCGCGAGGAGTTCGAGCTCACCGTCGGCCGGCCGACCGTCGTCACCAAGATGATCGACGGCAAGCTGCACGAGCCGGTCGAGCGGGTCACGATCGACACCCCCGGCGAGTACGTCGGCACCCTGACCCAGGCGCTCGCGGTCCGCCGCGCGCGGCTGGAGAACCTGGTGCACCACGACACCGGCTGGGCGCGGATGGAGTACATCGTCCCGTCGCGCGGGCTCATCGGTTTCCGCACCGAGTTCCTCACCGAGACCCGGGGCACCGGCGTCCTGAACCACAACCTCGAGGGCTACGAGCCGTGGATGGGTGACATGCGCGCCCGCCCGACCGGCTCGCTGGTCGCCGACCGCCAGGGCGTGGCGACGACGTACTCGATGTTCTCGCTGCAGGAGCGCGGCTCGCTCATGGTCGAGCCGGGCACCGAGGTCTACGAGGGCATGATCGTCGGTGAGAACTCCCGTCCGGACGACATGGACGTGAACATCACCAAGGAGAAGAAGCTCACCAACATGCGCAAGTCCACCTCCGAGGAGCTGGAGCGGCTGATCCCGCCGAAGATCCTCAACCTGGAGCAGGCGCTGGAGTTCTGCGCCGAGGACGAGTGCGTGGAGGTCACGCCGGCCGGCGTCCACATCCGCAAGGTGGTGCTCGACCAGACCGAGCGCGGCAAGGCCAAGAACCGCAAGCCCAAGCCCTGAGAGGACCCGGCTGCCCCCCACGCCACGCGGGCTTCTGCAGCCGGGCCGGGATCTCCGCCCCTGTTCCGCTTCGTGCGGGACGGGGGCGGAGTGCTGTGCGCGGAAGGTCACGAATCGTGATGACCGGCCGGGGAGCTCGCCACGCCCGTCCCACGCTCCCCAGGAAAGGTGTGTCGGCGCGCCTACGTTCTCCTCGGGGCCATGTGCGTGGCCCGGGGACGAGTGGACGAGAGGCGGCCGACGCTCATGGCGACGATCACCCGTACGGGGCCGGCGACCGAGGGGTTCCGGGGTGGGATCGACGTCCGGGTGAGCCTGCGCGCCGACGCTGGGTCGGGTGGGTCGGCCTTCGACGGCGCGTGGTTCCCGCGCAGCCGTGACCTCGCCGTCGAGCTGCCCGAGCTGATCGCGGCGCTGGAGCGGCACGGCGTGCGCGTGGAGCGCTTCACGTACGCCCTCGACGCGTGGCAGCCGGCGCCGCGGAAGCTCGAGGTGCTCGGCCGGACGGTGCGGGCCGGTGGTTTCCGCAGCATGGACCCGCAGGTCGTCTGCCTCACCTGGGCCGGCGGCAACCGCCGCGCCGACCTGCTGGTCGTCCCGCCGGAGACCGACGTGCTCACCGGCGCCCGGGCGCTGCGGCTGTGCACCCGCCGGGGGCTGCCGTCCTCGCCGCAGATGGTGCTCGCCGCGGCCCGCTCCACCCCGCTCCCGCAGGTGCCCACCCTGCCGGCGTCCCGCGCGGTGTAGCGGTTCGGCCCACGGCGGATCCGCTCTCGGCGGACCCGCTGGACGGCGGGGGAGCGGCCGGGATGGAGTGACCCGCATGAGACTCCTCGTCCTCGGCGGCACCCAGTTCCTCGGCCGGCACGTCGCGTCCGCGGCGCTCGCGCGCGGCCACGACGTCGCCACCTTCACCCGAGGGGTGTCCGGGCCGCCGCCGGAGGGGGTCCGGGCGCTGCACGGCGACCGCGACGACCCCGAGGCGCTGCCCCGGGCGCTGGGGGAATGGGCGCCCGAACTCGTCGTCGACACCTCCGCGCGGACCCGCGCCGCCGCCCGGCAGGCCGCCGCCGTCCTGGGCGGGGTGCACGGGTACGCCTTCGTCAGCAGCCTCAACGCCTACCGCGGCTGGCCGCCCGGCCCGGTGGGGCCCGAGGACGGCGAACCCACCTGGAACACCGAGGACGACGACTACGGCCCGAACAAGGCCTTCGCCGAGCGGGTGATCGGCGCACGCGTGGGCCGGGGCTTCGTCACCGCGCGGGCCGGGCTGGTCGTGGGCCCCTACGACTACGTGCACCGGCTGGGCTGGTGGCTGGAGCGCGTCCACCGCGGCGGCCGGGTCGTCGTCCCCGCCGAGGGGCTGGCGCAGCCGATCGCGCTGGTCGACGCCCGCGACCTGGCCGGCTGGCTGGTGGAGGTGGCCGAGGCGGGGACCGGTGGTGCCGTGAACGCCACGGGCCCGGCCGACATGACCACGCTCGGCAGCCTGCTCGACCTCTGCCGCGAGGTCACCGGGGGCGATGCGGAGTGGGTGCCGGTGCCCGAGGCCGACCTGCTCGCCGCCGGCGTCGAGGAGTGGGTGCACCTGCCGCTGTGGCTGCGGCAGGAGACGGCGCGCACGGCCTGGGACGTCGACACCACGCGGGCCCGGGCCCTCGGGCTGCCCAGCCGCCCGTTGGCCGAGACGGTCCACGACACCTGGGCCTGGCAGCAGCAGGACCGCAGGCCCGCGTGCTCGCCGAACGGCCTGCCGCGGCCCGGCCTCCCCGCGGAGCTCGAAGCCGCCCTGCTGGGGTCGCGATGATCAGCTCACCTGGTCATGGGGCGTCCTCCCTCACCTCCTGCGGTGAGGGAGGACGCTGCACGATCAGCTTCGCTGATCCCAGCGGGGGTTCAGTCGCGCGGGGCGCTCGGGCGGCCGGCGCCGACGGGCTCGTCGGCGGGTACCGCGGCGACGACGTTGCGCTCGGCGAGCTCCGCGACGGCGTCGGCCGACTCGATCGCGGCGTCCTGCCGGTACCGGCGGTAGGAGTGGACGATGGCCAGCACCCAGACCACCCCGAGGACGGCATAGACCACCGCGCTCACGGTGTCGCCGGCGTCGATCCAGTCGCTGCGCAGCAGCGTGCGGGCGTTGGTGAGCACGATCATCCCGCCGACCAGGGAGCCCAGCAGCCGCGGCGGGATGTGCCGGACCAGCCACGCGGCGATCGGGGCGGCGACCAGGCCGCCCGCGAGCAGGCCGGCGACCCACATCAGGTCGATGCCCTGCGAGCCCAGCGCCAGCAGGAAGCCGGCGCTGGCCGCCAGCGCGACGAGGAACTCGGAGGTGTCGATCGAGCCGATGACCTTGCGGGGCTCCATCCGGCCGCTGGCCAGCAGCGCGGGCGTGCCGACCGGACCCCAGCCGCCGCCACCGGTGGCGTCGACGAAACCGGCCACCAGGCCGAGCGGGCCGAGGAAGCGCTTGCGGATGGGCTTGCCGACGTTGCGCCGGTCGATGCCGCGCAGCGTGAAGCGCACCAGGATGTAGGCGCCCAGCGAGACCAGGATCAGCGACATCACCGGGGCGGCGATCTCGGTGGAGAGGCCGGCCAGGAAGTGCGCACCGGCGAAGGCCCCCACCGCCCCGGGGAGGCCCACCCGCGCGACGACCTTCCAGTCGACGTTGCCGAACTTCCAGTGCGAGAACCCGGAGGCGAGCGTGGTGCCGATCTCGGCGAGGTGGATGGTCGCCGACGCCGCCGCGGGGTTGGTGCCGATGGCCAGCAGCAGCGTCGTCGAGGTGACGCCGTAGGCCATGCCCAGGCTGCCGTCGACGAGCTGGGCGCCCAGGCCGGCGAGGGCGAGCAGGATCAGGGTATTCACGGGCTCTGACTCCGGGTCTCACGGGCGCGGACGCGCAGGGGCGACCGCGTGGAGGGGGGCGATACGGGTTCCGCCGGTACGGCGGGAGGGAATCAGCAGCCCGGACAGGCGGCGGTGCAGACGCGCAGCAGGTCGACGTGCCGGCGGCTCACCAGGAGCAGCATCGTCGTCCGCGTCACGGCGCAATGTCTACCAGATCGGTGGACTTATGCGCACGGCCGTTCCCGGTGCGTGGGACGGACCCGGCAGGCGTGCGGCCGTCGGAGAGCGCAGGTGGGCGGCGCGTGTCCTGCGGTCAGCTGTGCGCGGTCTCGCTCCGGCCGGCGTCGTCGCTCACCCGGGCGAGGGAGTCCACGAGGTCGGCACGCGCCCGGGCGACGCGTGACCGGATGGTGCCCACGGGGCAGCCGGCGACCTCCGCGGCCTCGGCGTAGGGCAGCCCCAGCAGCTGCGTGAGCACGAAGGCCTCGCGCCGGTCGAGGTCCAGCCGGGCCAGCAGGTCGGCCACCGCCGCGCTCTCGCCGACGGCGTCCCCGACGCCCTGGGGGGCCAGCAGCTCCAGGTCGGCGGGCTCCCGGACCAGGGTCAGCCGCCGCCGGCGCCGCGAGCGCAGGGCGTCCGCGCAGACCCTGCGGGCGATGGTCAGCAGCCACGTGCGCACCGACGAGCGGCCCTCGAAGCGGTGCAGGGACCCGAACGCCCGCAGGTAGGTCTCCTGGGTGAGGTCGTCGGCCGAGCCGGGGTCACCGAGTGCCGCGCAGAGCCGCCAGACGTCGGTCTGCGTCTGCCGCACGAGGGATGCCGCGGCCAGCGGGTCGCCGTCGGCGGCGTCCGCGGCCACGCGTGCCAGGTCGTCCATGTCCTCGTCAGGGTGTCGCGGGAAAGTCCGGGGAGCCGGGAACCGGACGGCGCCCGGCGGAGACTAATGAACCATGTCGTGCCACCTGTGCCGCGAGGCGCTCTCCTCGCGTCTCGACGGCGAGCCGCTCGGGATGCCCGCCGAGGAGCTCGACGCCCACCTGGCCGCGTGCGCCGACTGCGCCGCCTGGGCGGCCGCCGCCGAGCGCGTGACCCGCCGGGCGCGGCTGGCGCCGGCGCCCGCCGTCCCCGACCTGACCGCGACCGTCCTCGGGGCCCTGCCCCGCGAGCTGCCCGGTGCCCGGGCGGCCGCGCGCGCCCGGCTGACCGGCTCCGCGCTGCGCCTGGCGCTGCTGGTCGTGGGCGTGGCCCAGGCGACGCTGGCCTGGCCCCTGCTCGCCTCGGGCGCCGGGGCGATGAGCGCCCCGGTGCACATGGCACGGGAGAGCGGCGCCTGGAACCTGGCGCTGGCCGCGGCGTTCCTCGCCGTCGCGGCCGGCCCGCGGCTGGCCGCCGGCGCGCTCCCCTTCCTGGGGTCCTTCGTCGCCGTCCTGCTGCCGGTGACCGTCGCCGACCTGCAGGCCGGGCACGTGCATGCCGACCGGGCCATGGCCCACCTGCTGCTCCTGGCCGGCACCGTCCTGGTCTCGGCCGTCGCGTGGCGGGGCCGCCGCCGGGCCGTCCCTGCGCTCGCCGGCCGGCGGGTGCCCGCGTGAGGCGCACCGCCCTCCTGCTCGCGCTGCTGGTCGCCGGCTGGCTCGGCGCGGGCATCGGCACCGCCGGGCCGGCGGCCGCGCACGCCACGCTGGTCGCCACGACCCCGGGGGAGGGCGCCCGCGTCGACACCGCCCCCGACGAGGTGACGCTGCAGTTCACCGAGGGCGTGTCGCTGGGTGCCGGGTACGCCCGCGTGCTGGGCGCCGACCAGCAGCGGGTGGACGCCGGGAACGCCTCGGTCGACGGCGGGGTCGTGACCATCCCGCTGCGCGGCGGGCTGCCCGACGGCGGGTACCTCGTCACCTACCGCGTGATCTCCGCCGACTCGCACCCGGTCTCGGGGGCCTTCTCCTTCGCCGTCGGTGACGGCGAGCTCCTGGCCGCCGGGACCGCGGACGCCGGCGCCGCCACCGACCCCGTCGTCGGGACGCTGCTGCCCGTCACCCGCTGGGTCGGCTACGCGGGGCTGGCCCTGGCGCTGGGCGTGCCGGTGCTGGTGGCGGTCTGCTGGCCCGCGGGCCGGGGGTCCGCGAGGCTGCGGGGGATGGCGACCGGCGGCGCGGCAGCCGTGGCGGTCTCCGCCCTCGCCGGGTTCCTCCTGCAGGGCCCCTACGCCGCGGGCACCGGGCTCGGTGCGGTCGCCGATCCGGCGCTGCTCGGCGCAACGGCGCGGACGGGGGTGGGCTGGGGTGCGCTCGCGCGCGTCGTCCTGGCCCTCGCCCTGCTGCTGGTGCTGCGCCGGGCGTGGCGGGCGGCGACCGGGCCCGGGCGCGGGACGACGGCCCTGGTGGCGGCGCTCGGCGGCGGGCTGGTGCTGGCCACCGCGGCGGTGGGCCACCCGGTCGCCGGGCGGTGGCCGGTCCTGGCCGTGCTGGTCGCGGCGGTGCACGCGGGGGCGATGGCGGTCTGGCTGGGCGGCCTCGCCGGCCTGCTCGCCGCGGCGGTGCGGCCGGGAGCCGAGCCCGCCGCGGTGGCCGCCGCGCTCCCCGGGTTCTCCCGGCTGGCGTTCGGCGCCGTCGTCGCGCTCGTGGTCTCCGGGGTCGTGCAGTCGGTGCGCGAGGTCGCGTCCCCCACGGCCCTGGTGGAGACGACGTACGGCCGGCTGCTCGCGGTCAAGCTGCTGCTCGTGGTGGTCCTCCTGGCCGCGGCCGGGATCTCCCGCGTCTGGGTGCAGCAGCGGCTGGGCATCCGCCGGCCCCGCAGCCGCCGGACGACGACCGTGCACGCCTTCGCATCGGGCGTGGCCCCCGAGCGCGCCGAGCCCGCCCCGGAGGAGGTCGCGGCCGCCGCCGAGCGGGACCGCGTCCAGGCGGGGGCCGCGGCCGAGCACCTGCCCGCGCTGCGCCGCTCCCTGCTCGTGGAGGCGGTGCTGGCCGCCGTCGTCCTGGCGCTGTCGGCCGTGCTGGTCGCCACACCCCCGGCCCGCACGGCGCTGGCCCAGCCGGTGGAGGTCGTGCTCCCGCTGCAGGGCGGCTCCGGGAGCACGTCGGGCAGCCTGCAGGTGCAGGTCGAGCCCGCGCGGCCCGGCGAGAACTCCCTGCACGTCTACCTGTTCGACGAGGCCGGGCGGCTCACCCAGCCGGCCGACATCCGCGTCACCCTCACCGAGCGCAGCCAGCAGATCGGCCCCCTCGACGTCGCGCTCCAGCCCGCCGGTCCCGGCCACTTCGTGGGCGACGGCATGACGATCCCGGGCGCCGGCACGTGGACCCTCACCGCCACCGTCCGGCTGGACGAGTTCACCGCCCTCACCGCGGCCACCGACTTCCCCGTGCGCTGACCGCCCCTCGACCGCTCCGTCCCCGATGAGAAGGAGATCCATGTCCTCGACCCGCCTGCTGCCCCGGGCAGCGGCCGTGCTGCTCGCCGTCCTCACCGCGTTCTGCGGCGCCGTGGTGTTCGCCACGTCCGCCGCCGCGCACGTCACCGTCTCCTCCGACGACGCCGCCCCCGGCGGCTACGGGAAGCTCACCTTCCGCGTGCCCAACGAGAGCGACACCGCCAGCACCACCGCCCTGCGGATCCAGATCCCCGAGGAGGCGGCGATGGGTTCCCTGCGGGTCCAGCCGGTGCCGGGCTGGACGATCACCACGGAGACCACCGAGCTGGCCGAGCCGATCGAGGTGCGCGGCCGGGAGCTCAGCTCCTACATCTCGGTCGTGGAGTACCGCGCGGCCGGCGGCGGCGGCATCGCGCCGGGCGAGTTCCAGGAGTTCGCGCTGTCCGGGGGGCCGTTCCCGGATGCGGAGCAGCTCAGCTTCCCGGCGGTGCAGAGCTACAGCGACGGCAGCGAGGCGGCGTGGATCGAGCCCGCGGTCGCCGGTCAGGACGAACCCGAGCGCCCCGCCCCGGTGCTGTCGCTGGCCGCCGGTGCCGCGCAGGACGGCCACGGCACCGCGGACGCCGAGGTCGCGGCGGCCGACGACGGGACGGCCGGGCACTCCGCCGACCCCGGCTCGGTCGCGCTGTTCCTCTCCATCCTCGCGCTGCTCGTCGCCGTCGCCGGTGTCGTCCTCGGCATCCGCGCGTCCCGACGTACCGTGTCCTCGTGATCCCCGCCGTCCGCCGACGCTCCCGCCGGGCCGCACCGGCGCTCCTGCTCACCACGGGCCTGCTGCTCGCGGGCTGCGGGGGTTCGGCGGACGGCGCGGCCGACCCCGCCGCGGCCGGGGGGCACGACCACTCCGGGGATGCTCCGGCGGTCGTCGAGGGGCCCGAAGACCGCTACGCCGGGCTCGACCTCCCCGAGCCCTACCGCCGGCCGTCGTTCACCCTGACCGACACCACCGGCGCGGAGTACGACTTCCGGGCGGCCACCGCGGGCCGCCCGACGATGCTGTTCTTCGGCTACACCAACTGCCCCGACATCTGCCCCACCACGATGGCCGACGTCGCGGTGGCGCTGCGTGGGCTGGACCCGGCGCTGGCCGAGCAGGTGCAGGTGGTCTTCGTGACCACCGACCCGGCGACCGACACCCCGCAGGTGCTCGGGGAGTACCTCGACCGGTTCGACGCCGACCTGCCCACCTCGTTCGTCGGCCTCACCGGCGACCAGGAGGCGGTGGAGCGGGCGCAGCTCGCGGCCGGGGTGCCGCAGGCCGAGGACAACGGCCGGCTGCACTCGACGATGCTGCTGCTGTACGGCGCCGACGACGCGGCGCACGTGGCCTTCAACGCGGGCAACACCCACCAGGACATCGCCGAGGACCTCCAGGTGGTGGCGGGCGCGTGAGCCGTGGCCTCGGCCGGCTGCTGGCGGTCCTGGCCGCCGTGGTGGCGATCCTGGCCCTCGCCGGGCCGGCGTCGGCGCACGTCGGTGGCGAGGCGGCCGGCAGCGACTTCGACGCCCGCGTGCTGCAGGTGACCCCGCAGCTGCCCGGGGTGAGCGTGCGCTCGCTGCAGTTCGGCGACGAGCTGGAGCTGGTGAACACCACCGACGTCGAGGTGTTGGTCCCGGGGTACTCCGACGAGCCCTACCTGCGGATCGGCCCCGACGGGGTCTGGCGCAACGCGAACAGCCCGGCGACCTGGATCAACCTGGACCGCTACGGGCGGACGGCGCTGCCCGCCTCCGCCGACGCGGGCGCCGTGCCCGACTGGGAGCAGGTCTCCACCCAGCCCTCCTACGTCTGGCACGACCACCGCACCCACTGGATGAGCGAGGGCGTCCTCCCGCCGCAGGTCGCCGCCGACCCCGGCCGCGAGCACGTGGTCTCGGAATGGGTCGTGCCGCTGCGGCACGGGTCGACCGAGGTGGAGGTCGCCGGCGTGCTGACCTGGAGCCCGCCGCCTCCGCCGTGGGTGGTGTGGCTGCCCGTGGCCGCGCTGGTGCTGGCCGCCGCGGCCGCGGGCCTGCTGGCGCGCACGCCGCTCCCGCTGGGGGCGCTCCTCGGCGTCGGTGCGCTCGCGGCGGTCTGGCACGCGGTGGCCACACCCGAGCCACCCGTGACCGTCGGCTCCCACGCCGGTGCCGTCGTCTCGGCGCTCCTGCCGGCGGGAGCCACGCTGCTGTGCGCGGTCCTGGGGCTGCGGGCCGCCTGGCTGGGCCGGGGCGCGATGACCGGGCTGCTGGCGGTCGTCACCGGGTGGCTGCTGCTGGTGCAGGGCCTGCCCGACGTCGACGTGCTGTGGTCGGCGAACGTGCTCTCGGCCGGGCCGCAGCCCCTGGCGCGGGTGGCCGTGACCGTGCTGGCGTCCCTGGGCGTGGGACTGCTGGTCGGCGGCATCGCCGCGGTCCGCCGGTTCCGGGAGACCCCGGCAGCACCCGCGGGAACCGCCGCCGGCCGGGCGATGCCGGCGGCCTGACGGCGGTTCCCGCGGGGTCAGGCGATGTCGGCGACGACGTTCGCCGCCCCGCCGCCGAACAGCGTGTTGGCCCGCTGGAGGTCGCCCTCGAAGTCCACCTCGACCGCGGCGTACTGCGAGATGTCGACGGGGCGCACGCGCATGCCCGCCTCGGCGATCGCCGTCTCGATGCCCCGCTCGAAGTAGTCCTGGTGGGAGCAGGCCTCCAGGTGCTCGACGAGCAGGGCCTTGTCGGTCGAGGAGACGAAGTTGATGCCCACCGCCTCGCCGAGCCCACCGCGGACGGTCTTGGACAGCTCGCGGATGCACCCGTCGCCGTCGAGGGTGTACTTGACCTCCTCGTCGGCGACCGTGCTGGTGTCGACGCAGACGAAGCTCTGGTCGGCCACGAGGTAGGGGAGGGCCACCTCGAGCACGGCCGGGTCGAAGACGACGTCGCCGTTGAGCCAGAGCACCCCGCCCTCCCGCGTGGTGCGCAGCCCGCGCAGCAGGCTCTTGGAGGTGTTGGTCGCCGCGAAGTCCGGGTTGTAGGCAAACAGCAGCTCGGGCGCCGCCTTCATGATCCGCTTGCTGCGGTAGCCGACCACCGCGGTGACCGACACGTCGGCGCCCAGCACGGCGCGCAGGCCGTCGAGCTGGCGCTGCAGGATGCTGCGGCCGTCGTCGAGCCGGGTCAGCGGTTTGGGGTCCTGCCGGCCCAGCCGGGTGCCCATGCCCGCGGCCAGGATGACGACCTGCACCGACGGCGTCTGCTGGCGCCGGCCGGTCGTGCGGGCCGACAGGGGGGATCCACCCCGACGGACGGGGTTGAGGACGTGGTCACCGGTCCGCACGGACATCATCTCCCTCAGGGTTGGTGCTGGTGGTGTGCCCGGACGCGGCTGCGGTCGGGAGGAGATCGAGGACGCGCTCGGTGGCGGAGCCGTCCTCGAGGTGGCAGAAGGTCTCGCGGAACCGGGCGTAGCGCCCGGCGTGCTTCGCGGCCACCGCGTCGACGCCCGCGATGGCGTCGATCAGCTCGTCGCTGGTGGCCAGCAACGGA
This sequence comes from Blastococcus carthaginiensis, assembly GCF_030731085.1. NCBI lineage: Bacteria > Bacillati > Actinomycetota > Actinomycetes > Geodermatophilales > Geodermatophilaceae > Blastococcus > Blastococcus carthaginiensis. The sequence goes on along the minus strand of NZ_JASNFN010000004.1, from coordinate 333,089 downwards.
CCCGGTGCCACCGCCGCGAGGTCGAAGTAGAACCCGCGCAGCTGGTCGCGGTAGCGCGCCAGGTCGTAGACGAAGAACAGCACCGGTTTACCCGTGACGGCGAAGTCGAACATCGTCGAGGAGTAGTCGGTGACCATCATGTCCGCCGCCAGGTACAGCTCGGCGACGTCGAGGTGGTCGGAGACGTCGACCACCGGGGCGCCCGGCGGGAACTCCAGCCGACCGACCACCATGTTGTGCAGCCGCAGCAGGAGCACGTGGTCCTCGCCCAGCCGCGCGGTGAACGCCGCCAGGTCGATCGCGAGCGGGGGGGCCTCGCCGCCGCCCTGGAACACCAGGTCGTCGCGCCAGGTGGGGGTGTAGAGCACTGCGGTCCGCCCGTCGTCGAGACCGAGGTCGGCGCGGACCTCCTTCCGCACCGCGTCGCGCCGGGGGCTGCTCAGCAGGTCGTTGCGGGGGTAGCCGGTCTCGGCGATCGGGCCGCGGTGCCCGAAGGCCCCGCCCAGCCGGTCGGTCGTGGCTGCGTTCGGCGAGAGCAGCAGGTCCCACCGGGCGACGTCGAGGTCGGCGTTGGTCAGCCAGCCCTCCGGCCCGCCCTCGGCGTCGTGGTGGATGCGTTTGAGCGGCGTGCCGTGCCACGTCTGCAGGTAGAAGGTCCCCGGCCGCTTGGTCCACGGCATGGAGATGCAGTCGTTGGCGATGACGAGGTCGGCCGTCTCCAGGGCGGCGCGGGCCTCCGGCGTCCCGTACAGCACCGTCCCGACGTCCGGGGGGAAGGTGTGCCGCGTCTTCTCGGTGCACAGCCAGGTGTGCTCGGTCTCCCGGTCGCCCCGGGCGGCGAGGGCCTCGTAGAGGGCGCGCGGGTTGTCGGCGTACAGCCCCCGGAAGCTGAAGTAGGTGATCCTCACCGGCGGGACGGAGGGGTCACGTGGTCAACGGGTCGGGCGTCGGTCAACGCAATCCCTCCTCCGGCCGTGTGCGGACACGATCGATCGCGGCGCCCCGGAGCGGGGGCCATGGGGACAGTGTGCGGGTACCGGCGCCGCTTGCGTCAGGTTCGCGTCCCGCGTCGTCGACGGCGCGGCGCGGCCGACGGCGGGGACGTGCCGTCGGAGGCTCCTGAAGGGCGGCTTCGTGCCGGTGTCGGCGTCCATGATCGCCGATCGGCGCAGCGGCCCGACAGGCGGGTCGAACTACACCGGTGTCAGTTCCGCGTGTGACTCATGGGGAACCAGGGGCTCGTGGTGCGGCTCACGGCGGCGTGTCGTGGACGACGCGCCGAACAGGTGGTCACGAACCAGTCACGGAATGTTTCGATGGGTGCGCCCCGATCGAGGGCACGCACATCAGGGAACGCGAGACGGACAGGGTGCATGGACGCTGGTATCGGCCCGGAGGCCCGCACGGAGCTGCTGGTGGCGGTGCGGCCCCGAACCGGTCGGGCGGCGCAGCGCCGGGCGCACCGGCGCCCGCCCCGCGCCGAGGCCCGGCGCAGCCCGGCGCTGCTCCTCGGCTCGCTGCTTCTCGGCGGCGTCGTCGCCGCGGGGGTGAGCCTGCAGGGTGCGCCCGCCGCCGAGGCCACCTCCGTGCTCGCCGCCCAGGACTCGCTGCTGACGGCCGAGGAGGGCCTCGAGGTGCTGCCGCAGGCCTCGATCACCGTCGCCGAGGCCCAGGCGCGCCTCCAGGAGGTCGCCGCCTCGCGTGCCGAGCGGCAGGCCGCCGAGGAGGCGGCGGAGGCCGCGGCGGCCGCTGCCGCGGAGGCCGCCCGCCCGAAGGCCGTCCTGCCGGTCGCCGGCGCCCGGCTGACCAGCGGCTACGGGAGCCGGTGGGGCACCTTCCACTACGGCATCGACCTGGCCGCGCCGATGCGCACGCCCGAGTACGCCGCCGCCGACGGCGTGGTGCTCCGCGCCGGCTCGGCCAGCGGGTTCGGCCTGGCGGTCTACATCCTCCACGAGAACGGCGACGTCACCGTCTACGGCCACATGGACAAGATCCTGGTCACGCCGGGGCAGTACGTGGAGGCGGGGGACACGATCGCGCTGCTGGGCAACCGCGGCCAGTCCACCGGCCCGCACCTGCACTTCGAGGTCCACAAGGGCGGCCTCGACGGCAAGCGGATCGACCCGATCCCGTGGCTGGCGGCACGCGGCGTCCACATCTGAGGCGTGCGCGGGCGTGGTCTGATCGCCCCGTGACCACCGCCGCCGAGGACAGCAACCGGCGGCTGCTGCGCGCGCGGGACGCCATCGACGCGCACTACGCCGAGCCGCTCGACGTCCCGACGCTGGCCCGCATCGCCCTGGTCTCGCCGGCCCACTTCATCCGTTCGTTCCGGGCGGCGTTCGGCGAGACCCCGTACCGCTACCTGCAGCGCCGCCGGGTGGAGCGGGCCATGTTCCTGCTGCGCACCGGCGACCGCAGCGTCACCGACGTCTGCATGGAGGTCGGCTTCTCCAGCCTGGGTACGTTCAGCCGCGTCTTCCGCGACGTCGTCGGGGAGCCGCCGAGCGCCTATCGGCGCCGGGGTCCGCTGCCGCCGGTGCCCACCTGCTTCGCGATGGCCTGGGCCCGGCCGGCGACGGATCGAGCAGTTTCGGAGAAGCGGTCACCGGACCCGGCTCCCTAGCGTTCGCCCCATGTTGAAGACGATCTCCATCACCCAGATCTACGTCCCCGACCAGGACGCCGCGCTCGACTTCTACGTCGGGAAGCTCGGCTTCGAGGTGCAGACCGACATGAACTTCGGGCCGATGCGCTTCCTCACCGTCGCGCTGCCCACCGACCCCGGGCACGCGGTGCTCCTCGAGAAGCCCGGCGCACCGGCGATGAGCGAGGAGACCGCCGCCCAGGTGCGCGAACTGGTGAGCAAGGGGGCGGCCGGCGGTCACCTCTTCTTCACCTGCGACGACGCCTGGAAGACCCACGCCGAGCTCAAGGAGCGCGGCGTGGAGATCACCGAGGAGCCGGTCGACCAGCCCTACGGCATCGACTTCGGCCTCCGCGACCCGTTCGGCAACCACGTGCGCATCGCGCAGATGAAGGAGGCGTGACGGCGGCGCCGCCACGCGGTGCGCGCCGCCGACCCCCTCCGTCGGGTCCGGTCACCGGCCCTGTACAGTTGCTCCCGGCTCGGAGGAAGTTCGCCGGGCCCGGATCGGGGCTGTGGCGCAGCTGGTAGCGCACCACACTGGCAGTGTGGGGGTCAGGGGTTCGAGTCCCCTCAGCTCCACCCTGATGACCAGGCCGTTCCCCTTCTGGGGAGCGGCCTGAGTCGTCTCTGGTTGCAGTTGTGGTTGCAGTTTGCCCACCCTTACCTGGCAGCAGCAGGGCGCTCATCCGGTCGGCGGCCTCGCGGGCGAGGGCCGGCATGACGTGGCTGTAGATGTCCATCGTGGTGCGCATCTGGCTGTGGCCGAGCAGCTCCATGACCACCCGCGGGTGGACGTTCTCGCTGAGCAGCAGCGTCGCGGCCGTGTGCCGGCCGTCGTGCAGCCGGACGTGCCGGATGCCGGCCGCCTGGAGCAGCCGGGTCCAGTCGTCGTGGTCGGTCTTCTTGTCGATCGGCCGGCCGTTGGGCTGGGCGAAGACCAGGTCCTCGTCGTGCCACTCGGGGCCGGCCAGCATCCGCTCGGCCCAGCTGCGCGGCCTTGTGCCGGTGCAGTTCGGCGACGAGCGGAAGCGGCAGCGCCAGAGTTCGCTGGCTGCGCTTGGTCTTGGGCTCTTCGTAGATCAGCCCTCCGCCCCGGACCCGGTGGATGCTGCGCCGCACGGTGAGGGTGCCAGCCAGCGGGTCGATGTCCTTCCACTGCAACGCCAGCGCCTCGGACTGGCGCAGGCCGAGGGCCAGCGCGACGGTCCAGCGGGCGGAGTTGCGGACGGTGACTGCGGCCTCCAGGACAGCCCGGGCCTCATCCAGATCGAGGGCGGTGGCCAGGTCGCTCTGCCGCTGGGCCGGCGGGTCGACGAGGGCGGCGACGTTGCGCGGGACGTGGCCGCGCTGGACGGCGACGGTCAAGGCCCGGGACAGGATGCGGTGGTGGCGCAGCACGGTGGCGGGGGAGTAGCCGGCATCGAGGAGCGCGGTGTAGAGCTGGTCGAGGTGCTCCGGACGCAGCCGGTCGAGGCGGTGCCGGCCGAGTCCGGGGATCAGATGCTTGCGGACGGCGGACTCGTAGCTCTCCAGCGTCCGCTGCCGCACGCGGCGCGGGGCGATGGTGGTGAGCCAGTGCTCCAGCCACTCGGCGACCGTCGGGGCCGACGTCTCGCCGACCGTCCCGGAGCCACGCTTGCGCTCGAGCTTGCCGTCGAGCGTGAACCCGACGGAGACGTAGCCGTGCCAGCGCCCGTCGGCGCCCTTGTAGATCGTCGACTCGCCGTTCGACGCGCGTCCCGCCATCCGCTACCCCTTGGTGCTCTCTCGACGGCTCAGTTTCCTGGAGCACTCGGGTAAGGGGCAGTCGTGCTGTGAATTCACGCCGCGTCCGGCGAAGGATGTGGACGGGACGCGGAAGCCTCGAGCCGGCGGACGTAGCGGTCGAGCTCTGCCCCGGAGATTCGGCAGCTGCGGCCGATGTGCACGGGACGCAGCTCCCCGCTCTTCATGAGCGCGTACACCGTCGTGCGACCGATGCGGAGGACTTCCGCGGCCTCTTCGGGAGTGAGGAGGAGCCGATCGGCGGCAATGACGTCCCGAAGCGGCTGCGGATCACCCATGTCGACCTCTCCCGGATCGGTCGCGCGTTCCTGCGCGACGGCTGCCGTACAACCGTGGGAGAGCGGCCTGCAGAACATCTTCAGTACCTCCGCAGCCGCACGCCTCCGCGGCGTTGACGTCTGGCGACTGGAGAGTTGGGCGACTCCTCTTGGCTACTGCAGAAGTTCTGGAGGGTTCGGCTCAGTGCAGGTGCGGAGCGCCGGTGAGGTGCGCGCGTCGCCGGTACGCCGCCAGTGCGGGCTCCAAGGCCCGCGCCAGGGCAGGCAGGTCGCGGTCGTAGACCCGCCCGTCGTTCAGCTGGCCAGAGAGCTCGCCGAGCAGTTTGGGCCAGTCGCGGCGCGTGGGTACGAGATGGACCTGGACTTCGACGCGCCGCTCGACTATCTCCACCGCGGACAAACCGGATGCCGCGGCTCTGGCCTGCTCCCAGGCGCGGTGCCGGCAGGTGGTCGAGCACCACTTCGGGATCGGCCCCCGGCTTCGCGGAGTGATGGGTCCACCGCACCACCCGCACGTCGTCGCGGCGGTCCTCCGTTCGGGACCGTGCACGTCCGCTACGGCCGGGCCCGCGCGGGCCCTCTGGCTAGTCCGCCGTGTCTGCTGACGCCGTTGCTGCTCTTGCTCCCGCCGTCGCGCTCGGTACTCGGGGCTGCCGCTGGTTCCCATGCCGTCAACACTCCGGGCGAGTCTCCAGAAACCCGTCACCACGAATCGGCACACCACAGGTGCGTGCGGTGTGTCGCCCCGTGATCTTGGACTCTCCAGGTACCTGGAGAGTGCGCTGGCCGAGAGGCGACGTGAGCCTCGGTCGGCGCCCTTGGGGTCTCGAAGCCGGTGTTGAAGTGATTGACATCGGCAGGCACGTGACGCTGCACGGAGGAGTGGTCGGCGAGTTGCGCGGCCGTCCGCATCGCGGCCGCTATCCGCGCAGTTCGGCGGCTGAGCTGTCCGGAAACCGCCCCCTCATCGGGCATGTTCGCGGGCGGGTCATACGGGACGCCAGCAGATGGCTCACGACTTGACCTGCAACATCACCGTTAGGGGTTCGGCTTATGAGACGCCCGCGGTCATCGAGTTTGCTGGCCGAGTCGGGCCAGCTCTCGTCCGAGGCGTCTAAGCCCTTCACTGCTGGCGTGCGACCGGACCGAGTCGCCCACTCGCTTTTCATAGTCGAGCCATGTGACGATCGAGCCGTTGATGCTCAGCAGCAGTAGGCGCTGCGGTCCCGACAGCCGGCTTCTCAGCACGAGGGGGCGAAGGGAAGTGTGAAGGGCATAGAGCCGCTCGAAGGTCCAGAGGACGTCGAAGTACGCCTGCATCGCCTCGTTGCTCAGGGGCACCGGACCGCCGTGTGCCGGCGCATGATGCGCTTCTAGCACCGAGCCGATGACGTGCCGAGCCCGAGCCGTGTCCCCCGACGTCAGCTTGGCCGTCTCGATCAGGACGTTGTCGTACTGCCCCCTCCTGTTGGACAGGAAAGTGAACATCGACCCAACGATGGCAACAACGGCGCCGCTCACGGCGACGGACGTCGCTACTGCGGTGCTCCAGTTCACGGCGCGAGTATCCCTCGAATCGGACACGCACCGTCGATCGCCACCATGCACCCGCTGCACGGATTCGCCCAAGCAGCAAGGCCGCGGAATCCGCCAGCGGCTACGAGCATCGAAGACCCGATCGACGATCGGCACCGCGACAGCCTCTAGTCAGCCGTGAGCGACCGAAGTCCACCACGCAGGGCGAACGCCTACGTCAGCGGGCTGCTGCCCCCTACCCGACCCCCGACCGCGACGCCGATGGCGACAGCGAGGTTAACTGCAGCGCTAGCGATCATGGTCGTACCTCCTTCCAAGTAGGCAGCGAGTGCTGCGAGGCCGGACACGATCGAGGTAAGCGTGCCGATCTTGATCCACTTGTTGAGACGTACGCGGCCGGGTGCACCAGCACCGGTCTGAGGACCGGCAGTCGGGAATCGGGTACAGCGACAGTAGGAGATTGCGACGAACGATCGATGATGGCAACGCCCCCCAGGGTGGCCGCTGCGTACCGGCTGGCGCCCGATCGCTAACCGGGCGGTGGCCGAAATCGGCTCTAGAGGGCTTGAGCCAAGGCACGACTGCGCCGGCCGGTCCGCCACTCGTGTTTGCTGACAGACACGTTTCGGCTCGCTAGCCCGCAGACGTCCGGCAGCCGATCCCGGTAGGGCAACTCCAACGTGACTTGTTCTGTCGCAGCGCGGCCGACGTACGCGCCGCCCCTCGGCTCCCGTGTCCGTCAGGCGCAGCCAGACTCGAGTAGGTTCCGTTAACCGCCTACTGCCCGGGGCGGAGCCGCAAATTCCGGCCGGTGCGGCCGCGCTGACTTGCAGCCGCGCCCGGCGGTCAAAGAGCGACGGCTCGCGAGCGTCGCAGGTGCAACTCTCGCCCCGCCGGTACAAGAGCACCGAGGCCGCCTACAAGGTCCGTTCCACCACCGGCCAGCGGCCAGCGGCCGCCGGCGGCCGGTCTGTAACGTCTGGCGCAGCGTCGTGATCGGCCAATCGCCAAGGAGGGGCAATGCTCGGCGGGATGGCTTTCAGTCGGCTGATCAAGACCTTCCTGCCCGGCCTGATCATGGCGCTGTCGTTCGTCGGCTACTACGACCTGGTCGCGTCGATCGGCGCGCCACCGGAGACCTTCTTGCACGACGTGCTGGCCCGGAACGTGGGCCTCGCCGCCACGGTTCTGGTTCCTGCGAGCCTGTTCCTGGGTCTGCTCAGCAACATGCTCGTCTTCCTCCGGCTGCAGCGCCCGCGGCGGAACCGCACCGGGGAGCGCCAGCGGAACATGGACGCGCTCTCGGCCCTGGAGGATGAAATCAAGCTGGATCATTGGCGTCGGAGCCGAGCCGAGTTTGGATGGCCGCCGCTGACGGACGACGAAGCGGCCGCAGAGGCCAAGCTCCTCAACGTCGACTACCTGCTCCACCCGGCCGTGACCGGCGAACGCATGGCCCAGCTCAAGGACAGTTACTGGTACTACATGGAGTTTCAGCGGAACTCCGTTCTCGCGTTGGGGCTTGCGCTGCCGCCCTTGATGGCCGTGGCCTACGGCGAGGGGTCGGCGAGCGGCGCGGCCGCCGGCGTCGCGGGCGCTGCGGCGGTCGCCGCGGTAGCCTCGCTCGTGTTCTTCCTGCTAACCCGCGGCGCTCGCGAGAACGCATACCAGTTCCAGAGGCGGCGGGTGAGCCTGCTAGCGGCCGGCGGCCTTCAGCTCCGGACGAAGACGACCGATGGATAGTCCGGGTCGGCGATTCTCCGGGGTCGCCGAAGCCGCCTACACGTCGGCCTACCGGCCGATGGCGTTCCGGGCGGCCGCGTCGCAAGCCTGGGCCGACACGGTCGCGGCTTTCGATCCGGGGCGCAGCTCCGTGATGCCGGGCTACTGGGCCGACAGGGTCGGGTACCGGATGTACCGGGACCAAGGCCACACGGATGCGGCCGTCCTGCTGGGCGACCTGATCCCGTTCAGGCACAAGGCGCCGGACTTCCCTGCCCAGCTCGCAGGCTGGCTGCAGAGCCATCCGGCCGTCGGCGCCGCGTTCCCCCCTGCGGCCCTGGACGAGCCGTTCAGGCCGTCGCGGCGTCTCCGCGACCTGGTCGACGCCTGGACGCGCCATCTGAGCCGGTACGGCATCTGCGACGGCGGGCTGTTCAGGCTGCCGAGTGAAATGACCCTGACGGATCTGTACCGCCATTCGGTGTACTTCCCAGGGCCGCCCGCCATCAACGGGCCGGGCTTCCTGGCGTTCCTCGAAGCGGACCAGATCGACGACCTCGTCCAGGCTAACGGCCCGGCCGGGCTCGCCGAGTTCGCCCTCGCGCTCGAGTGGATACACGAGGGGTCGCACTTTCTGCAGACCGGAGACCCGCTGCTTGCGGAGCTGGCGTGGGCCGCTGTATGGGTGAGCTTCGTCAGCGAGCACGGCCTGTCGGAGCTCCAGGCAAACCGACGCACTGGAAGGTCCTGCACAATCGAAGCGCCGTACCTGCGGGCCCTGCCGCTCGACAGGCGCTGCCTGGGCGCGCTCTTCGTCGACACCGCCGACGGGGTGCGTCTGGCCGTGCCGGACTCAGAACGCGCCTACGAGACCCTCTGCGGACTCACCCACCTGCTGGATACACGGGTGATCCGGTACGCCGACTACCTACGCCATGCCACGGCGATCCTCTCCGGACTGCCCGACGAAAGGGGCAACGATGGCTGAGCGCCCGACGGCGGCGGAGGCCGCCGCATCGCTCCGTGACGACGGCTTCGTCGTCCTGCGAGGCGGGGCGGCGGGGCAAGTCCGCCAGCTCGCCGACGACCTCGCAACGCTGAGCGAGCAGGCGGCGGCCTCGCGCGACGACGGCTCGGCGTGCCCGTCCGGCTGGCACGGCACGGACGGATCACTATGGTCAGCGGACCGCCGCGCGTTGACGCAGCTGCAGCTGACCTACCGCACCAGCGCAGCCATGCTTTCCGTCGCGTGCGAACCGCAGGTCCTAAACGTCCTCGAGCACGTCCTCGGTCCCGCCATCGAGCTTTTCGGCGAGGGGCAGGCTTTCGTGAAGGCGCCAGAGTCAGGAACGGAGAAGCACTGGCACCAGGACGAAGCCTTCTTCCGCCACGCCGGGCCGGGCCAGTTCGCGGCGCTGGTGTACGTCCAGGACACGACGGTCGAGTCCGGCGCGCTGCACGTCGTCCCGGGTTCCCACCTCGGCGGTTTGCGCCCACACGACGACTCGGACAGCCACCTCGCGCTCGACGTCCGGACCAGCGACGCGGTCGCCGTCGAGGGCGCCGCAGGCGACATCTTGATCTTCGGCGGACTCCTGCTGCACGGGTCGCCCGGCAACCGTTCCGGCCGCTGGCGGCACGCCGCGGTGAACCGCTACCGGAGGGCGGGGGACCACGTGACGGAGACCGGCACGACCGCGTCAACCATGCATCCGGTCGACGTGCCGTTCGGTGCGCCGGGCTCCGGGGCGGGCCATGAGGGCCTTTTGGTCCGGGGGACGAGGCCGCTGCGGGACGCGCCCGGATGGGCGTGGCCGGTCTGGCAGCAGCGCGTCTTCCCGGCATGACCGGCCGGTCCGCTGGAACCTCCGAGGAGCCGCCCCCCTTGGTCGACGTCGTCGCGTTCTTTCTGCCTCAGTTCCATCCAATACCGGAGAACGACAGGTGGTGGGGCCCGGGCTTCACGGAGTGGACCCACGTGGCCGCCGCCCGGCCCCTGTTCCTTGGGCACGCACAGCCGCGATTGCCTGCCGACCTCGGCTTCTACGATCTGCGGGTCAAGGAGACGCGGGTCCAGCAGTGGGATCTCGCCCGCCGCCACGGGGTGACGGCGTTCTGCTACTGGCACTACTGGTTCGGCGCAGGGACCAGGCTCCTCCACCGCCCGCTCGACGATCTGATCGCCGATTCCGAGATCCCTCACCGGTACTGCCTCGGCTGGGCGAACGAGGACTGGACGGGCGCCTGGCACGGACGAGGTGAAGAGGTGCTGCAGCGCCAGCTGTACCTTGGCCGGGAAGACGACACGGCGCATTTCCTGTACCTGCTTCCGCACCTGCGGGACCCGCGGTACCTGACCGTCGACGACAAGCCTGTGATCTACCTCTATAGGCCCTCAACCGTCCCGGATCTTGCCGCGTTCACCTCACTTTGGAGGGACCTGGCTGAGCAGCACGGCCTGCCGGGGCTCTACTTGGTCGGAGAGGCCGCCGGCGGGTGGGTGCACGACCCGCGGTCCGGCGTCGACGCGGCCGTCTGGAACCCGCCGCCTCCTCCCGCGGACGACTGGCTCGCCGACGTGTTCCCCGTGCCGCCGCTGCGCCAACAGCCGCGCGTGTTTCCCTACGACGACCGGTACGCCCAGTGGCTGCTCGACGGGATCCCCGCCGACATCCGGCAGCATCCCTGCGTCGTGCCGGGGTTCGACAACACCCCGCGCAGCGGCGCGCGCGGCGTCGTCCTTCACGAACCGGATCCGGAGACGTTCCAGCGCGCCGTCGCGCGGGCCCGGGCCCGCGAGCTTGCGGAGCCCGCGCCGCGGATCGTCTTCGTGAAGTCGTGGAACGAATGGGCGGAGGGCAACGTCCTCGAACCTGACACGACCTTCGGCCACGCATTCCTGCGGGCGCTTGCGGACGGCCTGGCAGCCGGCGTCCGGGGCGTCCCGCAGAAGCCCTCCGAAGGGCGTCCGTGAACCGCTGTCTCCAGCGTCCAGCCTGCCGCGGCTGGGTGCTGGTCCTCGTGGCAGGTCAGCTCGTCTCGGCCCGCCGGGCGATCCTCGCCGTCGTCGCCTGGCGACGGACCGCCGGGCCAGCGTACGAGGTCCCGGGCAGCGAGGCCGTGGTCGTCCCCGTGCTCGACTGCCCGGAGCAGGCGGTCAGGTCGCTGGAGCACCACAGCCGGATGGGGAGCGGAGGAGCGCTGTGGTTCGCGGCCTCGGCGCGGGACTGCTGCGGCACGGCCGAGGCCCTTGGCGCCGCGGGGGCGCAGGTCGTCGTGGCGCCGCGGACAGCGGCGGGCAAGGCCGCCCAGGTGAACTGGGCGGTCCGGCAGATCCCGCCGACCGACTGGATCACCGTCTACGATGTTGACTCGGCCCCCGCCACGGCGCGTCTCGCCATCGGGCGCCGGGCGGCCAACCTCGACGTCGTGACCCGGCGCTGCGTGTACCGCCCGGCCGGCGAGAGCCCGTTCTGGAACGGGGTGGCCCTCGCCCAGACCTGGTGGGGCGTCACGTACGAAAGCGGCAAGTGGCTGGGACGCCGGTGGTATCTCGTGGGGCACGGGGTGACGATCCGGCGCGAACTCCTGGAACGAGAGCCTCTGGATGAGTCGGCAACCGCGGAGGACCTCGCCTACGGGTACCGAATCTCGGCGCAGGGAAAGCGGGTCGGGCTGAGCCCGGACGCCGACAGAGCGCTAAGCCCTGACGGCTTCCGTGAGTACGTTCGGCAAGCCCGCCGCTGGTTCTACGGCGACGTCCAGGCGACGCGCGAGCTCGACGAGCCGTCGCGAACGATCCGTCGCGCCGAGCTGCTGTGGGACTGGCTGGCCGCTCCTGTGCTCACGCCCATCGCGCTGCTCCACGCACCTGCCCTCGCGCCGCTGGGCGTCCTCAAGTTGCTCGCCGCCACGGCTATGGCGGGGACGGCCGCAGCGCGACTCTCCGACGTGCCCGTGCGACATTCGCCCGGCGCACTAGTGCTAGGCTTCGCGGCTCGCCGGTACCTCTTTGCCGTCGCCGCGCTCACGGAGGCCGGCTGCGTACTCGTCAACGGGGCCCGGTGCGGACCGTTCTCGCCGACGCAGGGAGCCGTCCCGGACGACGCCTGACCTCCCCTCACTGGCCATGTGCGGCGGCGGGGCGCGGACGGCGAACAGCCGTAATCGCCACCGCGCGCTGCGGAGGTCGCTGGAGCAGGATTTGAATGAGGTGCGACGGTAGGCGCCGTCCGCTCACCCTGACGCCGCCAAGTCAACGCCTGGTTCATCCGCTCATCAGCAGAACCGGGCACTGGCGTCCCGGCAGAGGTTCGCTTGCGGTGCGCCGCTCTCTTCTTCAGTCCGCGCAGGGTCCAGGCCAGTGTCCCCGGGTGTCGGCGTCCGACAGTTCGCTGCGTGGTGGCGCGCACCGGGCGCACCGCGATGCCGGCGGGACCGGAGGCGGTGCCGGGATTACCTTGTGGTGCACGAGCAAGGGAGGCCGGTCGCGTGACTCCGCTGTGGGTGCCGCTGGTCGTCGCCGGAATCGGCCTGCTTGGCACCGTGACAGGGACCATTGCCGGAGTCTTTGATTGCCCAGCGGCGTTCCGATCGACGTGAGCTCGCCACGTGGCAACGAGATCGCATCCGGCAGCGCGAGCTTTGGCAGCGAGAAGACGCCCTGCGCAACTTCGAGCACCGCCGCGAGGCCTACGTGTCGTTCTACGAGTCGCTGCGCGAGATGTCCCGCACCGCTTACGACCATGGGATGGGCCTGAGCCCCCCGCCGGAGGAGGACGATGGGGAGCTGCCGTTCGAATGGAACATGGCCACGGCACGCAAGCTCGAACACCTTCGCGTGTACGCCTCCCCGCCCGTCCTCGCCGCGGCCGATGCGGCCTACTCCGCGTGCTGGCGCTGGGGTCACCTGACCCGGCACGGTGCCGACGACGACCAGTTCTACGACCTACAGGAGACCTACAACGACACCGAACTCGCGCTGTATGACGCCGTCCGGCGCGATCTCGGGCTCGAGGGCGTCATCCAACGCGATGGACGGCCCTTGCTCGGCAGCGGGTGGACTGCCGAACCGCTCGATGACGGCAGTCGCCAGCCGGAAGCGCAAGCACGCGGACAAGGCGTTGACCAGCAGTCTGTCGCCCCGGCAGGTCAGTGAAAATCGGACAGGCGACTCGTCGCGCGGCCTCCCGAAGCTTCGTGTCAGAGTCCCGCACGTCGACCGGCCCGTCGGCCAGCAGACGGTACTGCCGTCGTCCCGGAAGCGGATCCCCCCGCGGGACAAGTCCCGATGTTCTGAGCTGCCGCTTCCCCAGTTCACTGACCGTCGCCGGTGGCCGGTCGGCTCACGGGTAGGGCGGGGCCGGGTGCCACCCGCTCATGCAGCAGACCATCTTGACGGCACGCACGCCTGCAAGACCTACTGGGGCACGTGACGACCTCGCGACCGACCGCGACCCCCGTAGACGCGGGTGAGGGGTGGAGTCGCTGCTGGCACTGCGGCCGGGGGACTCAGGGCGGCAAGCACCGCGGGCACTCCGATGACCCTGAAATTCGTGGCTACGCCACCTGGGCGAACTGCCGCAACAAGGACCTCAAGGAGTACCAGCTCGCACTACCCGACCCCGGAACGCTGACGGACCCAACCGTCCAACACCCACAGATGACCCGGCTGACCTTCGAGAGAGGCCCCGACTGGCTGGACGACGAAGCGCCCCGTCGATGGGGCGCCTCCATGGTCTGGTGGCAGCCTACGAAGGAGTTCGTCGTTCAGGTCTACGTCAACGGCAGCATCGCGATCAGCGAGAGCTTTCAAGAGCGTGCCGAAGCGAACGACTGGTTCACTCGTGAGGTGGTGCGCTTGCGCCTCGAGGACTCCCGATTCCGGCCGTCGATCACGGAGCTGGAAGCGATGCCCTGGAACACCGACGACGACGAGGACCCCCAGCTGCCTGAGTAGCTCGGCTCGTAGAAGCGATGCGACCGCCTCGGCGCGCCTGCGCTGCCAACGAGCTGGCGGGATGGACCACGCGCAGCTACGGCTCGTATGCCGCATCCCTTGACTCGTTGGGCGTGGTGCTGGCTTCCCTGCTGGTGACGCTCGGGCCGTGAGCGCCGACCTCCAGGAACCTGTTACAACGCCTTCTGCCGACCGAGATGCAAGACGTGTGTGGCTCTTGATCTTGGTGCAACTGCAGTCGCGATGAGGCGCAGACCGGCCCGGTGAAGCAGTGCACCAGGATCGACGTCGCAGCCCGGTCGAGCCGGTCTATTAGGTACTGCACGGGGTCGAGCAGATGCGAAGAGGAAACTTCCGCACTCCGCCGGACGATCCGCCTCGCCGCTCGCGCCCTCTTCGGGGACCGAAACTGTCAGTACCCGGCGGTAACCTAGCACTCCAGAAGACCTGTCGTTTGCAGACGAAGGACGTAGCGATGCCCGTCGAGTCCACCGAGGATCCATCGACCGGCGACCCCGCGGAGGACGCCCTACCTCCGAGACTGGACCTGGACGAGATTGACTTCGACAATCCAGCGGGGGAGACGTCGACCGCGTTCGACACCGTCTTGAAATCCAGGGCCAGCATCGCCGAGAGCATCCTCGGCACGAGCAGGATGGCCGACACCGTCCTCGGCACGAGCAGGATGGCCGACACCGTCCTCGGCACGAGCAGGATGGCCGACACCGTCCTCGGCACGAGCAGGATGGCCGACACCGTCCTCGGCACGAGCAGGATGGCCGACACCGTCCTCGGCACGAGCAGGATGGCCGACACCGTCCTCGGCACGAGCAGGATGGCCGACACCGTCCTCGGCACGAGCAGGATGGCCGACACCGTCCTCGGCACCACTAGGGCCAGCGTCGCCAGCTACGGCCTCGGCTCGCTGTCCTCGGTGATGAGCGAGTACAGCTCCGCGAAGTTCGCCACCCACGGCCTCGGCTCGGCCCTCGGCTCGCTGTCCTCGGTGATGAGCGAGTACAGCTCCGCGAAGTTCGCCACCCACGGCCTCGGCTCGGCCCTCGGCTCGCTGTCCTCGGTGATGAGCGAGTACAGCTCCGCGAAGTTCGCCACCCACGGCCTCGGCTCGGCCCTCGGCTCGCTGTCCTCGGTGATGAGCGAGTACAGCTCCGCGAAGTTCGCCACCCACGGCCTCGGCTCGGCCCTCGGCTCGCTGTCCTCGGTGATGAGCGAGTACAGCTCCGCGAAGTTCGCCACCCACGGCCTCGGCTCGGCCCTCGGCTCGCTGTCCTCGGTGATGAGCGAGTACAGCTCCGCGAAGTTCGCCACCCACGGCCTCGACTCGGCCCTCGGCTCGCTGTCCTCGGTGATGAGCGAGTACAGCTCCGCGAAGCTCGCCACCCACGGCCTCGACTCGGCCCTCGGCTCGCTGTCCTCGGTGATGAGCGAGTACAGCTCCGCGAAGCTCGCCACCCACGGCCTCGACTCGGCCCTCGGCTCGCTCTCCTCGGTGATGAGCGAGTACAGCTCCGCGAAGCTCGCCCTCGGCTCACTCTCCTCCCGCTATGAGTCGACCTTCGCCGGAATCATCGCGTCCAACTACGCCGAAAGCACCGTCCACACGATCGCCCTCCCACGTGGGATCGCGGAGGAAGCCGACGCGCGCCAGTTCCTGGAGGCGCTGCGCCTGGCACTGCTGACTGCTAGGTCACAAGGTCGAGCCGGCCTTCAGGCCCTGGTCCGCATCGCTAGGTCCTCACCGAGCCAGGTCGTAGCAGTCACGCTCGCGGTCAGCATGGTCTACCTGCTAGCGCAGCTACATCCGAACTTCGAAGAGATCGTCGGAGACCTCGCCAACGCGATCGAGGTGGTCCTCTTCCCTGTCGCCATCGCGGCGCTGGTGCGCGCGAGCAAGGCGAAGTGAGACGCGACAGCGGCCCACGTCACCACGCCACCGTCGTTCAGTTGTCGACTCGGCTCTAGGCCCCGGCCTCTACCGAGGGCACCCTCCTCCGCGAGGAGGCGGGCCCCATTGCGCGCCCGCTACATCTGCGGCCAGACCTCCGCCACCGTCCCGCCGGTTCCGGCAACGTGGTCGCCGTCGTGGCCCGGCCCAAGGTGCCGACGAAGCCCTAGCCGTGGGTCTGTGGCGTCACGGCGCGGCGTGGCGTCGATGCGGTTCGGACGGGGGTCGGGCTCGCCACCTCATAGCGGTTGAGCACGGGAGTCTCGGGAGAGGAGACGCCCGGCGAGCTGGCTACTCGGCGAGGAGGGCGCCTAGTGCCGCGGCTGGCAACCTTCGCCCCACTTCGGTGACACGCCCGCCGGGGTTCTTGGCTGAGGCCCTCGGTGTGTCGACCGTGGGGCTCGTCTGATCCTGTCTTCCCCGCAGGAGATGCGAGATGGTCCATCGCGTGCAGGTCCGCGAAATCAGCAACGACGAGGGCAACAGGCTGCTGCAGATCGTGCGCCGTAGCAGCGGGTCGGTGGTGACCTGGCGAAGAGCGCAGATGGTGCTGCTGTCGGCCCAAGGCATGGCAGTGCCGCAGATCGCCGAGGTGACGTTCAGCAGCGCCGACCGGGTACGGGACGTGATGCACAAGTTCAACGCCGACGGGTTCGACTCGCTGAAGCCGAGGTACGCCGGCGGTCGGCCACCAAAGTTCGACCTGGCTCAGCGGGCGGAGATCAAGAAGATCGCACTGGGTCGTCCGGCCGATCACGGGCTGCCGTTCTCGGTCTGGAGCCTGTCGAAGCTGGCTGACTTCCTGGTCGCCGAGGGGGTGGTCGACGACATCTCCCACGAGGGGGCCTGCGCACGCTGCTGCGCGACCAAGGTATCTCCTTTCCAGGCCGTCAAGCCTTGGAAGACCAGCACCGATCCTGACTATGAGGCCAAGAAGAACCGGGTGCTGGAGCTCTACGCCATCGCCGACGGCAAGGCCGCACCCGGCCCCGATGACCCGACCGTCGTTTCTGCGTCGACGAGTTCGGGCCGCTGAACCTGCAGCCCCACCCCGGCAAGCAGTGGGCGCCAGCCGCCTCCGGAAAGGGTGACCAGGATCGGCCGCGCCGGCGGGCGACCTACACCCGCCCGCACGGCGTGCGGCACCTATTGGCCGGCTACGACTTGTCCACCGACCGGCTCTACGGCCACGTCAAGATCCGCAAGGGCCGCACCGAGTCCCTGTCCTTCTGCCGCTACCTGCGCTCACTGCACCCGGCCGACGTGCGCATCGCGATCGTGCTGGACAACTTCAGCCCACATCTGTCCACCAAGACCGACGACCGCGTCGGACAGTGGGCCGCCGCCAACAACGTCGAGCTCGCCTACGTCCCGTTCTACGGCTCCTGGCTCAACCGGATCGAGGCGCAGTTCACCGCCCTGCGCTACTTCGCCCTCGACGGCACCGACCACGAGACCCACCGCGAGCAGGCCAGCATGATCCGCCGCTACATCGCCTGGCGGAACCGGCACATCACCGATCCCACGCTCCGCAAGGTCGTCCGCCGAGCCGAAACCATCAAGAGGGCGAAGGTTGCCTGACCCGGCACTAGTTGTCACTGACGCACCGGCGCGCTGATGATTCGTACGGGTTAGGTTTGCTCCTGCGGGGGGTGGGGGGGCGCTCGATCGCCAACGGAGCGGAGCTAGCGACTGTCTGTCTGCTGGTCCAAGTCCGCTATCAGTTGTCGAAGCCACGAGTTTGAGCTATGCGCAGGGCCCAGAACTCGTTCACGGTCCGCCAGCAGGTCTTTCGCCGCGGTCAGCGCCTGGTCGTGCCAGCCGAGGCTGGCCAGGGCGCCAACATGATAACCACGCGTGTCCAATGTTATTGGATGATCAGGACCAAGGACTCGGGACTCGTCTTGCAGTAAGGCCGTGGACTGATCAAGTGCTTCCCTTGAGCTTTCGATCGCAGTCAACACTGACACGATACTCCGGCGCGTGCGGAGTGTTGTTGGATGATCCGGTCCGAATGTCTCGATCTGGTCTTGTAAGACATCTTCATACGATGCCAAAGCCTCATTCCAGCGGAGAAGGCTCCGCAGGACCGAGGCGTATGCGAAGCGCGCCTCCAGGGTTCGGACGTCACACTCGCCCAGCACGTCGTTCATTCGCGGAATCAATCGCCCAAGGAGCGTCAATGCGTCAGCCGAGCGCCCTGTCTGGATGTATGTCGAGGCGAGACGCGCTTCGGTCTCTAGGGCGCTTGGGTGGTCTGGTCCAACGGCTTGTAGCTGCCGTTGAAGAAGGTCCGTCATCACTTTCAGCGCGTCGTCGGATCGTCCAACGCGGACCAGAAGGCTTCCGAGGCGCCCCATCGTGTCGAACATGATGGGGTGACTGGGGCCGAGTGCGCGCCGCTGCTTGTCGAGGACCGTCTGATATAGATCGATCGCTTTGCGATAATCCTCGTCGTCGAGAGCCACTGCGATCTCGTTTGTCAGGCTTTTTCTTGCCCCAGATTCCCTTACTCCACCTTCGCGTGTCAGGGGCACAATCGCTGACCGCAGTGCGCTCGGCATGTGTCGCGCGTCGCGCACTGGCAAGACGATTACACCCCGGGCTGCGAAGGCGGAATCTAGGCGAGCACTGATGGGGCTGGTGGTCAAAAGCATCACGGCGGAGCGGCCCGGCCAGGACGCAGCCAAATCGTCCTGTGCGCGAGCTAGTCGGTTGAGGACCTCGGAATGCAGGGGGCGGGTCCCGACTTTCACGTCAACGCAGAGAAGGGTACCGCGACCGTCTACGGCCACAAGGTCCGGTTCCCAGCCGTCTGGCGCTATTCCGTCCTTGGGTTCCCATCCGGCCTCCTGGAGTGTGTCAACGAGTCGTTGATGAGTCTGCTCCCAGGGAGGCTGGTCGAAGCGGGTCATGTCGTCTCTCCGCCCATGCGAGCAACGGACCAACGCCCACAATCTTTGACCCTCAGATGTTCAAAAATAAAGGGTAACGGGATGGTAAGGACAGGGAGTCCGATCGCCAAGGTCAGTGAGACAACGTTGAAGGTCCGAGTATCGCTCGGTGGCTGCTCGAATTGTTTGTAGAGTAGGGCCGCGCCGAGGGCCAGCAGTATTACGCAAATGATGTAGGAAAGTCGTGCGGGCCTGGAGGTCAGCGGAGGTTCCCGACGCCAAGAGAGAAGCTCCCTGCGGGAGCGATCGTCCTCCATGATGCAGTACTCGACCTCCGCCTTACGAAACGCTTGCGAAAGGGCGGGGACCAAGACAGCGTTGAGACTGTCAGTCTCTCGTACGAGCACCGTAACGCGCGCTGGGGCGGGGATATTGGTCGCTTTCGCTGCGACAGTGAAATCCAGTGTGGACGTGGTGTTGCAGAAAAACGTGACAGTTGAGTTGGGGCGCTGGACCACGAAATCTTGAGCCGCTGGGACGATGTTCGGTAAACGCTTTCGAAGCGCTTGCATGACCTCGTGGGGTTGTAGTTGGCGGTGGCGTAGTTGTCCCGTCACCACTAGTGCCACGCTCCACCTCCTCCGTCGACCGCGAAGTCTCGAAGTCTCGCAGACAGTCACCGACACCTCTGGGCGCTGGGCAGCCGTGTCTCTGAGCGTCTGTGGAGTCGGATGGCAGATGCGGCTGACCCGAGCGCTGCGTCTCTGACGGTTTTTGACGCCTCGCGAAGTTGCGAGTCGGGATGTCTGTGCAGGCCGGAGCGGCAGCCGAACCTTGAGCCGGTGGTAGACGGGAAGATAACCGACGGCTCCCGGCTGCATGTGCTCAACCCCGACATACCCCGGCGGCACATGGCCGTCAACACCGCAAGTTCGTACTGCAGGCCCACAGCCTCGAGCTCGTCGCCCTCGGCACGATCACCGGGCAGGCCGCCCGCTTCCTCGAGGCCGCCGTCGCGGCCGGCCTCAACATCTCCGTCTCCGGCGGCACCCAGGCCGGTAACCCCACTAATCGGTAAGGCACCGCCTGGGCCCAACGGTCGGCGGCCTCCTCTCGACCGGCGACCCGACCCGACCCGACGGTCAAACCTCAACCCGACCGTTAAGGTACATCTGTGCGCATGTCCCGGCCAAGTGCGGTGGGGGATCGGAAACCCGCGACTAAGTGGTTGGCGGGTGTTTTCGTGTACAGGCGCATGGCCTACGCGCCCGGATGGCCTTCCCGTACGGTGCGATGACCGCCTCCACGCTGGCGGTCCACACGAACCACGAGCGTCCGTGCGCACCAGTTATCTCGACCGGCCCATCCAACTCCGACGTTGACTATTCGGGAGTGCCAGCGCCGGCCGTAGCCACGATCTCGCGTAGCTGGGCGCGTAGCCCGCACGTCGCCCGTTCACGGTCGGCGTAGGGGTAAGCCGCCGTCGCGTTCCAAGTCATCCTCAAGTTCCCAGGGAGAAGCGTCGGTAGAACTGGGCAGCTGTCTGGCGCAGAACAGTTCGCGTACGGGGGAGCAGGCTTTCTCCCCGACTCGCTGGCCTCGGCCGCGGTCATCGCGCTCGCGGTCAGGCTCAGCCAGCATGTGCAGTGGCGGGAAGCAACGCTCACGGCTCCTCAGAGTCGTCATCGGATCGCTCCCCGAACAGGCGACGCCGGTTCTCCACGCTCGGATGAGGGAGACCTCCAACGTGCGGATGCCCGGCGCGAGGGCATTAACGCCAGGGGCGACTTCAAGTGATCATGCGACACGCTCCACGCGGATTGCGTTGCCTCCCCGAGAAGACCACGGGCTGACCGCAAACTCCAATGTGTTCAAGCTGCTTGGCGCCGACGGCCCCCCCCTACTCGGCTCCGTCACCGGCGCTTCGGGTGGTTCTTAGCCCCTCCGGCTTATCACTATTGTTAGTTCCACAAACAGCGAACGTAGCTTGTAGCGGGCCAACGATCAGAAGCTCTCGGATCTGCGTCCGGGGGCTTCTGTCGTTTCGAGCCCGCGCGCCTCGGTGCAACGCACGCGTATGTCCCGCAGACTCGGTCAATGGACGATGACTCGTACTCGGACGGCCATGTCTGGCCGGTGCCTGGTCTCAACATCTTGTCCGGCGGGAACGCGCACAGGTTTCATGCGTTCCTGCAGTGGCAGCACTCGCCGGACATGTCCACTTACCCGTATGTCGCTGGGTTCCGACTCGCCGCCGAGTTGATGTTCAAGCACGTCAAGCAGACGGGCCAAGACCAGGACATGATCCTCTTCCCGTTCGGGATGTGCTGGCGTCACCACGTGGAACTACAGCTCAAGAGTCTTCTTATGGAGCTTCAGCGCTATCAGCGGGAGCCAGTCAAGGCTCCCGCCACCCACGACCTGCAGAAGCTGTGGAGGGACGTACGGCGGCGCTTGGAAGCGACGAGCCCAAACGACACAGGCGACCTTGATGCCGTGGAGGACTTGCTGTTGCAACTTCACGACACTGACAGGACCAACCAGGAGTTCCGCTACTCCACCAGGAACGACAAAACTCCGAGCCTCGGCAGGCTGCCGTGGATCGACCTAGCGGCCTTTCATGATTCGATGCTCCGGCTGTCCAACTTCTTCAACGCTGCGGGTACAGCCACCTATGAGGATGGCCGCGTGAGGGACGAGTACGAGCAGTGGATGCGAGAGGAGTACGCCGGCTACGAGGACTACTAGCAGGCTTCCAACAGCGCGAGGCAACATCTCATAGGCTGAGAGTGCACGCTTTTGCGGCTCCGCCGCTGGTCCCTCTGCGGTCCGAGGTCTCCGATAGGCTCGGAGGGTGACGACGCCTGTCCTGATCAAGCCGTCCTGCCGCCTCACCTCGTGAGCGGCGGAGGAGGACGAGCGAAGCGCCCGCACGTGGACCTTGCAGTGCTCCAAGCGCATCTATCACCCGATGACGCCACGGGGGTGCTGCTCAAGGGGCATCTGTGGATCGAGACAGCGTTGGTCGATCTCATCCGCGCGGACCTTGAGCTCCCAGATGAGTGGCGGGAGTTGGAGCGACTCCCATTTCCTTCTAAGGTGGCGCTCGCCCGGGCGCAGGGCACCCTGCATCTAGGGGGTGAGCCGCTACTTGCACTAAATGCCGTAAGGAATAAGCTGGCCCATAACCTTGAGTTCGAGGTTGATTCCGCGGCACTTGCCCGAATGCTCAAGGCGTTCCCCAAAGTCAGCCCAGAGGATCGCGCCGAGGATCCAAACTGTGCGCCTTTTCTGCCGAGCACGCTGACTCCCGATGGTCAGGTCGCGGCGGTGTTGCGGGAGGTCGTGTTGTCCCTGTTGGAACACATCTGGACCCTGACTTCGGAGGTACTGAAAGACCGAGCCGCCAAAATGCAGCGCGCGACGGATCGACTCAACGCGCTTCTCCAGAGTGACACGTCCGAAACAGAGTAAGCACGCCCAGTGCTGGCTGCATTTGGCGCGCTAGGCCAGCCGTTCGCCGTCTTCGGCATAGAGCCGGCGTCCGAACGGATACCAGCGGTCTTCCCACGGTGGCTCGAAGCTCGTTGCTGTGCGGCAGTCTTCGGGACTACGGCGGCGCTGCCGGCTGGTGTTCCCCCCGAAGGTCACGACCTCGAGGTGGCGGTAGCCGTTGACGCACCACTTGACCTCGCACAGATGGTCGACGACCAAGGTCCCCGGGATCTCGTAGCCGTTGGCGAGCATCCAGGCCACTCGGTGTGCTCCAGTTCGGAAGCCACGCCAGGAGCAGGACCCGTAGTCCAGCAGAGCGCCGGGGTCCTACTGCGGTTGAGCGTGTCGCCGAGCCGGTCAGTTCCGCAGCGCGGAGTACGTCTGCGTTGTCGTTGTCCTCCGGGTAGCCCGAACGCTGGCCGACGCATCATTCGGGCCCCGACGGGGGAGCCGAGGCAATCGGCTAGGCGTGTTCTAACCGTCGCATTGACCTGTCGAAGGCGCTGCCCGACGTACTAAGCGCGCGGCCCTCCGTGGTGGTCGTCGGTCGGATGATGCGCCGACCACGCGGCCGCGGGATAGTGCCACGATGGTGGTCAAGCGACCGAACTTGTTGCTAGCGGCAATTGACCCCCCTCACGTTGCAGCCCTTGTGGTCGGCCGCCTCCCGCGCCAGGGCCGGCGCTGGCGCAGCACAATGGCAGGAGGTGCCCGTTGTCGAGCGCAGGCGCGCACTCAGTCGAGCGTCGCGTCTGCACGAGGAATCGACGACATCGTTCACGCACTCCGTCCGTAGCAATGGCGGCTCGGCGATGAGGCTGGTGACGTGGGGGGGCGTGCTTGTGTCCGCCCCTCAACGCCCTCCGATGCCCGAGTTGGGGATGACGGGCAGCGCGTTGGCGGTGGCGACGCACTTCTTTCGGACTTGCGTCAGCCGTGGATGAAAGGCGTTCCTGCTGTTCCCGTCGAGGTTCAGGGGAACATCCAGCGTGCTGATGACTCCTCCTCCAGTTTCCACGGGTTCGGATGCTCGACATAAGTCACGAACGCGTGCTCCGCCATCCACTCAGACAGGGTTCGCTCGCCTTCTACGAACGTCCGGCGGCTGCCGGAGCCAACCCGACGAAGCTGGATCCCTAGCTCCTCGGTCAGGAGGCATCCGAGGGTCTTGCGCAGGGTCGAGCCTTCGGCATTGCCGGTGTAATGCGTCTTGATGCGCTCCCGGAGGTGGCTCTTGCTGGGCGGCCGTCCGTTCATGGGTGGCCGCTTGGGGCTGATGCCTGTGTAGAGCAGGGTGAGGCCAAGCCAGGTGTTACATCTGCTGGCCTCGATCGGTGCGGGCAAACGATCGAACCACCATCCATAGACGCCCGGCGCCGCCGGAATGGGCGACGGCCTGAGCAGCACGTCCTCGCGTCGCCATGTTCGCTGGGGGGCTAGAAAGCGCGTCGCGTCAGTCTCAGCGGTGCTCACAACGCGGACAGTAGGTCACCCCGTCACTGGGTGAGTCGCCGCGTGTACCGATCATGGACGTCACCGATGTGAACCGCCCCGGGATTGATGGAGGCTTCCAACCCCCGAAGGATGGAAGTCATGGCGGCACCGAGGAAGTACCCCGACGAGCTGCGTGAGCGGGCGATCCGCTTCGCGGTCGAGCTGGTGCAGGGGCCGGAGAAGCTGAGCGTCAACGCCGCGTGCAAGCGGGTCGGTGAGCAGCTGGGGATCGTGCCGGACTCGCTGCGGAACTGGGTGCAGCAGGCGCGCATCGATGCCGGCGCTGCGCCGGGCCTGACCACCGATGAGCGGGCGCGGCTGGCCGAGCTGGAGCGGGAGAACCGCGAGTTGCGCCGGGCGAACGCGATCCTCAAGAGCGCGTCGGCTTTCTTCGCGGCCGAGCTCGACCGGCCATCCCAGCGCTAATCGACTACATCGACCAGCATCGCCAGGAGTTCGGAGTCGAGCCGATCTGCTGCGCGCTCACCGAGGCGGGCGCCAAGATCGCTCCGAGCACCTACTACGCCGCACGGACCCGAGCTCCCTCGGCGCGGGCGGTCGGCGACGAGCAGCTCAAGGCCGAGATCGATCGAGTGCATGCGGCCAACCTCGGCGTCTACGGCGCCCGCAAGATCTGGCGGGCCCTGAACCGGGAGGGCGTCCCGGTCGCCCGCTGCCGGGTAGAGCGGCTCATGCGCGAGCTGGGCCTGGCCGGCGTGGTCCGCGGCAAGGTCAAGCGCACGACCGTGCCGGCCGACGTGGCCGCCCGCCCCGGTGACCTGGTCGACCGGATCTTCAGCGCGCCGGCGCCGAACCGGCTGTGGGTGGCCGACCTGACCTACGTCGCCACCTGGTCGGGGTTCGTCTACGTCGCCTTCGTCATGGACGTGTTCTCCCGCCGGATCGTCGGCTGGCGGGCGTCGACCAGCCTGCGCACCGATCTGGCCCTCGATGCTCTCGAGCAGGGCCTGTGGACCCGAGCCCGCGACGCCCGCGACGTCAGCGGCCTGGTCCACCACTCCGACCGCGGCGTCCAGTACCTCGCCATCCGCTACACCGAACGCCTCGACGCCGCCGGCGCCCTCCGGTCGGTGGGCAGCAAGGGCGACTCCTACGACGCCGCCGCCGAATCCCTCATCGGCCTCTACAAGACCGAACTCATCCGCCGCCGCGGCCCGTGGCAGGGCCTCGACGACGTCGAGCTGGCCACCCTGGAGTACGTCGACTGGTTCAACCACCGCCGCCTCCACGGCGCCTGCGGCGACATCCCACCGGTCGAGTACGAGGACAACCACTACCGTTCGATCGTCGGCCTCACCGAGGACTCCCCGGCAGAACCGAGCCTCCACTGAACCCGGGGCGGTTCAATGTGGCCGTAAAGAACGACGCCCGACGTAACGCCGCGGCCGGTGCTCTGGGCGTGCATGGCTGAAGCATCAATGGATCCGGGGCTTGCCCTGCCCAGCACACTGATGGGCATGAAGGCGTACGTCGGGGTCACCGACGGCGAGTGGTATCGCCAGCTCGCGGAGCAGCCACCTGGTGGGGAGGTCAACTTCTGGCGGCCAGCGAGCGGCAGGCCGTTTAAGGTTCTCAGTCACGGGGAGCCTTTCTTCTTCAAGTCCCACCACCCGGAGAACCGGGTCGTCGGTGGCGGCTTCTTCAGCGGCTTCGCTGCGCTGCCTATCTCTGAGGCCTGGGACATGTTCGGCCGAGGCGACGGTGCCCGCACGTTGGAGGAGATGCGCGTCAGGGTCGGTAGGTACCGGAGGCAGCCCCTGTCCCAACAGGAGGACCCGGTCATCGGCTGTCTGCTGATCCGCGACACCCGGTTCTTCACCGGCGACGAGGCAGCCGAGCCGCCTCCGGAGTTCGCGCCCAGCGTCGTGCAGGGGAAGAGCTACGACCTCGCGGAGCGCCGCTGGCTGGAGTACTTCAGTGACCTGTTGCACCGAGTCCTCGACAACAACGTGGTCATCGACCTGGCGCGGCCGTGGCAACTAGGCGGACCCGTCTACGGCGATCCGCGCCTCACCCCGCAACGGCTCGGACAGCAAGCTTTCCAGGCCGTGGTGCTGGGTGCTTACAGCCGGCGCTGCGCCATCACCGGTGACAAGATCCGCCCTGTGCTGCAGGCGGCGCACATCAAGCCGCTACCGAACGGCGGTGAGCACCGCCTCGACAACGGATTGCTGCTGCGCTCAGACGTACACACCCTGTACGACCGGGGATACCTCGGCGTCGACCCCAAACACCGACTGCTCGTCAGTCCGCGGCTGCGGGAGGAGTTCGGAAACGGCGAGCAGTTCTACACGCGAGTCGGGCAACCCATCGCAGTCCCCGAGCACCGGACGGACCGGCCAAACCGCGAGTTCCTCGAATGGCACCTGGACACGGTCTTCAAGGCCAGCTGAGAGCTGACGGTGGCACACCCGACGCCTTAACGACGGACCATGCCCGCCCTGGGCTGCTGAGATCGGCTAATGAGCCGTCCTCATGACCGGAGGAACGTGGTTGCAATTGTGGTTGCAGTTGGCCCAGTTCGATCTTGGTTCGCGCTTGTTCGCCGTCGTCCGGCGAAGCGATGAACCCGCTGCTTACAAGGCCTTTTCGGACTTCGGCGGACCTTGGCGAACGCGATCATGACGGCCTGGCAGTGTGGGGGTCAGGGGTTCGAGTCCCCTCAGCTCCACCCCGATGACCAGGCCGTTCCCCTTCGGGGGAGCGGCCTGAGTCGTCTCTGGTTGCAGTTCGCCCATCGCGTCCAACTGGAGGCGGACGACATCGTCCGCCGATGCAGCGTCCAGCCGGATGTATCCGTCGTTGACGTTGCGGGAGAGCCCCTTCGGATCGACCTCCCTGATCCGGACGAAGAGGTCGGCGTGCGGGGTTTCGCTGTGGTGCGCCACCTCGACGACCGGGACGCCGACGACCTCGAGAGCCTCGGCCGGCGGGGGACCGGTGAAGCGGAGGACGTCCATCAGCCGGCAGCTCGCCCGCTGACGCCTTCGACCCGGGGAGTCAGACATGCAGCTCGACGGCGTTGCCGCCCTGGTCACCGGTGCGGTCTCGGGCCTCGGCGCCGCGATGGCGGCCGACCTGGCCGGCCGCGGTGCCACCGTGTGCGACCTGGACCTCGACAAAGCCGTCGCCGGCGCGTCGGCGACACCCGACCTGGCGCAGTACGGCATCCGGGTCATGACCATTGCTCCCGGCATCGTCGAGACGCCGATGATGGCGGGATTGTCCGCCGAGGTCCGGGCCGGACTCGCGGCGACCGTCCCGTTCCCGCGCCGGCTCGCACAGCCGGCCGAGTTCGCCCGGCTGGTGGCGATGCTCGCCGACCTCGACGATCTCAACGGCGAGGTCATCGGCATGGACGGCGCTTCGCGGATGACGGCGCGATGACTTCCCGATCGGGGGCCCACCGGGCCACGAACCCGATCTCGACCACCAGCGGAGGTTCTTGAGGTGTCGAACGAAGAACGTGTCTTGGAGCTGCTGGCCGTCTACGACTCACCGGATGCCGACGCGGCCGAGCTGTTGTGTGACCGGCACCCGGCCGATGACGTGGCGTTCACGGTGGTCGAGGCGGACCTGTCCGCGCACGACCTGACCTACGGCCACCTGCGCCGGGAGTCGGCGCGGTTCGCCGCGGCCCTGGCCGATCTCGGCGTCGGGCCGGGTGACGCGGTGGCCGTGCTGATGGGGAAGTCGGCCGAGCTGGCGGTTGCGCTGCTGGGCATCTGGCGGCGCGGTGCGGTGCACGTGCCGCTGTTCACCGCCTTCGCCACCCCGGCCATCGCGCTGCGCCTGGCGGCGAGCCAGGCCAAGGTCGTGATCACCGACGCCGACCAACGGGCCAAGGTGCAGCCGGGACCGGACATGCCCGCCGACGCGCCGTGGCGCGTGGTCGTCGTGGGCGGCGCTCCGGAGGAGGGGCAGCTGTCCTTCCACGAGCTCGTCAGCGACCACGGCCCCGACGAGCCGGCCGGCGCCTCGGTGGCCGTCGGCGGCGACGGCCCGCTGGTGCTGCTGTTCACCTCGGGGACCACGGGCACGCCCAAAGGAGTGCCGGTGCCCGTCAAGGCGCTCGCCTCGTTCCAGGCCTACCTGGAGTTCGGCCTGGACGTCTCGTCCGAGGACGTGTTCTGGAACGCCGCGGACCCCGGTTGGGCCTACGGCCTCTACTACGCGATCCTCGGACCGCTGGCGGCCGGCCGCCGCAGCCTGCTGCTCCACGCGGGCTTCTCGGCGCCCCTGACGTGGCAGGTCGTCGAGCGGTTCGCGGTCACCAACTTCGCCGCCGCGCCGACGGTCTACCGCTCGCTCCGCGCGGATCCGACCCCGGTGCCTCAGGGGACCCGGCTGCGCCGCGCCTCCTCGGCCGGCGAACCGCTGACGCCAGAGGTCATCGACTGGGCCGAGGAACACCTGGGCGTCCCCGTCCGGGACCACTACGGCCAGACCGAGCACGGCATGATGATCGTCAACGGCTGGTCCGACGCCGTGAGGGAGACCGTCCGCCCGGGCTCGATGGGCAAGCCGCTGCCCGGCTGGTCCGCCACGGTCCTCGACGACACCGCGGCGACGCCGGTCCCGCCCGGGCAGGTGGGGCGGGTGGCGATCAAGGTCGCCGACAGCCCGCTCATGTGGTTCACCGGGTACGCCGGAGCACCGGAGAAGACCGCGGAGCGCTTCACCGACGACCGGGCCTGGTACCTCACCGGTGACGCCGGTAGCGCCGACGAGGACGGCCACTTCTACTTCTCCGCCCGCGACGACGACGTGATCATCATGGCCGGCTACCGGATCGGGCCGTTCGACGTGGAGAGCGTGCTGATCACCCACCCGCGGGTCATGGAGACGGCGGTCATCGGGGTACCCGACCCGCTGCGCGGCGAGGTGCTCGAGGCCTTCGTCGTCCTCCGCGCCGGGGACAGCGGGGACCGGGCGCTCGCCACCGAATTGCAGCAGCTGGTCAAGGACCAGTTCGCCGCCCACGCCTATCCCCGGACGGTGCACTTCGTCGACGAGCTGCCCAAGACCTCCAGCGGCAAGATCCAGCGCTTCGTCCTGCGCCAGCAGCGACGCGCCGAGGTCGGGCCCACGTGAGGGCCGCCGCCAGGTCCTGCAACTACACCTGCCAGCCCCTCGGTCGCCCGTCTGCCGGGGGCGTGGCAGGTCCACAGCACCTTGGGCCCGCGCGGCTCAGCCCAGGGCGTCGGCGACGACGTCGGCCAGCACCTCCGCCCCCTCGAGGGAGGGGTGGGTGCCGTCGTCGCTCATCCCCTCGGCGAAGGTGCCGTCCGGATCGGCCAGCGGGGTCCAGAAGTCGAGCAGTTCGACGCCGCGCTCGTCGGCCCAGACCCGCAGCCGTTCGTTGAGTGCCACGGTCTCGTCGGGGAACTCCGCGCTCGGAGGGAGGGTGGCGAAGACGGGCGTCGCCCCGCCGGCCTCGACCTCCTCGGCGATGCGGGTAAGGGTGTCGATCGTCCCGTCGGTGCGCCCCTGCCGGACGTCGTTGGTGCCGGCGAGCACCAGCACCGTGTCCGGCCGCGGGGCGAGCGCCTCGGGCACCCGGGCGAGGATCTCGTCGCTCCGCTCCCCGCCGACCCCGGCGTTGCCGCCGTACGTGACCGGGGAGTCCCCGCGGCAGCCGAGGACGTCGAAGTACGAGTCGTCGACCCCGATGTCCAGCGCCGCGACGTGGCTCCCCGCGGTGATGGAGTCGCCGAGGGCCACGGTGCCGCCCGGTTCGTCGGACGGGGACAGGAAGCACTCGAAGTGCGCGACGGCCTCGGCCAGCCGACGGGTGGGGCTGTCGCGCACGAGCACGGAGGCCGCCAGCGCCACGACCACGACGGCCACGACGGCCAGCACGACGCGCCCCCGGCCCATGTCCCGACCGTAGCGGCCGGGCCGCGGGCGCCGCCGCCGCGCCGATGCCTGTGTGACGCGCGTAACTGCCGGCGGTGTCGCACGTTGATCCGCGCACACCGCCCCCACCCGATCTGGAGGAGACGTGCGCCGTCTCGCTACCTGCGTCCTCGCCGCCCTCGCGGTCCTCACCGGCGTCGTGGTCGCGCCCTCGGCCCAGGCCGCGCCGGCCCCGCTGCGCTACGTCGCCCTCGGTGACTCCTACAGCGCGGCCTCCGGTGTCCTGCCGCCGGACCTGACCGCACCGCCGCAGTGCCTGCGCTCGGTCCGCAACTACCCGAACGTGATCGCCCGCGCGATCGGTGCCGAGCTCACCGACGTGACCTGCGGCGGCGCCGACACCGGCGACTTCTTCACCGGGCAGCACCCGGGGGTGGCCCCGCAGCTCGAGGCGCTCGGCCGGGACACGCAGTTGGTGACCATGACCATCGGTGGCAACGACAGCGGCGTCTTCATCAACTCGGTGATCGCCTGCAGCACCGCCGGCCTCGCCACGCTCGGCCAGGGCAGCCCGTGCAAGGACCGGTACGGCAGCTCGTTCACCGACACCGTGCGCGGCACCACGTTCCCGGCGCTGGTGGAGGCTCTGCGGGCCGTGCG
The DNA here is from genome assembly GCF_030731085.1 of Blastococcus carthaginiensis. Taxonomy (NCBI): domain Bacteria; kingdom Bacillati; phylum Actinomycetota; class Actinomycetes; order Geodermatophilales; family Geodermatophilaceae; genus Blastococcus; species Blastococcus carthaginiensis. The sequence goes on along the minus strand of NZ_JASNFN010000004.1, from coordinate 302,767 downwards.
GAAGGCGGCGCCGGACGCGCGCATCGCCATCCTCGGCTACCCCTGGATCGTGCCGGCCAGCGGCGGCTGCTTCGACCGCATGCCCATCGCCACCGGCGACATCCCCTACCTGCGCGAGCTCCAGGCGACCCTCAACGAGGTCGTGCGGCGGGCGGCGTCCCTGTCCGGCGTCACCTTCGTCGACCTGAGCCGCGTCTCGGACGGCCACGACGCCTGCCAGCCGATCGGCGTCCGCTGGGTCGAGCCGGTCCTGCAGGGGCTCAACCCGGTGATCGTGCACCCCAACGCGCTGGGCGAGGCGGGGATGGCCGCGCGCACGATGGCGGTGCTGCGGCTCGACCGCCGCTGAGCCGAGCGCGTCAGCGCGGGACGGCGCCCAGCTCCGGTCCGGGCGCCCGGCCGCTGCCGTGCCGGCGGGCGAGCCGGGCGGCCGTCGGCGTGGCGGCGTACCCGTTGGTGAGCCGCGAGCGGGCGACCAGCGCACCGGCGCGGTGGGCGGCGATCGAGCGCAGGACGTCCTCGAACCCGGTCTCGACGACGTAGTGCGTGCCGTCGACGAGGTGGACGACCGTGTCGCCGTGGTGCTCGATCCGTTCGATGTGGTCGGGGTCGACGGAGAAGTGCTCACCGTTGCGGCAGGTCACAGCGATCACGAGGCGGTCCTTTCGCACTCGTCGGCCCGGGGACCGGTGGGCCGGTCCGGAAGGCGGTCCGGCACCGGGGCCATCGGCATCCCGGGACCGGTGCTGGAGGCCGCCGCACGGGGATGCGCCCGTTCGGGTGAACGGCCGCGCTCAGAAACCGAACAGCAGGCCCAGGCCGCCCAGGGTGAACAGGACCATCACCACCACCAGCGGGAGCTGGTCGGAGGCCCGCGCGCGACGGGCCGACAGCAGGGCCCGCTCGTGCGCCAGGGTGACGCCGACGACGTGGCCGGCGATGATCGCCCCCACCTGCACCAGCGCGATGGCGTCGGAGCCGACCGCGGTGAGGTCGACCCGGTTGCCGTAGGTGCCGAACAGGTCCACCCCGTCGGCACCGAACGGGTTGCTCACCAGGATCCAGGTCTTCTGCCCGTCGAGCAGCAGCAGGCTGAAGTAGTGCGCCACCGTGTAGCCCAGCGCGATGGGGATGACCGTGGCCGCGTAGCGGCCCGGCTGCACGCCCGGGTCCTGGCCCGCCAGCCGCCCGGACAGCCGGGTGCCCAGCGCGTACAGGCCGGCGACCACGCCGATCGACGCCAGCAAGCCCACCGTGCCCGAGAGGGTGTCGTCCGCCGCCCCGGGGCCGGTCTGCCACCACACCGTGCGCGAGAGCCCGTCGAAGGCGGTCGAGCCCAGCAGCACTACCACCAGCGCGGACAGCCCGGGTTCGGACGGGGTGGCGAGCGCGCCGGCCAGCGGGTTGCGCAGCACCAGTCGGCCGTCGTCCCGCCGTCCCCACGGGGAGAGCCGGGCGATCAGCGTGGACCAGGCCTCGAACCCGTCGCCGCGGGCGAACCAGCCCTCGCCGAACCACAGCGACAGCGCCACGTGCACGACGGCGTGCAGCAGCAGGAAGACCGCCACCGTGCGCGGCTCCGCCCGGCCGGGGAAGACCAGCTCCAGCCAGACGAACACCAGCAGGGATCCCGCCGCCGGCCACAGCCCCAGCGCGGGCAGCCGTGCCGCACCGGGTGCGGTCGGCGCTCCCGGGCGCAGGAGCCGGTGCAGCAGCCGCAGCGGGTTCGCCACCTGCCAGACCGGGCCGAGCAGCAGGCTCGCCGGCACCAGCCCCACCCAGAAGGTCACGTAGAGCACCCACGGGGCGAGGTTGCGTGAGGTCTCCTCCGGCCCCAGCAGCGCGACGGCGACGACGAAGGCCGCGATGCCCAGCGCGAGGGCCTGGAGCCCCCGCCGCAGCGGCGCGCCGTCGAGCACCCGCTGCAGACCGGTGGGCAGCGGTCGGCCGGATCCGGGGCCGCCCAGCCGCGGGGTGCGCCAGAACAGCAGCAGGACGGCGAAGCTCACCAGGATCGCCGCCCCCGCGCCGTAGAGCGCGAAGCCGATCGGGATGGGCAGGTCCGTGCGCGAGCCGACCCCGTGCGCGAGGGTGCTCACCCGACCTGCAGCGTCAGCAGCACCGTCCCGGCGTCGTGCAGCTCCAGCTCGAAGACGCCGGGGATCGTGGCGTCGAAGGCGAGCTCCGCCGGCTGCCCGGGGACGAGCTCGGCGAGGCGGTCGTACCCGTGCAGGTGCACCTCGTCGGCGACGTCGGAGGTGACGACGACGGTGACCGGCTCACCCAGGGGTACCGGCACCCGGCCCGTGTCCCCGATGACCCGGCCGCCCGCGACTGCCACCTCGATGCGCTGACCGGCGGCCTCCGGCGGCGCCGGTGCCGGGGTGGTCCCCGTGGGCGCGCCCGTGGCGGGGGCGTCCGAGGCCGACGCCGCCGTCCCCTCGGCGGCGGGGGCCGCCGTGCCGGCGCAGCCGGCGACCGGCAGCGCCAGGAGCAGCAGGGCCGCGGCCGCCCGGCGAGGGCTCACCGGGGCACCGCCGCGGAGGTCGTCGTGTCCTCCACGGGGCTGTCGGCGGGGGCGTCCGCGAACAGCTCGCGGACGGTGGCGCGGCGGGCATAGCGGCCCACGCCCCAGGCCATGGCGGCGATGAGCGCGAGCGTGCAGGCCAGCACCACCAGGTTGGACACCAGCCACAGGCCGCCACCGCTGTCCTTGAGCTCGCGCTGCAGGATGTCGATCTCGGGGATCGCGCTGCGGGTCATGCCGTCCTCGGCCGGGATCTCGTCGGCGGGGATCGCCTCGTCCTGCGGCAGGTAGATGGGGAACGCGGTGAGCACACGCCCGTCGTGCACCCGCAGCAGCGTCTTCCACGTGCCGTGCAGCGGCACCGGCTCGGTCGTGCGGTACTCGCCCTCGCCCACCCGCTCCAGCGGGGTCACGACCAGGCCCTGGCCCTGCCACGCGGTGATCTGCACCCACGCGGGGTCGTCCGGGAAGTCGGCCGGGTCCAGCCGCACCCCGATGTCGGCCGTGCGGGGATCGGTGGTGACGTCCTCGATGGTGAAGGTCGCCTCGACGTCGTCGGGCACGGTGGCGACCAGGCCGTTGGCGACGGCGGCCGCGAGCACCGCGAGGCAGGCCAGCAGGGTGCCGCGGGCGACGGCCGGGCGTGGCAGCCGGCGGCGCAGGCCGGTCGCGAGCAGGGCACCCAGCAGCGCCCCGGCGACACCGCCGGCCAGCGCCATGAGCGTGCCCTCGACCAGGATGTCGCTGCCCCAGGTGAGCTCCTGGACGACGTGGGTCCAGCCCGCCTCGGTGCCGTGACCGACGGTGCCGATCGCGATGCCGGCCACGGCGCCGAACAGCAGCGGCCGGCGGGCCGGTGGCAGGGCGAGCGCCAGGAGCTCGACCAGGACCGCCGAGCCGAGGTAGAGCGGGAACGTCGGCACGATCTCGCCGAGGCCGGGCCCGACGACCAGTGCGATGAGGCCGCGGACGACGAGGAAGAACGCCGTCGCGGCGAGCGCGCCGCCCCGGCCGATGAACATCCGGGCCGCGACCAGCGCGATGCCGGCGGCGGCGGCGATCATGAACGGCTCCAGCACCAGCCGGAACTGCGGCACGTCGAAGTCGTACTCGCCCTGGAACACCGACATGCCCAGCAGCAGCCCGCCCATGGCCGAGGCCCGCCGCAGGAACCGCGCCGTGCGGCCGGCCTTGCGGTCGCCGTCGTCGGTCGAGAGCCCGCCGTGCCCCTCCTGCTCGAGGACGAGCAGCCCGATGATCGACAGGCCTGCGCCGCCGATCAGCATCAGGTGCGTGGGGCCCCACAGGGTCACGTCCTGGCCGAACATGCGGTGCCACACGTCGTCGAGCGGGAAACCGAGCAGGGCGTAGAAGCCCGCAGCCGTGAGCAGGATGCCGCCGACCGGTACGTCCCAGCCGCGGACGAAGCGGACGGCGGCGGGGCCCGGTTCGCCGTCCAGCGGCATGGCGCAGGCGAGCACGCCGCCGGCGAAGACGCCGAAGAGGCCGAAGAGGATCAGGTAGTGCGCCGGGTTGGCCAGCGGCCCCTCGTCGCGGCCCACGCCGATGTGCAGGGCGATGTCCCACAGCATGCCGAGCAGGGCGGTGAGCAGGGAGAGGGTGGTGAGGACGGTCGGCAGGGCCACCCAGCCCGGCGCGCCGGTGGCGCCGCCCAGCCGGTCGCCCACCCGGGTGAGCAGGGTCGAGCGCCGGGTCCGGTGCAGGAGGACCAGTGCGAGCAGCGCGACCGTCAGGGCGCCGCCGATCCCCGTCGCGAGGAAGACCTCGCCCAGGGCGGCACCTCCGGCCGGTCGTGTCTCGGCGGCGAGCAGCACGGCATCCCTTCCAGGCATGTAGCTATGTAACACCAGTAACGGTTACATCGGCAACTGTTCCATAGGTCGAGTCGCATACCGTGTGGGGGACGAGCGGGAGGAGGACCCGGTGAGCGCAGCGCAACCCCGGCCGCCCGGCGACGACGCCGAGCACGAGCTGACCGTCGACGAGCTCGCCGCCCGCGTCGGGCTCACCGTCCGCAACGTGCGCGCATACGCCGCCCGGGGGCTCCTGCCGCCGCCGCGGATGGCCGGCCGCACCGGCTACTACGGCCGCGAGCACGTCGCCCGGCTGCTGCTCGTCCGGGAGATGCTCGCCGAGGGGTACTCGCTGGCGATGATCGAGCGGACCCTCGCCAGTGCGCCGCCGACGGCGAGCTCGGCCACCCTCGCGCTGCACCGGGCGTTGCTGGTGCCCTGGCTCCCGCCGGAGCCGGAGGAGGCCACCGGCCCGGAGCTCGCCGCACGGATGGGCGTGCCGGCCGGTCCGGAGCTGATCGACCAGCTGGTGGAGCTCGGCATCGTGGAACGGCTGGACGGGGAGCGGCTGCGGGTGCTCGACCCGGCGCTGCTCGTGGCCGGGCAGCAGGTCGTGGCCCTCGGCGTGCCGGTGACGGCGCTCATCGCGGCGCAGGCGCAGGTCAACGAGCACGTCCGGGCGATCAGCCGCACCTACGTGCAGATGTTCGTGGGCACCGTCTGGCGGGGTTTCGTGGAGGCGGGGGCACCGCCCGAGCAGCTGGACGCCATCCTGGCCACCGTCGCCCGGCTCCAGCCCGTGTCGGCGCAGGCGGTGCTGGCGGCGTTCCGCACGGAGATGGCCGCGGAGGTGGCGGACGCCGTCGAGGCGGCGCTGGGAGAGCTCGGAGGCTAGCGGTAGGGGGCGTCGCCGTCGGCGATCTCCTCCCGGGCCATGCCCCGGCGGTCGGCCTCGGCCGCCGCCTCCCGCGCGCTGATCCGGCGATCGCGGACGACGGCCCCGGCGACCAGCGCCACCAGGACGGCCGCGGGCACGAAGAAGCCGACGGTCCCGATGACGCTCAGGCCGTCCGTGGCGACGACGTCGTAACCAGGCACGAGCCCATGTGACACCGGCTGATGTCACGGTGTCAAACGGAGACCTGTCAGTCGGAGTCGCGGCCCTCGCGCCAGTACCCCATGAAGGCCACCGACCGGCGGTCGACCCCGGCCTCCTGGACCAGGTGCCGGCGCAGGCCCTTGACCACGCCGGCCTCGCCGGCGAGCCAGGCGTAGACGCCCGAGGACCCCGCGGCGGCGGTGCCCTCGGCGGGGACCTCCCAGAGGATGCCCGCGTCGACGTCCACGTCGGCCAGGTCGGGTGCGGGGGAGGGGGTGATCAGGTCGCCCAGCTCGCGCACCGCCGCCAGGACGGCCCCGGTGAGCAGCTGCCCCCGCGGTGCGGCGGGCGCCCCGTCGGCGGGCCGGCGGGGTAGCCAGGCGATCTCCACGCCAGCCGGGGCGGCGACGTTCAGGACGTCACCGGCCGTCGGCACCTCGAGCAGGACCTTGGCGCGGCGGCCCGCGGGCAGCCCCTCCACGATCGCGCAGATGGCCGGCACCGCGGTCTCGTCACCCGCGATGAGCAGGCAGGAGGCGTCGGCCGGCGGGCGCCACTCGAAGCCGCCGGTCTCCCCGGGGAACCGGGCGTTCGGCGCCACCAGGACCACCTCGTCGCCGGGCCCGGCCTGCTCGGCCCAGGCCGAAGCGGGGCCGGTCGCGCCGTGCAGGACGAAGTCGACGTCGACCTCGCGGTGCTCGGGGCGCAGCGCCCGGACGGTGTAGGTGCGGATCGGTATCCGGCGCTCTGCGGGCAGGAGCCGCCAGGCGCCGTACCAGTCGTCGCCCGCCGGGCAGTCGAGGATGCCGCGCCCGGGTAGCGGGAGCATGATCTTGATCCGCTGGTCGCGGCCGTTGGACGTCAGGTCGTCCATCTCCGGCCCGGTGAAGGTGACCCGCAGGAAGCTCGGGCTCAGCCGCTGCACCCGCGCGACCCGCACCGGGAAGGTGCGGTAGGCGGGGATCTGCGGGGCTTGGACCGTCACGGGGCCTCCTCGATCGAGCAGGTGCGGGCCGTTCTTCGACTTAGGGTAGCCTTCCCTGGCTTCCGGCAGTCTTCCACACCGATGCCGACCGATCCAGCCGCATGCCCCGGGCATGCGCACCCGTTCGAAGGAGAACGATGACGATGCGCCTCATGCGGGCGAGCACCCTCGCCGTGGCGGCCGCCCTGGCCCTGACCGCCTGCGGGGACGACGCCGCTCCCGAGAACGCGGCCGCCGTGGAGACCACCGCCGGCGACACCGACTTCCCGCGCACGGTCGAGCACGCCATGGGCACGACCGAGATCCCGGCGGAGCCCGAGCGCATCGTCGTCCTGGACACCGGCGAGCTCGACTCGGCCCTCTCCCTCGGCGTGACGCCGGTGGGCGCGGTCACCACGGCTGTGGACAGCGAGTTCCTCAGCTATCTCGCCGACGACGCCGAGGGCATCGAGGTGGTCGGCACCATCGCCGAGCCGAACCTCGAGGCGATCGCCGCGCTGCAGCCGGACCTGATCCTCTCCAACTCGGTCCGGCACGAGGACATCTACGACCAGCTGTCGCAGATCGCGCCGACCGTGTTCGCGGCCGACCTCGGCGACACCTGGAAGGAGAACTTCCTGCTCGACGCCGAGGCGCTCGGCAAGGAGGAGGAGGCCGAAGAGCTGCTCGCGGCGTACGAGGAGCAGGCCGACGCATTGGGCGAGGCGATCGGCGACCCCGGGGCGACGACGATCAGCCCCCTGCGCTTCGTGGGTGGCCCCATCCGCGCCTACCAGCCGCAGTCGTTCATCGGCACGGTGCTCGGCGACATCGGGCTGGACCTCGTCGAGCTGCCCGGGGGCGAGGGGGCCACGTTCGCCGAGCTCAGCGAGGAGCAGCTCACCCAGGCGAACGGTGACGTCGTCCTGTACTCGTCCTACGGATCGGCCGACGAGTCCGGCGAGGCGGAGATCGTCGCCGGCCCGCTGTGGCCGCGGCTGCCGGCGGTCGAGAACGGGCGGGCGTACCAGGTGAACGACGACGTCTTCTACACCGGCATCGGTCTCAAGGCCGCCACGCTGCAGCTCGAGCAGCTCGAGGAGCTCCTGGCCGGCTGACCCGGCGAACGCACCGAGGGCCCCCTCCCCGCGATCGGGAGGGGGTCCTCGTCAGGTCGGGCGGTGCGCCGTCAGGGCGTCTCGGTGGAGATCTGCGCGGCCAGGTACTGCGGCGAGCCGACCCGCTCGATGGCGGCGAGCTGCGCCTCGAACCAGTCGGCGTGCTTCTCCTCGTCGAGGACCATCTCCTCGAACACCGACGCCGTGCCGTGGTCGCCGAGGTCGTGGCACTCCTTGGCGGAGGCGTTGAACTGCGCGACGGCGGCCTTCTCGCTGTCGAGCGCGAGCACCAGCATCTCCTCGGCGGTCTCGCCCACCCGGATCGCCCCGAGACGCTGCAGGTTGGGGTGGCCGTCGAAGAGCAGGATGCGCTGGATGAGGGCGTCCGCATCGCGCATCTCGTCGATGGAGAGGTCGTAGAAGACCTTGCCGAGCTTGGGCAGGCCCCAGGCGTCGAGCATGCGGGCGTTCAGGAAGTACGTGTTGGTGACCGTCAGTTCGAAGGTCAGCGCGTCGTTGAGCAGTTCCACCACGCGGGGGCTAACGGGCTGCACCGGATACTCCCAGCTCTCGCTCGGCCGAACGCTCGGTCGCGCGCTCGGCCCGGACCGGGCAATGCTGACACACCAGATCGCGGAGCGAGTCGACGCAGTTGCCGCAGGTGCGCCCGGCACCGGTCGCGCGGGCGACGTCGGCGACGCAGCGGGCGCCGTTGGCGATGGCCTCGAGGATGTCGCGGTCGGTCACCACGTTGCAGTGGCACACGTACATGGTGCGGGTCGCCTATCGCGAGACGGCAAGGGCGGCGCTGCTCCGGCACCGAACCCCGGGGCAACGGGTGCAGGTTAGCCTTACCTGACCGGCTTCCGCCAGACCGCTGGTCAGCCGACCGAGGCACGTCCTAGGTTGCCCGCATGGCCGGCCTGGCATCCCGCGCCCGCACCCTGCTGCGGCTGCAGACCGATCCCCGCACCCTCGTCCTGGCCAACGTCTGGGACGTCACCTCGGCCCGGGTCGTGGCCGCCACGCAGGGGACCGGTGCCCTGGCGACCGCCAGCCACGCCGTCGCGGCGTCCCTCGGGTACGAGGACGGCGAGCGCATCCCGCTGGAGCTGCACCTCGACGTGGTGCGCCGCATCACCGCGACCGTGGACCTCCCCGTCTCGGTGGACATGGAGGCCGGCTACGGCGATCCGGGCGGGACGGCGGCGCGAGCGATCGCGGCCGGCGCCGTCGGCGGCAACCTCGAGGACGCGGTGCGCCCCCTGGACGAGGCGGTGGCCGCGGTGGGGGAGGTGCTCGCCGCCCTCACCGCCCTGCAGGACGCGACGGCGGCGCTGCTCGCGGGCGGAGTGCTGCCCCCGGGCACCCGGTTGCTGAGCTAGGGGCTCCCCGTGCGGGCGTCGGAGCGGCTGACCTGGGCGGCGGGCGTGGTGGCCCCGGCGCCGGGGGAGCGGGTGCTCGAGGTCGGCTGCGGCCACGGCGTGCTGGTCGACCTGCTCGCCGGGCGGCTGCCGGGCGGGCACGTCGTGGCGCTCGACCGGTCGCCGGCGATGGTGGCGGCGGCGATCGCCCGCAACCGCGCTGCGATCGAGGCCGGCCGGGTCACCGTGCACGGCGGGCCGCTGGTCGCCGCGGAGCTGCCGGAGCGCTGGTTCGACGTCGTCGTCTCCTTCGACGTGCGCGCCTTCTGGACCCCGCCGGGCGCCGAGTGGGACGTCGTCGACCGGGTGCTGGTCCCTGGCGGGCGCGTGGTCGTCGGCTTCTCCGAGATGGGTGCGGACACCGTCGAGCGGGTCCGGGCCGGGGTGCGCCGGTCGGCGGGGGAGCGGGGCTTCGCCGAGCACGCCGTGCACCGGGCGGCGACCGCTCCGCTGCCCGCGGCGGCGGTCGAGTTGCGGCGCGGGACCGGCGGGTAGGAGCCCGGGGGTCACCGACGAGAGGACACCCGCATGACCGACGACCTGGTACCCGGCGATCTCTACGCCTACGAGTCGTTGCTGGCCGACGACGAGCGCGCGGAGCTGGCCGGTATCCGCACCTTCCTGCAGGAGGAGGTCCGGCCGGGGGTCAACGAGCACTGGGAGGCGGCGACCTTCCCGATGGAGCTCGTCCCACGCTTCGCCGAGGCCGGCCTGGTCGGTCGCAGCTACGACACCGAGGGGTCGCCGCGGGCCTCGCGGCTGTTCACCGGCTTCATCGCGCTGGAGGTCGCACGCGTCGACCCGTCGATGGCGACCTTCCTCGGCGTGCACAACGGCCTGGCGATGGGCTCGATCGTCACTCTCGGGTCCGAGGAGCAGAAGGAGCGCTGGCTGCCGGGCATGCTGGCGCTGGAGAAGATCGGCTGCTTCGCGCTGACCGAGCCGCACGGCGGCTCCGACGTCGCGCTCGGTCTGGAGACGACCGCGCGGCAGGAGGGCGACGAGTGGGTGCTCGACGGCGCCAAGCGGTGGATCGGCAACGGCACCTTCGCCGACCTCGTCGTCGTCTTCGCCCGGGACGTCGCCGACGACTCGGTGAAGACCTTCGTGGTGGAGAAGGGCACCCCCGGGTTCAGCGCCACCAAGATGGAGGGCAAGTACGCCCTGCGCACCGTGCAGAACGCCGACATCACCTTCGAGGGCTGCCGGGTCCCGGCGGAGAACAAGCTCGAGGGCGGCAACACGTTCAAGGACGTCAACCGGGTGCTGAAGCTGACCCGCGGCGGTGTCGCGTGGAGCGCCGTCGGCTGCCAGATGGGCGCCTTCGAGGCGGCGCTGGCGTACGCGAAGGAGCGGGAGCAGTTCGGCCGGCCGATCGCCGGGTTCCAGCTGATCCAGGACCTGCTGGCGCGCATGGCCGGGAACGTCACCGCGAGCCTCGGCATGGCGGTGCGCGTGGCGCAGCTGCAGGAGGAGGGCGTCTTCCGGGACGACCACGCCGCGCTGGCGAAGAGCTACGTGACCAGCCAGGCGCGGCAGACGGTGGCGTGGGCCCGGGAGCTGCTCGGAGGCAACGGCATCCTGCTCGAGCGGGACGTCGTCCGGTTCTTCAACGACGCCGAGGCGCTCTACTCCTACGAGGGGACGCGGGAGATCAACCAGCTCATCGTCGGGCGGGCGCTCACCGGCGTGAGCGCGTTCACCTGAGCCGGCGAGTGCGCCCCGCCCCGCCCCGGGTCAGGGGGGCGGGCCGGGGCGCGGTCCCAGGCGCCGAGGACGGCTGCGTCTCAGGCGCCGAGGACGGCGGTGCGCACCAGGTACAGCAGCACCACGACGGCGACCGCCACGGCCAGCCCGACCCACAGCCGGCGCTCGCGCACCCGGTCGGCCTCTGTCTCGTCGGCCAGCGCGACCGGGTCGGCCCACACCGGGGGCAGCCCGCCGCAGCGGGCGAGCAGCTCCTCGGTGAGCACGACCGGCGGGCTGACCCGGAACGGCTGCCCGGCCCCCACCAGGCGGTGGACGGTGCTCATGCGGTGACCCTCCCGGTCTTCTCGGTCTTGTCCCAGGTCATCGCGGCCCCGCGGACCTCCTTGACGTAGGCGTCCACGGTGATCGCGCACATCATCGGCCCGAAGCCGACCAGGTAGAGCGCCAGCGGCGTGAGCGGCCGCCCCCAGCGGGTTCCCTCCAGCTTCCGCACGCCGTAGGCCAGCGGGATGCAGAGCACCAGCCAGCTGTAGACGAACAGCGTCCAGACCGTCTCCGCGGTGTCCGACAGCGGGACCACGCCGGGGAAGGCGGCCGAGAGCAGGACGACGAAGGAGATGGCGCCGGGGAACAGCAGCGCCTCCCGCCACACCGTGAACCCGGTGCGCGGGTCGACCGACATCGTCAGCGTGATCATGAAGACGAAGGTCGCGATCGGCACGAACACCGCCGCCCCGAACACCTCCGAGGCCAGCTCGCTGTCCAGCAGGTAGAGCCCGACCAGGCCGATCGAGGTGAGCAGCATCGCCACCGGCAGCAGCAGGATCGCGAACCAGAAGACGCCGAAGAAGAAGCCGCCCAGCCCCGGGTGCACCGACCGGCGGAACCACAGGTGCCGGTACATCGAGGTGATCTGCACGTTGCCGCGGGCCCAGCGCAGCCGCTGCTTCCACAGCGCGTCGACCCCGGCCGGCTCCTCGGCCAGCACGCGGGCGTGCGGCTCGAAGACGACCCGGCGCCCGGCGAGCTGGGTGCGGAAGGTCGTGACGGTGTCCTCGGCCAGCGACGAGGTGTCGATCTGGCCGCCGATGGCCACGAGGTTCTCCCGCGAGTGGAGCTGCGCGCCCCCGGCCAGGCACGCCATCGCACCGGCGACGTTCTGCGCCCGGCGGGAGGCGGCCTGCGCGGCCAGGTAGTCGAAGCCGATGAAGCGGGTGATGCCCTCCGGGTCGCCGCTGCCCTCGCGGATGTAGGCGGTGACCGCGCCGACCGTGGGGTCGGCCAGGTGGCGGGTCATCTTGCGCAGCGAGGCCGGCTCGTAGATGACGTCGGCGTCCATGATCAGGAGCGCCTCCATCCAGTCATCGGCGAGGATCTCGCGCAGGCCGTGGTTGAGGGTGTGCGCCTTGCCCTCGCCGCCCTTGTCGCGGCGCAGGTGCACGACCCGGCCCGGGAAGCGCGCGGCGCAGGCGGCGAGCACCGCGGGGGTGTCGTCGGTGCTGGCGTCGTCGACCACGTACACGCGCAGCCGGTCGGGCGGGTAGTCCAGCCCCATCAGCCGCTCGATCGAGGTGGTGAGCACTGCGGCCTCGTTCCAGGCCGGGATCACCACCGCGACGTTGGGCAGGTACGGGCCGGTCTCCCGGTAGTGGTTGCGCACCGCGTGGAACGGGATGACGAGGAACTGCGCCAGCCCGGCCACGACGGGGACCGCCCCGACGCCGACCAGCACCAGCAGGAAGACGGTCAGCGCCGTCTCACCGATCGCGGCCACGTCGGTGCCCGCGGCGAGGATGGTCACCGGGCACCGACCAGCCGGGTCGCCGACGCCGCGTCCGCCACCCAGGAGTAGCGGCCCACGGTCGTGGCGTCGTGGCTGTCGGTGGAGCCGACCAGGGTCACGCCGGCGGCCGCGAGGGCCAGCACGACGCGGGGCCCGGGGCAGCGCCACTTCTCGTTGACCTCGACCGTGGTGCCGGTGCGCACCGCGGCGTCGGCGATCGCCGCCACGTGCTCGTCGAGCAGCTCGCTCTCGTGCAGCCCGATCTTGGGGAGCAGCGAGAAGAGGTGGGCGAGCTGGCCGCGACCGGCCCGCTCCATCGCCCGCACGGTCGCCTCGACGAGGATCGACAGCGCGTCCTGGCCGGACAGCCCGCCCTCGATCTCCTCGCGCGTGCGGCGGGGGCTCCACGGGCCGTCCGGCCCGGGGAACTGGTGGTCGGCGATGAGGATGCGGTCCACCCCGCCCGGCCCGACCACGAGGTCCTCGGGCACGTCGAGGCGCCCGGTGGCGTCCAGGATCTTCGCCTCGACGCCGGTGAGCACCTCCAGCCCCTCGACGCGGGGGAGCGCGGCCACCTCGGCGAGGAAGCCGGGCACCCACGTCGTCGTGGTCCGGACGTGGTCGACCATGCGGATGCTGGCCAGGCCCGTGTCCCGGGCGGCGACCAGGTTCTCCACCGGCGCGCTCACGGCGTCGTCGGACCACGTGGAGTGCACGTGGTGGTCGGTGAGCAGCAGGTCGAGGTCCTGCAGGGCGGCGGTCATCGGGCGGCCTCCTCGGCGACGACGTCGGACGGGGCGAGGAAGACGTCCTCGAGGTACCGGACGACGGCGAGCTCGCGGAACGGCACCTCGGCCGGCAGCGGCCGGCCCAGCGCCAGGTCCAGGGCGAGCGAGGGCATGTCGACGCCGGCGGCGACGGTCAGCGGCATCGCACCGGGGAAGCGCGGGTTGACCTCCAGCAGGGCCGGGCGGCCCTCGGCGTCGCGGCGCAGCTGCACGTTCGCCACCCCGACCAGCCCGATGGCGGCGGCCACCCGGCGGGCGGTCTCCTCCAGCTCCGGGTCGGCCACGGTGGCCCCGGCGACCGAAACGCCGGAGTCGACCCGCAACCGCGAGCGCGGGACGGCGGCGACCACGTGCCCGTCGGCGTCGGCGAGGGTGTCCACCGAGTACTCGTCGCCGGGCAGGTGGGCCTGCACCAGGGTGTCCTCGTCGCTGCCGAGGGCGCGCAGCGCGGCGGCGTCCTCCACCTGGTGCACCCCGCGGGAGCCGGCGCCGCGGCGCGGCTTGACGATCACCGGGTAGTCCCAGCTGTCGGCGTCGATCTCGCCGAGCAGCGCGGTGCGCGGCGTCGGCAGCACCTCGGTGCAGCGCTGCGCCAGCGCGTACTTGTCCAGGCAGACCTCGAGGGTCTCCAGGCTCGGGGCGGCCAGCGTGGTGCCGACGGCGTCCAGGCGCTTGCGCTCGGCGGCCAGCCGCGGCAGCTCGACGTCGACGGTGGAGAACAGCACGTCGACCCGCTCCCGCTCGCACAGCGCGACCAGGTGGTCGACGAACTCCTCGCTGAGGCCCGGCCGGACCAGGTGCCGTGCGGGGGCGTCGACCAGATAGAGGCCGCTGGCAAGGGGGTCCATGTCCGCTGCGAGCAGGACGACGTCGTCGCGCCGGGCCAGCGAGCGCAGCACGGCGATGCCGGCGGGGCCGCCGGCCCCGGTGACGAGGACGCGGGTGGGGGTGGGCTCAGACACCGAAACGCTCCGGGGTGGTCGAGGTGGCGGGGGTGGGCTGCTGGAAGGCGGACTCGCTGGTCGCGCCGACGACGCCACCGGCGTCGCGGACCACTTCGAGCGGCTCGCAGTACTGGCCGCCGCTGCCGTAGCGGGACCAGTAGCGGGCGGTGGCCAGGACGAAGTCGTCCTGGAGGTAGGCGCGGATGCCGGCCTGCGAGGAGAAGCTCTTGAGCAGGTCGAGCTTGGTGCGCGTGAACCCGTCGATGGAGACGAAGCGGGAGGGCCGGAAGTCGATGGTGGCCGAGGGGCTCTGGAAGCACGCGACGGTCGGCACGTTCCGGGTCGCGACGGTCGCGGCCTGGTGCACCGCCCGGTGGTCCTGGTGCCGGTCGTTGGCCGAGTGCGTGTAGACGATCGTCGGCCGCACCTCGGCCACGACGCGCTCGATGATCGACATGGTCGGGTCCATCGGGCTGATCCGGGTGTCCTCGAGGTCCTCGAGGAAGAGGCGGGCGCCGATCAGCTCGGCGGCGGCCAGCGACTCGTTCTGCCGGTCGTCGACCTCCCCGCCGCGGGCGCCCCGGGAGAGCGTGAGGATGACGACCTGGTCGCCGGCGGAGCGGTGCGCGGCGAGGGTGCCGCCGATGCCGATCTCGACGTCGTCGGGGTGGGCGCCGATGGCCAGCACCGTCTGCCGCTGCGGAGCGGCGGCGCGCTTGGCCTGCGCGGTCTCGGCCAGCCGGCGGATCGTCGCGGCGAGGGTGTCCTTGGGCACCGGCTTGACGAGGAACTCGTCGGCCTGGCGGCGCAGGGCGTCCACCGCGTAGTCGACCGACGCGTGCGCCGTCATCACCGTCACCGGCAGGTCCGGGCGCAGCTGGCGGAGCCGGTCGAGGAACTCCAGCCCGGTCATGCCCGGCATCTCGATGTCGGTGATCGCGGCGTCGAACTCGGTGCGGGCGGCGAGGGCGAGCGCCTCGAGCGGGTCCGCGCACGTGGTCACGGCCATGCCGCCCCGCTGCAGCACGGTGCGCACGAAGAGTGCGGTGTCGGGGTCGTCGTCGACGACCAGGACGTGCAGAGCACCGTCCACGGTTCCGGCTCCCGTCGGTCGGGTCCCCCGGGCGTGCCGGGAGGGGGAACGAGGTGTCCCCGCGGGGGTTGACGGCCGCACCGGCCGGTCCCATGAGCCGGGCTCCCCGCCCCTCACCCGATGGGGTGGGCCGGCCCGGCCGGGCGAACGGCCGCCTGCTCAAGCCGGCCGGCCGCCGTGCCGATCACCCGGTCAGGTGACCGGAGGACCAGCCTCCGCACGCTGAGCGAGCAAGCGAGGAGGAGGCGTCGTGCCGGACCAGTCCGTGCTCGTGGTGGAGGACACCCCGGAGATCCGCGAGCTCGTGACCACGGTGCTCGGGCGCGCCGGGTTGGCCGTGCGCGCCGTCGGCACCGGGGCCGAGGCCCTCGAGGAGGTGCGGCGGGACCCGCCGGACCTCATCGTGCTCGACCTCGGGCTCCCGGACGCCGACGGCACCGAGGTGTGCCGGCAGATCCGCGCTCGGACGCCCTGCTACGTGCTCATGCTCACCGCCCGCGCCGAGGAGGTCGACCTGCTCATCGGGCTGGCCGTCGGCGCCGACGGGTACATGGCCAAGCCGTTCTCGCCGCGCGAGCTCGTGGCCCGCGTGCAGGCGATGCTCCGCTTCCCGCGGACCGCCCCGCAGCCGGTCGCGGAGCCGGCCGCGGTGGCCGAGTCGGTGCGCCGGCTCGCCGAGCTCGAGGTCGACGAGGACAGCCGCGAGGTCCGGGTCGACGGCGAGGTCGTCGACCTGACCCGCACCGAGTTCGACCTGCTCGCCGCCCTCGCCTCGCGACCGGGCCGGGTGCTGCAGCGGGAGACGCTGCTGCGCGAGGTCTGGCACACCGACTGGGAGGGCAACCTGCGCCTGGTCGAGGCGCACATGTCCAACCTGCGCCGCAAGCTCGTGGCCGCCGGGCTGAACTCCCCGGAGATCAGGACCGTCCGCGGCGTCGGCTACCGCCTCGTGGCTGCCTGACCTCACGGAGGCATAGGAAGCTATCCACCCGTATCGCGGGCCCGAGACGCCGGTAGAGCTTCCTATGCCTCGCGGGGTCGGGGTTCAGACGCCGGCGAGCTCGTGCAGCCGGGCGACCCGGGAGTGCGCGAGCATCCCGCGGCGGGCGTCGGCGGCGATCTGCCGGCAGATCGAGGCGACCTCCGGGTGGCCCAGCTGACCGCTGGTCCCGGCGAGGGTGTGCGCGGCGAAGGCGACCGCGGTGGCGTCGCCGGCGCGGGTGTGCCGGTCGATCGCCGACAGCCGCGAAGGCAGCGCGTCGGCGTAGATGCCCTGGAGCCGGTTCATCAGCTCGGCGTCGACCAGGTCGTCGTCGGCACCGGCGGCGTACCCGGCCTGCGCGCCCGGCCCCGTGGTCCGGGCGTGCAGGAGGTCCAGGAGCGCCCGCGCCGTGACGGGGGCGGCCAGGGTGACCAGCGCCCCGGCGGCCGCGGCCTCGGCGCGGTCCTCGTCGGTCGGGTGCGGTGCGACCACCACGAACCGGGCGCGGGACCCGTTGCGCCGGATCCGGCGGAGCATCCCGGCGCCCGGGCCGCCGGGCAGCACCAGGCCGGTCACGACCAGGTCGACGTCGGTGACCAGGGCGAGGCGGACGGCGTCCTCGGGGCCGGCGGCCTCCCGGACGTGCCAGCCGCCGAGGCGGAGCAGGTCGGCGACCTGGCCGCGGGCGGTGGCACCGGCGTCCACGACGAGGGCGGTCAGCACGACAGCACCCGGGTCAGGGCCGAAGTGGCCGTCCAGTTGTAGCTGGTCAGCGTCGTGACGGAGAGGCGCGGGCTGTACCGGCGGGCGTCGGCGTCCTCGTGGCCGCTCATGCTCGTGCCGGCCGTGGTCGCCATGATGAAGGCGGAACCGTCGGACAGGTGCGCGGCCACCGCGTAGCCGGTGACGCCACGCGAGCCGCTGGCCTGCCAGGTCGCCGACACGTACAGCTCCGTGTCCTGCTGGATCCTGGTGGTCGTCGTCTCGTTCAGACCAGGACCCGACACCGAGGTGCTGGTGTCGCTGTTGACGTTGATGCTGCTGGCGGAGTCGATGGAGGTGCGGCTCCAGGCGGTCTGGGTCTGCGCGCCGGTGACCGGGTCGGTGTGGACCGTCCGCGTGGTGGTGACCGTCGTGGTGATGCACCAGTCGTCGACCGCGACCGAGGCCGGCGCGGCGACGGTGCCGGTGGCCACGGAGGTGCTGACCGCGGCGCTGTCGGCGTAGGTGGCGGCGGCCGGGACGGCGGTGCCGACGGCGAGAGCGACGGCGAGGCCGGTGACGGCCAGGGCGCGGCGGACGGCGTTCATGCCTGGTCCTCCTCGGTCTCGGGAGTGGGACGCCAGATCGTCAGGAGCAGCCAGCCGGCGAGCAGGGCGGGCGCCCCGTAGAGCAGGACCTGGCTGACGACCGGGGTGCGCACGAGCTGGACCAGGTGGCCGAACTCCGGGATGACGGCGCGGACCTGGTAGACGGTGTCGCCCTCCAGGCCGGCGGTCCACGGGTCGACCGCCTCGTTGGCGTCACCCTTGGTCTGCACGGTGGCGCTGCCGTCCGCGGCCAGGTCGACCGAGACGACGCGGTGGGTGACGAGGCTGCGGTCGCCCACCGGCATGTGGTAGGTGATCACCATGCCCTCGGTGAGCTCGGTGACGTCGATCGGGGTGGCGATGGTGATGTCGCCCGGCTCGATCTCCGGCGCCATGCTCGCGGTCAGCATGGTCATCGTGCGGTAGCCGAGCACGTGCGGTCCGACGGCCAGGACGGCGAAGGCCAGGACGGCGACCCCCATGACTCCGCGGACCAGCCACGGGGCCGTGCGGCCCACGGTGCGGCGGACCCGGTCGGCCGGGCGGCCGGCCGTGGAGCGCGCGTCTTCGCCCAGGGGCAGCCGGACGGCTGCACCCGCGGCGCGGACGGGGAGGGCGGTGGTCATGGCGTGGTCTCCGAGTGGTCGTCGGCCGGGGCTCAGCGGGCGGTGCCGCTGCGCTGGGTGCCGGTGAAGGTCAGCGTCAGGGCGGCGGTTTTGCCCTGGAAGGCGTTGTCGGCGGTGGTCGGCAGGCTGATGGAGAAGGCCAGGTGGTCGGTGCCGCCGACGTTCAGCGAGTTCACCGCGCCGAGGGCGATGGGGGCGAGCACGGCGCCCGAGCCGAGGGTCGTCTCGCCGCCGGCGCAGGTCCAGGTCGACGCGGTGCTGCCCTGCGTCCAGGCCACGGGGCACGACTTGAGGGTCAGCTGCAGCCCCTTTGCGGCGTCGCTGGTCAGGACGCTCGACGCGGCGGCGGTCGCGCTCAGATTGACCGCGCCGAGGGCGGTGTCGCCGTCGTTGACGAGGGTCACCGGGCGGGTGAGCACGTCGCCGGGGACGAAGCCGGCGGTGGTCACCGGGATGGCGACGGGCTCGGTGAGGTCGATCGAGACCCTGCCCGAGCTGATGGTCGTGTCCACCGAGGTGGAGTCGGTGAAGCTGCCGAAGGTCCCCAGGCCGGCGACGGCGGCGGCCGCGCCGATCACGCCGAGCGAGCCGACGACCTTGCGGGCGGTGGAGGCGGTGGCGGTGGTCCTGGTGCTCATGTCCTTGCGTCTCCTGTGTCCGGGTGGCCCGCCGGTGTTCCGGCGACAACGAGGACTCTGGCGGCCCGACCGCAGGCCACCCACCAGCGATCCGCAAGGAATCCGCAAGGAATCGGCGTTCGACGCGCAGGTCCCCGGAACGCGCCGCGCCCCCCGTCCCACAGGGGGCGGGGGGGCGCGGGTCGGGCTCGGGTCACCCGGCGACGGGCAGGGCCATCGTGAAGGTGGTGCCGACGCCCTCGGTGCTCACGAGGTCCAGCGTGCCGCCGTGGGCGGTCGTGATCGCCTTGGTGATCGTGAGCCCGAGCCCGACACCGGGGACGGCGTTGCGCTGGGCGTTCGACGTCCGGAAGAAGCGGGTGAACATCTGCCCCTGCTCCCCGGCTGGGATGCCCATCCCGGTGTCGGCGACCGAGAGGAGCGCCACCGGCACCGCGTCCTGCGACCGGTGGTCCACGACCGCCCCGTCGGGCGTCCGCCAGCCCCGCCGCAGGGCGAGGTCGATGCGCCCCCCGGCCGGCGTGAACTTGACCGCGTTGGAGACCAGGTTGTCGCAGGCCTGGCCCAGGCGGACGGCGTCGCCGGCCACGACCAGCCCGTCCTCGGGGACGTCGACGACGATCTGCACGCCCGCGGACGCCGCGGCGACCCGGGCGGTCTCCTCGGCCGCGCGCACCACGCCGGCGAGGTCGACGTCGGCCGGCTGCAGGGTGAACCGGCCGCTCTCCACCTGCGCGGTGAAGAGCAGGTCGCCGACCAGCCGCAGCAGCCGCTGGGCGTTGCGCTCCACCGTGGACAGGTACTGCCGCTGCTCGTCGGTGAGCGGTTGGTCCTCGTCGTCCATGACGAGCTCCAGGTAACCGAGGATCGAGCTCAGCGGCGTGCGCAGCTCGTGGCTGATGAGGCTCACGAACTGGTCCTTCATGCGCTCGGTGGCGCGTGCCTCGGTCATGTCGGTGCCGACGAAGTTCCAGCCGGCGTGCACGCCGCGGTCGTCCGAGCGCGGCGTGATGGCGACCGACACGGTGCGGTGGCTCCCGTCCGCGGCGACGTAGGTCCAGTCCCGGACGTCGCTGCCGTGCTCGCGAGCGGCGTGCACCAGCGCCTCCAGGCCCGTGCCGCAGCCGCGGTCCTCGGCGGCGGCGGCGAGCTCCTCGGGCAGGTGGAAGTCGAGGATCGACCGGGTGCGCACCACGTCCGGACGGGGGACGCCCAGCATCTTCTCCGCGCCGGGGTTCCAGACGCGGATGGTGCCGTCCCGGTCGGTGCCGATGATCGACTGCTCGGTGACGGCGTCGATCACGCTGGTCATGGTCTGGGCGCGGGCGGCCAGGATGCGCGAGGCGGTGTCCAGTTCGTCCGCGCGGCTCTGCACCTGGGTCAGCAGCGCAGCCTGCTCCCGCTGGAGCTGCGCGATGCGGTGCGACTGCGCGGCCAGGCGGCGGGTGCTCCCGTGGACCGCTGCGGTGCCGGCGGCGACCGCCAGCGGCCCGAGCAGCAGCGCGCCGGGCAGGTCGTCGGCGGCGGTCGGGGGGCCGGCGAGCGCGGGCGCCGCCAGCACCGCCGTCGTCCCGAGCACCGCGACCAGCACCCCGCGGCGGTCCGGCAGCGTGGCGAGCGCCCACAGCGGGCCGACGAGGAGGAAGAGGGTGGTCGCGGAGCCGGTGCCCGCGTGCAGCAGGGCGACGGCGCCCAGGTGCGCCGCCGGTACGGCGAGGGAGCCGACGACGGAACGCGACCGGCGGGCGGTCCACGCGACCCCGGTGGCGGCGGAGGCCGCGGCCAGGCCGGCGAGCACGAGGCCGCGGTCGACGACGGGAAGGGCACCCGTGAGCAGCAGGAGCGCGGCCGCGGTGTGCAGGACCGTGCACAGCAGCGGCCCGTGGACGGCGGCCGGCCGGCCGGCCGGCTCGCTGAGCCGGCGGATCCAGGGGTCACCGGCGTCCTGCGGGCGGTCGAGGACGGCGAGGCTCATGCCACCGGCTCCCGCACGGCGAGCGCCCGCACCTGCTGCACCAGACCCGCCACCGTGAACGGTTTCGGCAGGTAGGCGTCCGCGCCCGCGGCCAGGCCGCGGGCGACCTCGTCCGGCGAGGCGCCGGCGGACAGCAGCAGGATCCGGGTGCCGGCGGTCGCGGGGGCGGAGCGGAGGGCCTCGCAGACCTCCAGCCCCGTCGCACCCGGCATGGAGACGTCCAGGACGGCCAGGTCGGGCAGCGCGGCTCGCGCCGCCTCCAGCGCCGCTGTGCCGTCGGGGGCGGCGGCGACCACCCGGCAGCCGGCCTTGCGGACGGCCAGGCAGACCAGGGCGCGGATGTCGTCCTCGTCGTCGGCGACGAGCACGCGCACCTCGCCGCCCGGGACCGGTCCGGCGAGGCCGCCGCCGGGGGAGTGCAGGGCCGGGTCCACGGGAGCTCCCGTCGGTCGTGGTCCCGGCCCGCGGCTGCGGGGGGACCGGTGTCGTCGTCCCAGGGGGGAACGGCGCCGCGCCGAGGGGCCTGCAGCAGGGGGCGCGTCGGCTCACCCGTCGGGGTGGGACCGGACGCGGACAGCACTGCGCCCCGCCAGGAGGCCCGGCGGGGCGCAGACGTGCGTGCGGGTCGGCCGACCCGCGGGTGTCAGGAGCCGGAGGACCGGCTCTGCACCGACTCCTTGGAGTGCTGGGCCTGGCCCTGCACCGACTCCTTGGACTGCTGGGCCTGACCCTGCACGTCCTGGGCCGCCGACTGGCCCTCCTGCTTGACGGTCTCGGTCGCGTCCTGGGCGGTGGACCGGACCTCCTCCACCGCGTGCTGGGCGGCCGGCTTCAGCTGCTCGCCCATCTCCTGCGCCGCCTGCTTCGCGGGCTGGAGCAGGGTGTCCTTGTTCTCGCGCAGCGTGGTCTCGGCCTGGTGCGCGAGCTCCTGCTCCTTCTGCGACGCGGGGAGCAGGCTGGACACCAGCCAGCCCGCACCGAAGGCGATGAGCCCGGCGGCGAGCGGGTTGCCCTGCGCCTGGCGCACGATCGTGTCCGGTGCCTGCTGGACGGCGTCGACCGCGGACGAGGCCGCGTCCTGCACGCTGCCGGCCGCGCCCGAGGCCGCACCCTGAACGGAGCCGGCCGCGCCCGAGGCGCGGTGCTGCGCCGCGGAGGTGGTGTCGTGCGCGGAACCCATCACCTTCTCCTTCAGGGAGGTCATGCGGCCCTTGGCCGCGGTCACCCGCCGGTCCACGACGCGGGACGGGTTGACCTTCTCGTTGAGGGCGTCGACGTCGTAGCTGAGCTCGCGCCGGGTGTCCTCGATCTGCCGCCGGATGACGTCCGGGTCACTGCTGGTCATGGTTGCGACTCCTCGCGGTCTGGTGGTCAGTGGGGCTTCAGGGCGCCGGGCACCTGCTGGAGGGTGTCCACGGTGCGCTCGGGCTTGGGGTTCACCTGCTGGAACTTCTTGCGGCCCATCACGAAGGCGACGGCCCCGATCACGCCCCAGAGGACGGCCACGATCAGCCCGGCCCACCCGGTGGGGATGGCGCTGGCCAGCGCCCACATGAGCGCGAGGGAGAGGAACAGCGCCACCATGTAGCCGGCGAAGCCGGCGGCACCGAACATCCCGGCGCCCTGCCCGGCCTTCTTCGCCTCGACCTTGAGCTCGGCCTTGGCCAGCTCGAGCTCCTGGCGCATCAGGGTGGAGAGGTCCTTGGTGACCTCGCCGATCAGCGCGCCGACCGAGACGCCCTCGACGTCGGGCTGGCCGGACTCGGTGGTGGGGGTGCCCATGGTGCCGCTGTAGTGCTGGCCCTCGGAGTAGTCCGCCGCGTAGTTCTGCGACGTCGGCTCCGCGTAGCCCTGCGAACCCGCGGGAGTGGCCCCGGAGTAGGGAGAGCTCATCTCAGCGCACCTCGCCGGGCCGGCGGGCCGGGTCGTCCCAGCCCGCGGGCGCGGCCGGGGGCACCATGCCGCCGGCGGGCGGCACCGTGCCGTACGGCGGCGGGGGCAGCGGCGCGCCGGTGCCCGTGCCCGTGCCCGTACCGGTGGTGGCGGTGGAGTACCCGGAGTACGTCGGCGCCGGGTCGACGTAGTTCGTGGACGTGCCGCGGTTGGCGCCGCTGCCGCCCTGGCCGGAGTCGCTGTGCACGGCGCGGGCGCCGCTGGTCAGCCGGCCGGCGACGATGCCGGCGGCCGCGGCACCGAGCAGGAACAGGCCCGGCTTGCGGCGGGCGAAGGTGCGCACCTCGTCGAGCAGCTGGGCCGGCTCGCGGTTCTGCAGCTTGTCGGCGAAGCCCTCGACCAGACCGGAGGCCTGGTGGAGGAGGTCGCGGGCGGGGCCGGGGGCGCCGTCGCTGGTGCCGTCGGCGAGGCCGCGCAGCTCCTGGGCGAGCGAGGACAGCCCGGTGGCGGCCTTCTGCTGCTGGGCGACCGTCTGGTCCTTGAGCTGGCTGCGCCCCTGCTCGAGCAGGTCCTGGGCCTGGCGCTGGGTCTCCCCGGCGACGTGCTTGGCCTGGTCGGACGCGGTCGCGGCGACCTGGCTGCCGGCCTGCGCGGCGGTCTGCCCGACGTTGCGGGCCTCACCCTTGGCGACGTCCTTGGTGTGCTGGGCCTCGCCCTTGGCGACGTCGCCGGTGGACGGGCTCTCGGTGGTCGTGGTGGTGCCCGTCGTGGCCGGAACCGGCGGCGGGAACGGGGCATCGATGGAGTGAGTCATCGGTCCTCCTCGGCATGCTTCGTGGTCGGTCGGAGCGCTACCCCGGCGCCGTTCCGGCACACATCCGGGCGGTGGAGCACCGCGGTCGGACGGCCGTGACGTCGTCGGGCCGGCGCCTCGTGGGTTCGGGCGCGAGCGCTGAACTGGTGCCCCGGCGCATCCGTGCGTCCCGGGGCGCGGTCGGGGGGCGGTGGAACAGACCGGCGCAGCGCTGCACCGGCCCTCCGCCGCTCGCGAGAACCCCGTTCCGCGCAGCGGGTCGGGTACCCGCGGCCGGGCGTGGCTGAAACGCCGGGGGTCAGCCGGACCAGGGGAAGCGCGGCGCGCGGCGCCCGGCGAAGGCGGCGACGCCCTCGGCCAGCTCGCCGGCGGCGATCGTCTCCCGGTACCGGGCCGCGGCGAGCGACTCGCCGTCCCCGCCGTCGGCGAGCGCGGCGACGACCTCCTTGGTCGCGCGCTGGGTGAGTGCGGAGCGGGACGCCAGCACCCCGGCGAAGCGGTGCGCCTCGGCGTCGAGGTCCTCGGCGTCGACCAGCCGGTCGACGAGGCCGGTGCGCAGGGCGGTGCCCGCGTCGATCAGCTCCCCGCTGTAGAGCAGGTACTTCGTCGTGGCCGGCCCGATCAGGTCCACCAGCGCCTTGGTGGAGGAGGGCGTGTAGACGATGCCGACCTTGGCCGGGGTGACGCCGAAGACCGCCGTCGGGTCGGCGAACCGCAGGTCGCAGCAGGTGGCGAGCTCCACCCCGCCCCCGATGCAGTGCCCGCGGACGACCGCGACGGTGGGCTTGGGGAAGCCGCGCAGCGCCGCCTGGGCGGCGAGGTTGTGCCGCCGCACGTCGGCCATCGGGTCGACCGGGTCCGCGCCGCCGAGCAGGTCGGAGATGTCGGCGCCGGCGCAGAAGCTCGGGCCGGCGCCGGTGACCAGCAGCACCCGGACGCCGGGGTCGGCGGCGAGGGGCGCCAGGACGGCCGGCAGCGCCGCCCACATGCCCACGGTCATGGCGTTGCGCTTCTCGGGCCGGTCGATGGTGAGGACGGCGACGTGCCCGTCCCGGGTCACGCGGAGGTGGTCGGTCATGCCTCAGCCCAGGTCGTCGGTGGCGAAGGTGTCGCAGTGGCGCCCACCCCCAGGCCGCCGCCGCCCCGGAGGTCCCGGACGCCCGACGTGCCGAGGTCGGCTCCTTCGCTGTACCGCATCCCGTGCTGCTCCTCCCGCCGTCCGGCCGAGTGCACGGTGCCACCGGGCTCCGCCCCTCCGCGACTCGGGTCGGCGCGCAGCGCTGCCGAGCCGGCCCTAGATTCGGGACATGCCGCTGGAGGGGAAGTACGAGCCGAGCACGCAGCAGTGGGTGCGCGACCAGGTGGAGCGATACGAGGCCACCGGCGGTCGCGAGGCCAACACGCTCCGGGACACGGGGCTGCCCGTGGTCGTCTTCAGCACGCGGGGGGCGAAGTCCGGCACGGTGCGCAAGCAGCCGCTGATGCGGGTCGAGCACGACGGCGTGTACGCCATGGTCGGCTCCCAGGGCGGCGCGCCGACCGACCCCGCCTGGGTGGCCAACCTGCGGGCGCACCCCGACCAGGTCACCGTGCAGGACGGGCCGGAACCGTGGGACGGCGTGGCGCGGGAGATCTCCGGCGCCGAGCGCGACGAGTGGTGGGAGCGGGCCGTGGCGGCCTACCCGCCCTACGCCGAGTACCAGCAGAAGACCGAGCGGCGCATCCCCGTCTTCCTCGTCGAGCGCCGCTGATCCGACGGCGGCCCCGGTGCCTCACGGCAGCGCGGCCGCCAGCCGCGGGACGGCCTCGGCGACGGTGGCATCCCACGCGGTGAACGGTTCGGCCTCGACGGTGCGCGCCGCCCCGCGGCCGGCCGGCCGCCACGTGCCCGTGATCCGGCCGTCGACGACCACGGTCGGGCGGAAGACACCGTTGCGCCCGGGGACGATGCGTTCGGCGTGGGCCGGGTCCAGGACGGCGCCGCGATCGGCGTAGCCCAGCACGAACTCGTCGAACCCCGGCAGCAGCAGTGGCGCCCGCGCGGCCTCCCGGTGCGCCGCGCAGCGCTCGGGCGTCTCCGGGTCGAGGTAGTGCTCGGTCCCGTCCACCTCGATGCGCTCCAGCCGGTCCCGGACCGCGTCCAGCCCGGTGCGGACGTCGCGCACCGTCGTCCCCGCCCAGCGCACCAGGTCGTGCACCGTGGCCGGGCCGTGACCCAGGAAGTACCGCAGCACGAGTTCGGCGAGCGCCTCCTCGCGGGCGAGCCGCCGGGGTGCGCGCACCCACTCGTCGAGCAGCACGAACAGCTGTTCGCCGTCGTCGGTCGGCCCTAGGCAGAGGGTGCCGGTCTGGGCGAGGAACCAGAGCAGGTGGTAGCCCCGCTGACCGGTGGTCGGCACGCCGCCCTCGTCGATCGCCGTCAGCAGCGCGCGGCGGGGGAGCCGGCGGCCGCCCGCGAGCGCCGCGACGGCGAGGCCGCGGGCGCGCTCGGCGTCGGCGTCGGTCAGCCCCAGGGCGGCGCGCCGGCCGGCCAGCCCGGCCAGCGCGCGTGGGCCGAGCAGCTCGAGCATCCAGGGCAGGTCCCCGGCGGGGACCAGGTGCAGCGTGCCGCGCATCGGCCAGGAGCGGACGACGGACCCGGTGTCGAGGGCGTGCAGCACGGCGGTGCGGTCACGGGTGCTGGTGCGCAGGGCCAGCGAGGTGACCGCGCCCGGGAAGTCCTGACCCTGCACCGCCAGGAGCCGGTGCACCGCCGCGGCGGCGTCGGCGGCGGGCGGGCCGGCCAGCCGCTGGGCCACCAGGCGCATGAGGGCCACGTCGTGCAGCGTCGTCACGCGGACACGGTGGCAGACGGGGACGACGATCCGGGGCTCCTCGGCTGCCACACTCCCGGGGTGCGGGCGGAGGACTGGAATCGGCGGTACGGCGAGCAGGCGCAGTGGTCGTCGGGGCCGAACGAGCTGGTGGCGGAGCTGCTCGCCGACGTCCCGCCGGGCGCGGCGGTCGACCTCGCCGCGGGCGAGGGCCGGCACGCGCTGTGGCTGGCCGCCCGCGGGTGGGCGGTGACCGCGGTCGACTTCTCCGCCGTGGGCCTCGACCGCGGCCGGGCCCGCCCTGACGCCGAGCAGGTCAGCTGGGTGACGGCCGACGTGCTCACCTGGTCGGCGGCGGAGCGATCGCTCGACCTGATCCTGGTCGCCTACCTCCACCTGCCGGAGGAGCAGACGACGGCGCTGCTCACCGGGGCCGTCGGGTGGCTCCGCCCCGGCGGCCGGCTGCTGCTGCTCGGGCACGACGTGGAGAACCTCACGGCCGGGGTCGGCGGCCCGCAGGAGCCGGCGATCCTGCACAGCGTCGACCGGCTGGCCCCGGTCGCCCGGCTCCTGGAGGTCGAGCGGCTGGAGCAGGTGCGCCGGGTGACCCCGGAGGGCACCGCGCTGGACACGCTGCTCTGGGGACGGCGCGCCGGCCGGCGGTAGCCTCGGTGGCCGTGATGGGAATGGGTGGGGTCGGCGGCCCCGAGTCGCAACGACGGCGGCGGCTGGTCGCGGCGCTCGTCGTCCTCGCGATGGTCCTCGCGGCCGGCGCGACGGTGCTCTCGATCGCGCTGGGCTGAGGAGGGCGCGTGTCCGGGACCGGCGGGATCGACACCTGGTTCGCGGCAGCCGGCGCCCGGGAGCAGGACCTGCGCCGGGTCGACGAGCTCGTGGTGCTCGCCGCTCCCGGCATCGACCGCCAGCTGGTGCCCATGGGCGCCACGGCGATGCTGGGCTACGGGATGATGCCGTACCGGCCGAGGTCGGCGAAGGCGACGACGTCCTGGCCGCTGATCGCGCTCGCCGCCCAGAAGCGGCACCTGTCGCTCTACGTGTGCGCCGTCGTCGACGGCGAGTACCTGCCCGAGACGCGGGCCGGACGGCTCGGCCGCGTCTCCTGCGGCAAGAGCTGCATCCGCTTTTCCTCCCTGGATGCGGTCGACACCGCCGAGCTGAGTGCTCTGGTGCGCGATGCCGTGGCGGCCACGCGCTCCGGCGGCAACGCCTTCGCCTCGTCGTCCTGAGCGGAGCAGGCCGACCCGGCGTGACCTAGGTCCCTGGTCCCGCACGTTGCGGTACGGCACCGTGTGGAACCGCCACGCCATCCGGCCGGCACCTGTTCCGAGACGTGAGGACCGTCCATGACCCTGGCCGTTCCGCCCAGCGCCTCCGGCTCGACGCCGGAGCGTCCCGACGCCCCGCGCGCCGGGGAGGCCGTGGACCCGTCGGTCGACCAGGCCGTCGACCGGTTGCGCGGGGAGTACGCCGGCCGGGTGCGGCCGCAGCTGGTCGTGCGGGTGGTCCGGGACTGCCGGCGGGAGCTCGGGGGGTCACCGGTCGGGGCGCTGCCCGAGCTGGTCGAGCGGCTGGCGCGCTACCGCCTGGACCGGCAGATCGGCTGACCGGCCGAAACCCTGTTGCCGGGCGCGGGAGGATGTCGGCGTGGGCTACGTCGACGTGACCGGGATCCGGCACACCCTCTCCGACGGCCGGGTGCTCCTGGACGACGTCTCCTTCCGCGTCGGCGAGGGCGCCCGGGCGGCGCTGGTGGGGGAGAACGGTGCGGGCAAGACCACCCTGCTGCGGATCATCGCCGGCGACCTGACGCCGGAGGTGGGCTCGGTGGCCCGCACCGGGGGTCTCGGGGTGATGCGCCAGTTCATCGGGTCGGTACGGGACGACACGACCGTCCAGCGGTTCCTCGTGGACCTCTCGCCGCCCGCGGTGCGCGCCGCCTGGGATGCGGTGGAGGCCGCGGAACTGACGCTCATGGAGACCGACGACGAGCGCTCGCAGATGGCCTACGCCGATGCGCTGGCGCAGTGGGGGGATGCCGGGGGTTACGACGCCGAGGTCACCTGGGACACGGTCACCGTCGCGGCGCTGGGCGTGCCCTACGAGCGCTGCAAGTACCGCGAGCTGACCACGCTGTCCGGCGGCGAGCAGAAGCGGCTGGCGCTGGAGGCGCTGCTGCGCGGCCCGGACCAGGTGCTGCTGCTCGACGAGCCGGACAACTACCTCGACGTCCCCGGCAAGCGCTGGCTGGAGCAGCGGCTGGTGGAGACGCGGAAGACGGTGCTGTTCGTCAGCCACGACCGCGAGCTCCTGGCGCGGGTGGCCGACCGCGTGGTGACCGTCGAGGGCGGGACGGCGTGGGTGCACGGCGGCGGGTTCGCCTCCTACCCCGAGGCGCGGACGGCCCGGCACGAGCGGCTGGCCGAGCTGCGCCGGCGCTGGGACGAGGAGCACCAGCGGCTGGTCGACCTCGTCCGCACGCTGCAGCAGCAGGCGGCCAACTCGCCGGACATGGCCAGCCGCTACCACGCCATGCAGACCCGGCTGGCCAAGTTCGAAGCCGCCGGGCCCCCGCCGGACCGGCCGCCGGAGCAGAAGGTGGCGATGCGGCTGCGCGGCGGCCGCACCGGGGTCCGCGCGGTGATCGCCGAGCAGCTCGAGCTGACCGGGCTGATGCAGCCGTTCGACCTCGAGGTCTGGTACGGCGACCGCGTCGGCGTCCTGGGGGCCAACGGTGCGGGAAAGTCGCACTTCCTGCGGCTGCTCGGCGGGCAGGAGGTGGCGCACACCGGGTCGTGGCGGCTCGGGGCGCGCGTCGTCCCCGGCCTCTTCGCCCAGACCCACGCACACCCGGAGTGGCAGGACCGGACCCCGGTCGACCTGCTCTGGCACGGCGAACCGGGCCGGCCGGGCGTCGACCGCGGGCGGGCGATGGCGGTGCTGCGCCGGTACGGGCTCACCGAGGCCGCCGACCGGCCCTTCCGGACCATGTCCGGCGGTCAGCAGGCGCGCTTCCAGATCCTCGCGCTGGAGCTCTCCGGCGCCACGCTGCTGCTCCTCGACGAGCCGACCGACAACCTCGACGTGCTCTCCGCGGAGGCGCTGGAGGAGGCGCTCGCGGCCTTCGACGGCACGGTGCTCGCGGTGACCCACGACCGCTGGTTCGCCCGGTCCTTCGACCGCTTCCTGGTCTTCGGCGCCGACGGCCGGGTGTACGAGTCCGCCGAGCCGGTGTTCGACGAGACGCGGGTCGCCCGCGCCCGCTGAGCACCAGCGCACGACGGCGGCCGCGCGGCCGCCGTCGTGCGGCCAGTCAGCCCAGTGCGTAGAAGACGCGCTCGTCGGAGTCGAAGCTGATGGTCGGCTCCACCGACAGCTCGGCACCCGCGAGAGCGGCCGGCGGGACGTCCATGCAGAACTGGAAGGTGTCCGTGCCGCCCGGGTTGAGGGTGGGGGCGTTCATCGCGTCGTCCGGCAGCACCGCCATGCACTCGGAGTCGCTGTACTGCCGGTTGTCGCTGCCGTGGACGACCGCGGTGAGGTCCATCCCCGGGAAGCCCTCCTCGGCGCCGGTGTAGGTAGCCGTCAGCTGCACGACGACGTACTGGCCGTTGGTCGCGGGCTCGTTGAACTGGTTGCCGGCGGCGGCGGTCGCGTTCCCGTCGAGCTCGACGGCGTCGACGGTGACCTGGTAGTCGCCGACCTGCGCCGGCACCCCGAGCGGCACCGCCTCGGCGGCAGGCTCACCCCCGGCGTCGACGGGGGCCGTGTCACCGGCCGGCGGCGCGGAGATCTCGTCGCCGGCGCGGTCGAGCTCCTCCTGCACCTCGTCGATGACCTCGGCGTAGAAGGCCTGGGTCGCGAAGACGACGACGACGGCGAGCACCGACGTGATCAGGCCGGTGATCGCCATGCCCGTGCCGCCGTGCGTCCCGCGGCGGGCCCGCAGCAGCGCGGGGATGCCCAGGCCGAGCCCGACGAGGCCGATGACGGCCGCCACGTTGTTGACGATCGGGATCCAGCTGAGGAGCAGGGCGATGATGCCGAGCACCATCGAGGCGATGGCCAGACCGGCGCCCTTCTTGGGCGGCTGGTAGGCGGGAGGCGGCCCGTAGAACTGCGGCGGCGCCTGCGGGGGGTAGGACAAGACGGGCTCCTTCGAGGATGCGGTGGTACCGGCCGGGACCGTATGGGTCCGGCGCGGCTCGCCCGCTCATCCGGGGCCCGACACCTGCGGCGAGCCACCAGCCGTCCCACCTGCCCCGGCAGATGCCGGGACCGGTCCCTCCGCGGACCCGGTCCGCGGTGCCCGGTCCGCGCGCTGCGGGACCGGCTGGACGCCGGTGGGGTCTTCGGCAACGACCACCTCGACCGGGTGCTGGGGCCGGCCTCGCAGACCTGTGGGACGGCGCCGGCGGGTCAACCGGCCGGATCGGGCTGCCCGGTGCCGCCGATGCGGTCGAGCTCCGCCAGCTCCTCCGGACCGAGCACCCGGGCGGCCGCCTGCAGGTTCTCCTCCAGGTGCGCGACCGAGGAGGTGCCCGGGATGAGCAGCAGGTTGGGGGAGCGGGCCAGCAGCCAGGTGAGCGCCACCTGCATCGGCGTCGTCTCCAGCCGCCGGGCCACCGTCTCCAGGGCCGCCGACTGCAGCGGGTTGAAGCCACCCAGCGGGAAGAACGGCGTGTACGCGATGCCCTCGCGGGCGAGGGCATCGATCATCGGGTCGTCCGCGCGGTGGACCAGATTGTAGTGGTTCTGCACGCACACCACCGGGGCGATCGCCTGCGCCTCGGCGAACATCTGCGGCGTCACGTTGCTGACGCCCAGGTGGCGCACCAACCCGTCCTGCTGCATGGCGGCCAGTGCCTCGAAGGGCTCGGCGAGCGAGCGCTGCACCGGCTCGGCGAAGCCGGGCATGCGCAGGTTCACCACGTCCAGGGCCGCCACCCCGAGGTGGTCGATGTTCTCCTGCACCGCCCGGCGCAGGTCGTCGGGCGCCAGGGCCTCGGGCCAGCCGCCGTCGGCGTCACGGCGGGCGCCGACCTTGGTGACGATGACGAGGTCGTCGGGGTAGGGGTGCAGGGCCTCGCGGATGAGCTCGTTGACGACGGTGGGGCCGTAGTAGTCGCTGGTGTCGATGTGGTCGACGCCGAGCTCGACGGCGCGGCGCAGCACGGCGATCGCGGCGTCCCGGTCGGCCGGCGGCCCCATGACGTGAGGGCCGGCCAGTTGCATGGCGCCGTAGCCGAGCCGGTGCACCTCCCGGTCGCCGAGGCGGTAGCTGCCGGACTTCTCCGCGGTGGTGGTGGTCATGCCCCGCCCCTACCCGGCGCGGGCCGCTCATGCGCGTCCCGGCCGCCTCTGCGCCATAGGCTGCTGGGACCGCGAGCAGCCGGAGGTCGAGGCGGTGGAGACGACGCCGGCCGCCCCGGCGGAGCCTGAGCTTCCCGGCTCGCCCGCTGGAGATGCCCTCGGAACCCCGGTGCCCCACCCCATGGCCCCGCAGCCCGGCAGCCCGGCAGCCCGGCAGCCCGGCAGCCCGGCAGCCCGGCAGCCCAGCAGCTCCATGGCCCCGCCGCGTCGATCGCCCGCGGCGCCGCAGATCTCGTCCCGGGGGAGGGGGCATGAACGCCCGGCCGCACTAACCGGGTGGGTCAGAACGGTGGTGGGTCGTCGTCCGGGTCCGCTGGTTCCGGTGGTGGTTCGGGTGGTGTGGTGAGGACGCGGTAGCCCGGTGGTCGGGTGGTGCGGGTGACGCCGGTGGGGGTGATGACGGTGAGCACCCCGTCGTCGCTCATCGTGTGCTGCCAGCCGGGGGCGAAGGTCTTGAGCCGGTGGTGGCGGCGGCACAGGCAGCACAGGTTCTCGCAGGCGGTGGCCCCGCCCTGGGCGTGGGGGATGACGTGGTCGAGGTCGGCCCAGCCGGCGGGGACGGTGCAGCCGGGGTGGCGGCAGGTGCGGTCGCGCAGCGGGAGGAATCGTTGCTGAGGGTCCGAGGGGCGGTAGCGGTCCCCGGGCCGGGTGGCCCGAGCAGCGGGCAGCCACAGGCCTGCTCGGGGTGGTGGGGGCAGCCGGTGGTGGCCAGGCGGGCCAGTTCGGTGCGGCCGGTGACGGCCTGCAGCGCGCCGGTGGCGTCGGTGATCGCGATGTGCAGGCTGCCGGCCGGAGGTGCCTGCAGGTGGCAGGCGTCCAGCTGGGTGAGCAGTTCGCGCAGGTGGGCGGCGGTGATCGGTTCCCCGTCGACCTCCCCGACCGGCTCGGGAACCCCGGGTGGGGTGCCGGGTGGGGTGAAGGCGGCCGGGGTGGGGGCCCCGGCGGCGAGGAACCCGGCGGGGGTCAGGGCGGTCAGCGGGGCGATGACGGTCAGCTGGGCGGTGACCGCGGGCTGGTCCTGCCAGGGGCGCAGGATCAGATCGGCGGCGGCGCCGGCGCGCAACATGCCGATCGGCCGCCCGTCGCCGGCCTCCTGCGCCGCCCGGGCGTGGGCGTCCAGGGCCGCCCGGCAGGCCCGGGCGTCGGGGTGCGGGAGCAGGGCGCGCAACTCGCTCATCCCGTCCCCGACCGGGCGCACGGTCACGTCCGCGGCCCGCTGTCGGGTCTGCCGGCGCCGGTCGGCGGCCTCGGCGTCGCGGGCCAGCAGCTCGCCGCGCAGCGCTTCGCGCAGCTTGCCCACCCCCAGGCCGGTGGCGCCGGGCAGCACGGCGGCCTCGGCGGCGGCGATCACCGCCGGATCGGTGTCGGCGCCGAAGGCGGCGACCTCCGCGGCCAGCGCCCGGGCACGCGGCCAGTCCAGCCGCCCCAGCCGCAGCGCCGCGAACGTGGCGGGCAGCCGGGTGGTGAGCACCTCGGCGTGCTCCAGCAGGGTGACCGCTGCTGTGCGGCTGCTGTTGTGCACCATCGCCAGCTCGTCGGGCACGAACTCGCTCGCCCCGGCCGGGCCCACCGATCCGGCGCGTTCCCCGCCGGGGGGCGGGCGGCGGCCAGGTCCATCACCAGCTCCACCCGCAGTGCGGCCAGCCGGGCCTCGGCCGCCACGATCTGCCCCAGCAGATCCGCCGCCTCGCCCGCCGACCGACGGGCCGGCAGCCACGCCGACAGCGGCTCGTCCCACCGCTGCGGATCGGGGTCGGCCAGCTCCCACTCCGACGGGAACGGGTCCACCAGGGACACCGACACCCCCACCTCGAAGCTCGCCGCCACCGACATACCCGCAGGCTAGGCCGGGGGTACGACAATTCCGGACCCACGCGGGCAGGCGTCGGCCAGGTCGGGTGCCGGCAAGGGCGAAGCCGACCACGGCAGGTGCCGGGAAGGCCCGGTGCCGGCGAGAGGAAGCCGCCCACAGCAGGTGCTGGCGGGAGAGGAGGCGCCCACGGCAGGTGCCGGCCGGGGGCAGGGCCGGCGAGCGGCTGCGGTGCTCGAAGCCTCGGCTCGGGGGCGAAGTGGTGATTCGCCAAGGCCCAGCACGACGAGGCCCTGGCCACCGCAAGCGCGGTGACCGGGGCCTCGTCGTCGGGCGCCGGTCAGGGCTGGAGGAGCACCTTGACCGCGCCGTCCTTCTTCTCGCGGAAGTTCGCGTAGGCCTCGGGCGCCTGCTCCAGCGGCACCCGGTGCGTGGCGAACTCGTCGACGCCGAGCGGGTCGCCGTCGATCAGCAGCGGGAGGATGTCGGGCACCCAGCGCCACACGTTGGCCTGGCCCATGCGCAGCTGGATCTGCTTGTCGAACATGCGCATGAGGGGGAGCGGATCGGTCGCGCCGCCGTAGACGCCCGACAGGGAGATGGTGCCGCCGCGGCGGACCGCCTCGATGGCCGTGTTGAGGGCGGCCAGCCGGTCGATGCCGGCCACGGTCATGACCTTCTCCATGATCGCGTCGGGCACCACCGCGCTGGCCTTCTGGGCGGCCCACGCCAGCGGGGAGCCGTGCGCCTCCATGCCGACGGCGTCGATCACCGCATCGGGGCCGCGGCCGTCGGTGAGGTCGCGCACGCGGGCGACCACCTCGGCCTGGTCGGTCGAGTCGATGACGGTGATGCCGTTGCGTCGGGCCCGGGCCAGGCGCTCCGGGACGACGTCGGAGGCGATGACCTGCCCGGCGCCCAGGTGCTTGGCGATGCGGGTCGCCATGTCGCCGATCGGGCCCAGGCCGAGGACCAGGACGCTGCCGCCCTGCGGGATGGCGGCGTACTGGACGGCCTGCCAGGCGGTGGGGACCACGTCGGAGAGGTAGACGAAGCGGTCGTCCGACGGGGCGTCGGGCACCTTGATCGGCAGCGTGTTGCCGAAGGGCACCCGCAGGTACTCGGCCTGACCGCCGGGTACCTGCCCGTAGAGCTTCGTGTAGCCGAACAGCGAGGCGCCCATGCCCTGCTCGCGGTTCTGCGTCGTCTCGCACTGGGACTGCAGCCCCTCGGCGCACATCCAGCAGGTGCCGCAGGAGATGTTGAACGGCACGACGACGCGGTCGCCGGGCTTCACCGCGGTCACGTCCCGCCCGACCTCGCGGACGACCCCCATGGGCTCGTGGCCCATCACGTCACCGACCGACATGAAGGGGGCCATCACCTCGATGAGGTGGAGGTCCGACCCGCAGATGCCGCTGGAGGTGATCTCGACGATGACGTCGGTCTGCTCCTGGATCGCGGGGTCCGGGACGGTGTCCACCCGGACGTCTCCACGACCGTGCCAGGTCACTGCGCGCATACGACTTCTCCCTCGATCGGGCTTCGGAAAAGGGTCTTCTGCCCCGACGTGAGCCGGATCGCGCGACTCTCAACCATCTACGGCGCGTCCCTCACTCTGCGCTAACCAATGTTCACGCAACGGTGAGCAAGCTGCGCGCAGTGCGGTGATCCAGTTCATAGAACTGCAGGTCGCTACCCCGTCGGGCAGATCACGAATCCATCACGCCGTGTTTACATGGGCCCCGCTCCTCTCCCCGGGAGCCGCTCTGCAATGTCCGCCGACGGAAGTCAGGTGCATGAGTTCGCTCCACCACGACCGCCTCCCCGAGGGGGGTGCGGCACCGACCGGCACGGTCGACGCCACGCCCGCCCCGGCCCGCGCCGCCAGCGGGACGATCGAGGAGAAGGCCGGGTCCACGGTTCCGCCGCAGCGCCAGGGGAAGGCGCGCGGGGCGGGGGCCCGTCGGACGACCGCTCCCACCACCCGCACACGCAGCCGGGCCGCCGGCGCGACCGCGAAGGGCGCCACACCGTCCGCGGGGTCGACCCCGCTCACCTCGGCCCGGGCTGCGGTCCTGCAGGTCATCGCCGCCAAGGTCGCCGCCGCGGCCGCCGCCGAGGTGCCCGTGCGGCGCCGGCCGACGCCCTACAAGCGGCCCACCGTCGACCTCGCCGCACTGGCGCCGGTCACCGACGTCGCCGCGCTCGCCGAGGCACAGGCACCCGCGCCCGCGGCCGTCGTCGTCGTCAAGGACGTCGAGGAGGAGCCCTCGCCGGCGGCGCCCGTCGAGCCGGTCGTCGTCGTCCTCGACGCCGCGGTCGCACCCGAGGCGGAGCCGGCGCAGGTCGTCGCCGCCGTCGCGGCGGGCCGTCGCGGCTGGCTGGACCGCCGCCCATCGGCCGGTCGCCGGCGTTCCGCGCTCTACCTGGCCGCGGCCCTGGTCGGCGCGCTCAGCATCAGCGGGGCGTCGGTCAGCGGTGCGACGGAGGTGGCGACCGAGACGGCCGGCCACTCGATCAGCGTCGCCGAACAGCTCGGCATCGACGCCTCCACCGCGGCGCCGCAGGTCGACGAGGACGACACCTCGCGGCTGCGCGAGATGGTCGCCAGCCGCAACGCCCGCGATGCCGATCGCACCGCCGCCGCGGACGCCCAGGCGGAGGCCGACCGGATCGCCCAGGAGGAGGCCGACCGCGCCGCGGCCGAGGCCGCGCGCCCGAAGGCGGTGCTCCCCGTCGAGGGCGGGCGGCTCACCAG
The DNA here is from genome assembly GCF_030731085.1 of Blastococcus carthaginiensis. Lineage (NCBI taxonomy): Bacteria > Bacillati > Actinomycetota > Actinomycetes > Geodermatophilales > Geodermatophilaceae > Blastococcus > Blastococcus carthaginiensis. The sequence goes on along the minus strand of NZ_JASNFN010000004.1, from coordinate 266,490 downwards.
CGGCTTCGGCGCGCGCTGGGGCACGCTGCACGCGGGCATCGACCTGGCCGCGCCCATGCGCACGCCGGAGTACGCCGTGATGGACGGCGTCGTGCTCGAGGCCGGCCCAGCCAGCGGCTACGGGCTGGCCGTGTACATCCAGCACGGCAACGGGGACGTCACCGTCTACGGCCACATGGACGAGATCCTCGTGACGCCCGGCCAGGTGGTGCGCGCCGGCGACACCATCGCGCTGCTCGGCAACCGCGGCCAGTCCACCGGCCCGCACCTGCACTTCGAGGTGCACGTCGGCGGCATCGACGGGGAGCGGATCGACCCGCTGCCCTGGTTGCGGGAGCGCGGCGTCCAGATCTGACACCGCACGGCCCACGACGACGCCCTCCCCCGGAGCAGTTCCGGCGGAGGGCGTCGTCGCACGTGGGGGAGATCGCCGGTGCCTCCCGCTCGGGTGGGGCAGCGCGGTGGGACAGTGGGTCGCAGGACCGGCCGGCAAGAGGAGGTCGCGGTGGAGCACGGGCACCACTCGGGGATGTGGGTCCCGGGCGAGCCGCCGACCTGGGGGCGGATGTTCCTCCCGCACCTGGACGCCTGGTCGGTGCTCGCCGGGCTCAGCGTCGCCGGCCTGGTCCTCTACCTGGCCGCGGTCGTGCACCTGCGGCGCACCGGTGTGAGCTGGCCGTGGTGGCGCACGCTCGCCTGGACCGGGGGCACCGCGTCGCTCTTCGCCGCGACCGGCACCTGGTTCAACGGGTACAGCATGGTGCTCTTCAGCGTCCACATGACCCAGCACATGGTGCTCTCGCTGATCACGCCGCTGCTCCTGCTGCTCGCCGCGCCGGTGACGCTGGCGCTGCGCACCTTGCCGCGCGGTCGTGGCCCGGCCGGTGCCCCGCGGGCGCTGCTGCTCGAGGCGCTGCACAGCCGGTTCGCCTACGTCGTGGCCCACCCGCTGTTCACGGTCCCGCTCTTCCTCGCGAGCCTGTACGGCGTCTACTTCACGCCGCTGTTCGACGCGCTCATGTCCAACCCCGTGGGGCACCAGTTCATGCTGGCCCACTTCGTCGTCACCGGGCTGCTGTTCTTCGGCCCGATCGTCGCCCAGGACCCGTGGCCGCGGACGCTCAGCCACCCGGGGCGGATGCTCGAGCTGTTCCTGCCCGTGCCGTTCCACGCCTTCTTCGGCGTCGCGATCATGATGGCCGGGTCGCTGGTGGTCGACTCCTTCGCCGAGCCGCCGGCCGGGTGGGGCGTCGACCCGCTCGCCGACCAGGCCGTGGCCGGGGGCATCGTGTGGGCCTTCGGCGAGCTGCCCACCGTCCTGGTGCTGTCGGTCGTCTTCTTCTCCTGGGCCCGCTCGGACGAGCGGCGGGCCCGCACCCTCGACCGGGCGGCCGACCGCGACGGCGGCGCGGAGCTCGCCGCGTACAACGCCCGGCTGCGGGCCCTCTCGGAGCAGCAGCGGGCCTGAGCTCCGCGAGAACGCGTCAGGCGCCCCTCCCCGTGACGGGAAGGGGCGCCCGACGAGTCGCTCAGCCGACGTGGACGACGGCGTCGCCCTCGGCCGGCAGGTCCTCCTTCGTCGCCTTGATGAGCACCAGGGTGACGAGCGCGCCCAGCACCAGCAGGGCGGCGGCCCAGGTGAACGCCGTGGTGTAGCCCTCGACCTGCGCGGCCAGGCCGACGGCCGGGTCCTGGGGGTTCGCCCCGGACGTGAGCGCGTCGGCGGTGTAGGCGCTGATGGTGGCCACCGACAGCGAGGCCAGGACGGCGGTGCCGATCGAGGCGCCCACCTGCTGCGTGGCGTTCAGCATCGCGCTGGCCGCACCGGCGTCGTGCTGCCCGGCGCCGACGAGCGCGAGGTTCGACAGCGGCACGAAGGTGAAGCCGAGGCCGAGGCCCAGCAGCAGCTGACCCGGGAAGGGCAGCGCCCAGAACCCGGTGTCCAGCCCCACGAACGACAGCGTGAACAGGCCGGCGGCGGCCAGGAACCCACCGAGGACCATGAGCGGCTTCGGCCCGACCCGCGGGAGCAGCGCGCTGGAGGCGCCGGCCGAGATGAACACACCGAGGGTGGTCGGGAGCGAGGCCAGCCCGGCCACCACCGGCTCGTAGCCGAGCACCTGCTGGAAGTACAGGCTCAGGAAGAAGAACGCCCCGATGAGCCCGGCGCCCACCAGGGTGGAGGTCAGGTAGGCACCGCCGCGGTTGCGGTCCAGCACGATGCGCATCGGCAGCAGGGGGTTGCGGGTGCGCAGCTCCAGCAGCACGAACAGCGCCACCAGCACCAGACCGCCGACGATGAACAGCCAGGCGGGCCCGTCGGTCCAGCCGCTGGCGGGCGTCACCAGCGCCGGCGCCCCCTGTGCCGCCGCCTCGGCGTTCGCCGCGGCGGCCTCGGCGGCGAAGGTCTGCGACGCCTCGGCGACGCGGGTGAAGCCGTAGACGATGGCGCCGAGGCCGAGGGTGACCAGCACCGCGCCGGGGATGTCGTAGCTGGTGTCACCGGGCGCCTTGCTCTCCGGGACGATCGGGATCGCCAGGACGATCGCGAGCAGCGCGACCGGCAGGTTCACCCAGAAGCACCAGCGCCAGTCGGCGTACTCGGTGAGGACGCCGCCCAGTAGCAGGCCCACCGCCGAGCCACCGCCGGCGATGGCGCCGTAGACGCCGAAGGCCTTGGCCCGCTCCTTCGGGTCGGTGAACAGGACGGTCAGCAGCGCCAGCGACGCCGGGGCGAGCAGGGCGCCGAAGACACCCTGCAGCGCGCGGGCGCCGAAGAGCATCGCCTCGTTCTGCGCGATGCCGCCGAGCGCGGAGGCGACGGCGAAGCCGGCCGCGCCCACCAGGTAGGTGCGCTTGCGGCCCCAGAAGTCGGCGATCCGGCCGCCGAGCAGCAGGAACCCGCCGAAGGTGAGGGTGTAGGCGGTGACGATCCACTGCTGGCTGGCGGCGCTGATGCCGAGGTCGGCGGTGACCGCCGGGAGGGCGATGTTGACGATCGTGGCGTCGAGGATGACCAGCAGGACGGTCATGGCGATGACGCCCAGGGCCAGCCAGCGCTTCTCGTAGGGCTCGTCTGCGGAGCTCGTCGCGCCGGTCGCGGCAGGGGAGGGAAGGGGTTCGGTCACGGGAAGTCCTCGGGTCGTGCGGAACGGGCCGGATCGCCGGCCGGGAGAGAACGTAGCGGCCTGCAACCATGTCGTCGTGCCTGTTTCGCTGGTGTTCACCGCAGATACGCACGTCCCCAAGCGCGCGCGTGAGCTACCTCATGCGCTGTGGGCGGCGATCGACTCGGCCGACGTCGTGTTCCACGCCGGCGACTGGGTGGACGTGGCGCTCCTCGACGAGCTGGAACAGCGCTCCCGGCTGCTGGTCGGGGTGGTCGGCAACAACGACCACGGGGTGCTGCGGGAGCGCCTGCCGGAGGAGGCGTGGATCGAGCTCGACGGCGTCCAGTTCGTCGTCGTCCACGAGACGGGGCAGGCGACGGGGCGGGAGGCCCGGTGCGCGGCCCGGTTCTCCGACGCCGACGTCCTGGTGTTCGGGCACAGCCACATCCCCTGGGACACCACGGCCCCCTCCGGCCTGCGGCTGGTCAACCCGGGGTCGCCGACAGACCGCCGCCGCCAGCCGCACGGGACGTTCGTCACCGCGGTGGCCGACGCCGGCCGGCTCCGGGACGTGACCTTCCACCCGGTGCCCCCGCGGCGGTGAGCGCCGCGCCGCTGGACCCGCGCGCGGTCGCGCTGCTCGCCTGCCCGGTGTGCGCGGCGCCGTTCACCGCGGAGCGGGACGGCTCCGGGCTCCGCTGCGCCACCGGGCACGCCGTCGACCGGGCGCGGCAGGGGCACCTGACCCTGCTGCCCCCGGGGCGCCGCCCGCCCACCGGTGACTCGGCCGAGATGGTCGCCGACCGCGTGGCGTTCCTCTCCGCCGGCCACTACGACGGCGTGACGGCGGCGCTGGCGTCGGCGGTCACGCCCGGGGAGCCCCGCACGCTGCTCGACCTCGGCGGCGGGACCGGGCACCACCTGGCCCGCCTCCTCGATGCGCTCCCGGGGGCGACCGGCGTGGTGCTCGACGCCTCCCGCTACGCGGCCCGCCGGGCGGCGAGGGCGCACCCGCGGGCGGTGGCGGTCGTCGGGGACACCTGGGCCCGGCTGCCGGTGCGCGACGCCGTCGTGGACCGGGCGCTGGTCGTCTTCGCACCGCGCAACGGCCCCGAGATCGCCCGGGTGCTGCGCCCGGAGGGTCGGCTGGTCGTCGTGACGCCCGGCCGGGACCACCTCACCGAGCTCGTCGGGCCGCTCGGGCTGCTGCGCGTCGACCCCGCGAAGGCCGAACGGCTCAGCGCTGCCCTGGAGCCGCACCTGGCGCGCGAGGGGGCCGAGCGGCATCGCCGGACCCTGCTGCTGGACCACGCGGCGGTGGCGACGCTGGTGGGCATGGGGCCGCACGCCCGGCACCTGACGCCGGCCGCGCTGGCGGCCTCGCTGGCGCGGTTGCCGGCCGCCGTGCCGGTCACGATCTCGGTCGACGTGACCTCCTACCGGCGCCGTCGGTGATCGTCCCGGCGCGCCTGGCCTGCCGGACCTGAGGTGCCGCACCGCACGGTCTAAGCTGCCAGCCGTGACGATTGCACCGGCGCCCATCGTGAGCCGGCCCAGCCCGGCTCACGTGGTCGAGAAGGGCTCGCGGCTCTCGAACCTGCTGCGGACCACCGACCACAAGACCATCGGTCTGATGTACCTGACCACGTCGTTCGTGTTCTTCATCGGCGGTGGCCTCATGGCGCTGCTGATGCGTGGCGAGCTGGCGCGGCCGGGGCTGCAGTTCCTGTCGCCGGAGCAGTACAACCAGCTGGTCACGATGCACGGCACGATCATGCTGCTGATGTTCGCGACGCCGCTGTTCTTCGCGTTCTCGAACCTGATCATGCCGCTGCAGATCGGTTCGCCGGACGTCGCCTTCCCCCGCCTGAACGCCTTCTCCTACTGGTTGTTCCTGTTCGGCAGTCTGATCGCGGTGGGCGGCTTCCTGACGCCGGGTGGCGCGGCGGACTTCGGCTGGTACGCCTACGCCCCGCTCTCGAACGTGGTGCACTCGCCCGGCCCGGGCGCGAACATGTGGTTCGCCGGCCTGGCGGTCAGCGGCCTGGGCACGATCCTCGGCGCGGTCAACTTCATCACCACGATCGTCTGCCTCCGGGCGCCGGGCATGACCCTGTTCCGGATGCCCATCTTCGTCTGGAACACGCTGGTCACCAGCGTGCTGGTCCTCTTCGCCTTCCCGATCCTGACCGCCGCGATCATGGGCATGCTGGCCGACCGCAACCTGGGCGCTCTCGTCTACTCGGACGAGAACGGCGGCCCGATGCTGTGGCAGCACCTGTTCTGGTTCTTCGGGCACCCCGAGGTCTACATCATCGCGCTGCCGTTCTTCGGCATCGTCACCGAGATCATCCCGGTCTTCGCCCGCAAGCCGCTGTTCGGCTACAAGGGCATGGTCTTCGCGACCATCGCGATCGGCGCCCTCTCCCTGGCCGTCTGGGCGCACCACATGTACGCCACCGGCGCGGTGCTCCTGCCGTTCTTCGCCTTCCTGACCTACCTCATCGCCGTGCCGACCGGGATCAAGTTCTTCAACTGGATCGGCACCATGTGGCGGGGTCAGATGACCTTCGAGACGCCGATGCTGTTCTCGATCGGCTTCATCATCACCTTCCTCCTGGGTGGTCTGACCGGTGTCCTGCTGGCCAGCCCGCCGCTGGACTGGCACGTCAACGACAGCTACTTCGTCGTCGCCCACTTCCACTACGTCGTCTTCGGCACCGTGGTGTTCGCCGCCTACGCCGGCATCTACTTCTGGTTCCCCAAGATGTGCGGCCGGATGATGGACGAGCGGCTGGGCAAGCTGCAGTTCTGGCTCACCTTCATCGGGTTCCACGCCACGTTCCTGGTGCAGCACTGGCTGGGCAACGAGGGCATGCCGCGCCGGTACGTGGACTACCTGGAGAGCGACGCGTTCACCGTGCTCAACACGGTCTCGACGATCGGGTCGTTCATCCTCGGCGCCTCGGTGATCCCGTTCATCTACAACGTGGTCAAGTCGTGGAAGTACGGCGAGCTCGCGCTGCGGGACGACCCGTGGGGCCACGGCAACAGCCTGGAGTGGGCGACCTCGTCCCCGCCGCCGCGGCACAACTTCGTGGAGATCCCCCGGATCCGCTCGGAGCGCCCGGCGTTCGAGGCGCACTACCCGCACCTCATCGAGCGGCTGCAGGCCGAAGCGCACGTCGGTAAGCGGCACGAGCCCTACGGCGGCGTCAGCGAGCTCGGCGCCACCGCTGGTCACCGTCAGGGTCCGAACGACCCCGACCCGACCTGAGACGGGCCCCGGCAGGGGTCCTCCTAGCACGTCACCGGCGCCCCGCCGGCCTCCGGGCCGGCGGGGCGTCGGCCGTCGATGGCCCCGGACGGGCCGCGCGGGGGGCGTGCGGCACGATGGCCGCGTGCCGCACGAGCCGACGCCCGACCCGCTGACGGCCCCCGACGCCAGCGCGCCGCGGGCCCTGCTGACCGTCACCGGCGCGGACCGGCCGGGGGTGACCGCCCACCTGTTCGCCGCCCTGGCCTCCGACGGTGACGGGCGCCCGGCGGTCGAGGTTCTCGACGTCGAGCAGGTCGTGGTGCACGGCCACCTGGCGCTGGGCGTGGTGGTCGGCGCCCTCGGGACCGGGCAGCCGGCGGAGGCCGAACGCGAGCTGCTGGACCACCTCCGCCGGGTGGGTCGCGAGGTCGAGGCCGCCGTGGGTGTCCGCGTGGCGGTCGAATCGGCCAGCGGCCCCGACGCGCCGATCACCGGCGGGCGGGCGCACCACGTCATCGTGCTGGGGCGCCCGGTGCCTCCCGAGGCGGTGGCCGGTGCCGCGCAGGCCATCGCGGGTGCCGGGGGCAACATCGACGCCATCCGGCGGCTCTCCGACGTCCCGGTCACCAGCTTCGAGCTCACCGTCTCGGGCGCGGAGGCCACCGCGCTGCGCACCGCGCTCGCCTCGGTAGCGGCCTCGACCGGTGCCGACATCGCCGTCGAGCAGGTGGGGATCGCCCGGCGCAGCAAGCGGCTGATCGTCCTGGACGTCGACTCCACGCTCGTGCGCGGGGAGGTCATCGACGAGCTCGCCGCGCGTGCGGGGCGGGCGGCGGAGGTGGCCCGCATCACCGCGGCGGCGATGAACGGCGAGCTCGACTTCGCCGAGTCGCTCCGGGCGCGGGTCGCCGTGCTGGCCGGGCTGCCGGAGGCGGTGCTCGACGAGGTGCGCGAGCACCTGGTGCTGACGCCGGGCGCACGCACGCTCATCCGCACCCTGCAGCGCCTCGGCTTCCGGTGCGGCATCGTCAGCGGCGGCTTCACGCAGATCACCGATCCGCTGGCCGAGAGCCTGGGGCTGGACTTCGCCGCGGCCAACACCCTCGAGGTGCGGGGCGGCCGCCTCACCGGCGGGCTGGTCGGGGAGATCGTCGACCGGCCCGGCAAGGCCCGCGCGCTCATCCGCTTCGCCGAGCAGTACGGCATCCCGCTGGACCAGACGGTGGCCGTCGGGGACGGGGCCAACGACCTCGACATGCTGAGCACCGCGGGGCTGGGCATCGCCTTCAACGCGAAGCCCTTCGTGCGGGAGCAGGCGCACACGGCGCTCAACCAGCCCTACCTCGACGCCGTCCTGCAGGTGCTCGGCTTCACCCGCGACGAGGTCCTCGACGCCGTCCCTTGAGGCGGTGCCGGCCCGTTCGGGTCAAGGCTGCGCGAGCAGGCCCCGGAGCCACCGCCAGAACCCGGCCGCCACCTCCCACACGTCGATGATGTCGGCGATGCCGCGCAGTACCAGGAAGGCCACGACTAGCAGACTGACCCGCTTGCCGAAGCGCGTCAGCACCTCCTGGACGTCGGCGACCATGCCCCCCGAGAGGGCTTCCGTGTCGTCGCCGCCGCCGGCCGGACGCTCGGAGCCCACCACCTGCCACAGGCTTAGGACTGCCGCGGTGAGCAACTCGGTGCCGATGATGCCCAGGCCCGCCGCCAACAGGCCGAGGTTCACCTCCGGCCCGCCGAACAGGCTGGCGACCGAGCCGACCATGATCGCGCAGGCGACGATCAGGGAGGCCGTGGCAACCTCACGCACGACGAGCAACCGGCGCAGCGACGCCAAGCCGCTCTCCAACGTCTGCCGTCCGGCGGAGGGCCGGTAGGCCTGGTTGGCGCCGCGCAGCCGCGTGGTCCACCGGTCCAGTGCGGTGGCCGTCAGCGCCAGGCGTCGCGCCCACAACGAGTACACGACGAGGTACACGGCACCTGTCGTCATGCTCTCCCCGAGGGCATCCAGACGCCCGCGTAGGACCGCCCCCGTCGCCAGTGCAGCGAGCAGTGCGTAGAAGTGGGCGGGCCACCGTTCGGGCACGGGCAACGGGACCATGGAGGGGACGGCGTGGCCGGTGTCCCCTCCATCCTCAGCCCACTGCATGGAGCTGACAGGGAGCCGCAGTCGGAACAGCCCCCGGGAGAGGATGACGGCGACACCGAGGAGCGCCGGGATGAGGACAGCTGTCCCGTGCTGACGGCTGAGCGCGGGCAGAGCCACGCCGAGGACGAAGACGCCGATGAGGACGGCCGGGACGTGGACGCGACCGACGTTCTGCGCCGTCCACACCAGGTTTCGGACGACGAGGGCAGCGGCCAGGAGGACGGCGAGGACGACCGCGTCCGATGCCCAGCCGCGGGTGGGATCGGCCTCGTCCGCGAGCCATACCGAGACGGTGACCGCCGCGATCAGGGCCAGGGTCCGCTCGGCCGGCGAGTTGCCGACCACGTCTCCGTAGCCGCGCGGCAGCCAGCCGACGAAGGTGGCGCCCAGAGTGGCGACCAGCGCGGGGCCGAGGACGGAAGCGGCCCCCAGCATGCCGCCGGACAGCGACAGGTCGAGCAAGCGGCTCCAGCCGGTCGACGACACCGGTTCGCCGACGTGGGCCATGGCGAGGAACAGCCCGAGGGCGACGGCGACGCTGACGAGGACGACCCCTGCGGCCAGCCGGGGAGCCCCCAGCCGGGCCGTCGCCCGGCTCCACATGACCTGCGACCGGCTGCGGACCCCCTTCGGACGACGGGCGACCAGCCCTTGCGCGTTGAGGAAGTCCAGGAAGTCCCGGATCGTCCGGTCCACCTTGCGCCGCCGCCAGGGCAGCGGACGAAGACGGACGGGGTCCTTCCGCCACCGGTCCAGGGCCTCGGTGACCCCCTCGGGAGTGGACATGGCGGCAAGCGGCGTGGCGTCGAGCAGCGCATTGAGCGCGGGGGCCACCTCCTCGGCCCGCGGTCCGCGGCGCGCGTCCCCGGTGTTGGCCAGGGAATCCAGGAAGTACCGGACCAAGGCGTCCCGTTCGCCGGACGGTCGGCGGTCCAGGTCGTCGTTTGCCGTGGTCGGCGGGGAGAAGCGGCGAGCGAAGTCGGTGACCTCCCCGATGGAGGGTGGCACGTACACGCTGGCTTCCCGGGCGGTGAAGAGCGCGTCGAGCGCGGCCGGATCGGCCCCCTTCCGCAGGTTCACCACGAGCTGCTTCACGAGGCTCGACTCGTGAACCTTCAGGAGATCCTCGGTCCCGCTGCTGTAGGCGTTCTGGTGGCGCAGTCCACTGAGCTGGCGCTGGGCGATTTGAAAGCGGAGCCGTTGGAGCCCGTCGTTCACCGCGTCCGAGGCCTCGGCGAGGGTTTCGGAGACGATGGACACCGGGTCGCGGCCACGCGTCCTCTGTGCGGCGGTGTCCACCAGCGGCGCAGCGGCAACGCGCTCCTGAAAGCGTATCGCGGCCCGGCTCAGCCCCTCCGCGAGGATTTCCAGGTCTGCCGCAGGGGCGGCATCGGGCGTGACGGGCAGCCGGACGGTGGCGAGGACCAGGGCCCGCAGTTCTCGGAGTACCTGCGTCGTCTCGTCCGAGTCCTCGGCAGACGGCGCGCCGTGGGCGGTACCCGCACCGCGCACCGGGGCTGCCGCTCGCTGCGCCAGCCCTTCTCGCACCCACTCTCGCGCCGCCCACGAGAGGCGCGGACCAGGGATGCCGGAGAGGGCCGATCCCCAAGGGGCGTCCATGTGGGCCGGTGGCGGCGGGCAACCGGACAGCCGGTCGACCCGCGCGCGGAGGACGGCCAGGACCTGCAGCCCCCACGCGGCCGCTGCTGCGGCGTGCTGCTGTGCGGTGAGCTCGTCGGTGCGACGCACGTTCTCGCGCATCGCCTCGTCCAGCCGAGCGACGAGGCGGGTCGAGATTATCTGCTTCGCGGCCTCGCCAGTCTGACCCAGCACGCGGACGTGCAGTTCCTGGGCCGGACCGTCGAGGCCGAGGGCGCCGCCGACCTGGGCCGCGATGCGCGCGGCCTCCGGCTGAGTGACCGTGTCGGTGCCGAGGCTGGGTAGGTGATAAGCGATGAAGGTGGTTGCGATGCGATCCAGAAACGGCTTGCGGAACAGGGAACCGTCGGTGTCCTGCTGCGCGGCTCGCCGCCAGCCCCCCAGCATGCGGTAGACGTCACCGTCTGCCCGCATCGCCGTGACGTTGCTGGCGAACCGTTGCAGGTTCAGCTGGCGGAGTGACCGCTGGAGGGAGTGCAGGCCACGGTCCATGGTCCGGGACTCGACGCCGCGACGGGGCCAGGTGCGGCGGATCTTGGGGGCGAGCGGAATCAGGCTGACCAGGTCGTCGTCGGGGTGGTTGCAGAAGTACGCGGTGTACGGGTTGCCCTGCCGACCGACCCGGCCGAGGAGTTGCCGATCGTGGCGGGGCTCGCTGCTGTGGCCGAGCAGGATGAGCAGGCTGCCGCCGTTCTGCCGGGCTCGCTCGTCGAGCGGGATGTCCACGCCCCGGCCGGCCTGGCGGGTGGAGACCAGCACCACGGCGGGCCGTCCGGCGTCCTCGAACTGCTTTTCCTGCGCGGCCGACTCGCCCAGCGCCAATCGGACGTCCACGTCCTCGGGCAGGGTCTCCCGCAGCCGACTGCGCAGTTGGTAGACCGTGGGCTTGGCCGAGGCGACCACGAGCAGCGGCCGGCGCGGGGCCTCGCGGGCGGCCACCTGCTCGATGTGCTCCTCGGCGTCCGCCAGCGACGGGAAGTAGAGATCCGGACGGCGGCCGTGACGTCGCTTGTGCCGCGGGCGGATGACCGCCAGCGGCAACTGCGCCAGCAGCAGGTACTCGACGGCCTCGTCGACGACCGTGCCGGATGTCCCGGCGAAGTGGTCGAACTCCAGGAGGGCGTCCAGCCGGGAGGTGAGGTGGATCGTCTGCTGGTGCGGCGGAACCGTCAGGCCGCGGGCGCTGGCGAGCGGCGCCACCCAGTCCAGGGTCACACCCGGGCGGCGCCAGCCGCTTCGCGGGTCCAAGGGGACGACCCGGTGATTGATGATCTCGTAGTCCCTGCCCTCGACGGCCTCGAACAAGCCGGCGTAGGCGAGTTCGATGTCGCGGTAGAGCCCCAGGTGCTGGGCGTCGTCGAGGAGGGTCCCGGACACGTCGCGCACGTGCTGCTGTCCGGCGGCGGTCAGGTACACCCGTTTGACGTCGGGGTCCTTCGCACGCTCGACGTGCCGGTCGTCCAGTTCCCGTGCCAGAGAGGCGGCTAGGCGCCAGTTCTTGGTGCGCGCGGACACGGCGCGGGAGATCTGGTAGGTGTTCGACCCGGCGTCGAGGAGGATGGCGTCGACCTCGTCGACCAGGACGGCGGCCGCCCGCAGCTTGCGCTGGTCGGTTCCCGGCACCAGGTCGTCGTGGAGCTTGCGGAAGACCAGGGAATCCGCAGTGGTGTAGACGACCCGCGCATCCCAGGTCCGCCAACCGCGTGCCTCGTACCCCTTCGGCAGGGCGGCGCCGACGGAGATGCCGAGCGCAGTCCAGTACGGCGCGGTCTTGGCAGCGTCCCGTATGGCCAGGTACGGATTGGCCGTCACGACGTAGACCCGGTCGTGCCGGCGCAGCAGAGCCAGCGCGGCCACCATCAGCGCGAACGTTTTTCCCTCTCCGGTGTCCATCTGCACGAGCGAGCCGCGCATGAGGTGGGCCGCGCACTGGACTTGCTCCTCGTAGAGCGACGTGCCGCGGAGGGTCCCCTGTGGAGGGAAGCGGCGAAAGGCGGCGCAGGCCAGCGCCAGGGCCTCGGCGTCGCGCTCGTCCAGCTGCTGACCGATCAGCCGGTAGCGGCCGGCGTCGTCCTCGGTGGGCACCGCGGCCTTCGGCGCGTGGACCAGCCGCTGACAGGCCTCGCGGAGCGCGGCGTCGTCCAGAAGGGCGTGGCCGTCTGCCAGTATCAACGCCCGCCGGGCGGTGGACTCACCGTTGAAGCCGCTCAGGGCTTGCGTGATCGTCCCCACCAGGAACCCCAGCCGGCTCATCGCTTCCCCCGAGGCTTGCGGAACCCAGAGTCTTCCCCCGACGGCTGGAGGATAAGGGCTCACCGGGCGCACAGGACCTTCCAGCGCCCCCGTGCGCGCACGGTCCGGAAGGGTCAGCCCCGGGGGACCTGCTCCTCCAGCCGCACGCCCGCCGTGCGCAGCTGGTCGAGGGCGGCGGCCACCGTCCCCTCGGCGACGGCCGCGGTGAGCGGCAGCAGCACCCGGGTGGTGAACCCCGCGGCGACGGCGTCCAGGGCGGTGGCGCGCACGCAGTGGTCGGTCGCGATGCCGACCACGTCGACCGCGTCCACCCCGCGCCCGTGCAGCCAGTCGGCCAGACCGACGCCGTCGCCCATCCCCTCGAAGCCGGAGTAGGCGGCGGCGTGCTCGCCCTTGTCGAAGACCGCCTCCAGTGGCTCGCGGTCCAGCGCCGGGTGCAGCTCCACCCCGCCGGTGCCGACGACGCAGTGCGGCGGCCAGGTCTCGACGAAGTCCGGCGCCTCCGCGAAGTGGGATCCGGGGTCGACGTGGTGGTCGCGGGTGGCGACGACGTGGTCGTAGCCCGCCGTCCGGACGTGCTCGGTGATCGCGGCCGCGACCGCGGCGCCACCGGCGACGGCGAGGCTGCCGCCCTCGCAGAAGTCGTTCTGCACGTCCACGACGATCAGCGCGCGGGTCATGGGACGGATCATCCCCGGGTTCAGGCGGTCAGGGTCTCCAGGACGGATTCCCCGCGGGAGAGCGCCCACGCCTCGGCCGGCAGCGCCTCCCGCACCCGCGCGTGGTGCGCGCGGGCGCGCCGCAGCGCCTCGGGCGGGGCGACGTCGTCGCAGAGGGCGCCGTCCCGTACCAGCGGGATCACCAGGTCGCGGTCGCCCGTGCGCGGCTCGATGGGCGCGCTGCTCACCACTTCGGCGGTGGCCGTGCCGTCGGCCCCGTGCCGGCGGACGGCGTGCTTGCGCCCACCCACGGAGTTCTTGCCCTCCGACCGCTTGGCCACGGGGACGCCGTCGCGCTCGACGAGCTTGTAGACCATCCCGGCCGTCGGCGCCCCCGAGCCGGTGACCAGCGAGGTGCCCACCCCGTAGCCGTCGACCGGCGCGGCCAGGAGCCCCGCGATGGCGTACTCGTCCAGGTCGCTGGTGACGATCACGCGGGTGCCGGTGGCGCCCAGTTCGTCGAGGAGCTCCCGGGCGCGGCTGGCCAGGGTCGGCAGGTCGCCGGAGTCCAGCCGGATCGCGCCCAGCCCGGGCCCGGCCACCTCGATCGCCGTCCGGATGCCCTGCTCGACGTCGTAGGTGTCGACGAGCAGGGTGGTGCCCGTCCCGAGGGTCTCGACCTGGGCGCGGAAGGCGGCGCGCTCGTCGTCGTGCAGCAGGGTGAAGGCGTGCGCGCTGGTGCCGGTGGTCGGGACGCCGTAGCGCCGGCCGGCCTCCAGGTTGGAGCTCGCCGCGAACCCCACCAGGTGTGCCGCGCGGGCGGCGGCCACCGCCGCCTGCTCGTGGGTGCGCCGCGAACCCATCTCGATGCAGGGCCGCTCGCAGGCGGCGGCCACCATGCGGGCCGCCGCCGCGGCGATCGCCGAGTCGTGGTTGAGGATCGACAGGGCCAGCGTCTCCAGGAGCACGCCCTCGCCGAAGGGGGCGCGCACCGTGAGCACGGGTGACCCGGGGAAGAACAGCTCGCCCTCGGCGTAGCCGTCGACGTCGCCACCGAACCGGAAGTCGGCCAGCCAGTCCAGCAGCCGCCGGTCGGTCAACCCCTGGTCGCGCAGGGTGGCGAGCTCCTCGTCGCCGAACCGGAAGTGCGGCAGCGCCTCGAGCAACCGGCCGGTGCCCGCGAACACCCCGTAGCGGCGGCCGTGCGGCAGGCGGCGGGCGAACACCTCGAAGACGCAGTCCCGCCCGGCCGTGCCGTCGGCCAGCGCGGCGGCGAGCATCGTCAGCTCGTAGCGATCGGTGAGCAGCGCGGGAGCCGTCGGCATGGCTCCGGAGCGTAGGCGGACCCCGATCACCGGGCCGGACGACGTCCTAAGCTGGGGACCGTGGCCGGACCGCTCGCCCCGACCCGGGCCCCCGAGACGACCGTCGAGGAGCACGGAGACCTCGACCGGCCGTGGGTGACCGTCGTCTGGAACGACCCGGTCAACCTCATGACCTACGTGACCTTCGTGCTGCAGGAGCTCTTCGGCTACGACGAGCCGACGGCGACCACGCTGATGCTGCAGGTGCACCACGAGGGGAAGGCGATCGTCAGCTCCGGCCCGCGCGAGCGGATGGAGCACGACACCAGCCGGCTGCACGCCTACGGGTTGTGGGCCAGCTACCAGAGGGACTCATGAGCGAGCTCGCGAGCTCACGGTGACGGAGCGCCCAGGGTTCACGCGTCCGACGAGCGCAGCGAGGAGGTTTGCGTGAAGCCGTTCCGTGCCCGCGGCGGGCAGCTCGTCGCCCGGCTGGACAGGGCGGAGGCCGGCGTCGTCGGGTTGCTGCTCGACCAGCTGGAGCAGCTGCTGGCCGCCGACCGCGCCGACAGCAGCGGGGACCCGGTGATCGACCGGCTGTTCCCCGCCGGCCACCGCAGCGACCCGGCGCTGGCCGAGGACTACCGCGGCCTCACCGAGCAGGCCCTGCGCGGCGGGAAGGCCGACGACCTGGCCACCGTGCGCGCCACGCTGCCGGCCGACGGGGGAGACGTGCGGCTGGACGAGGACCAGGCCGGTGCCTGGCTGCGCACCAGCAACGACCTCCGGCTGGCGCTCGGCACGCGGCTGGACATCGGCGAGGACACCGAGCCGCCGGAGGAGATCGTGGACGAGGGCGACCACCAGCTCGCGGTCTACTACTGGCTCACCGCGCTGCAGGGGTCGCTCGTGGACGCGCTCGTCGCGGGTCGCGCCGGCCGAAGGTGAGCAGCACCAGGGCGGCGAGCAGCAGGTCGAGGACGAAGAGCACGTACACCATGCCGTGCAGCTCCACCTCGACCAGCGTCGCGCCGACCGTGGAGACGAGCACCAGGGCCGAGGCGGCGAGCACCAGCAGGAGGAGGACGGCGCGCACGACCACGATCACCACCACGGGGCCGCGGTCGCCCGGGTGGAGGGCGCTGTAGCCGCGGTGCCGGAACAGCCCTCGCGCGCCCATCACGAGCGCCGGCAGGGCCAGCAGCACGACGCCGGCGGTCAGGAGCAGCGGGACCCACACGACGCCGACCGTATCGGTCCCCGCTCGTTCCCCGACCGGCCACCCGGCAGGCACCCGTCGGTCACCCGGCAGTGGGCTTCCGGGGGCGACCGGGGAGCGGCCCGGCGGGCACGCCTAGACTGGTCGGCGTGCTGCGCATCGACCGCGCGACCTACGACGCCATCGTGGCCCACGCCCGGAAGGACCACCCGGACGAGGCCTGCGGCGTCGTGGCCGGACCGGAGGGGACCGAGCGCCCCGAGCGCTTCGTGCCCATGCTGAACGCGGCGCGGTCGCCGACGTTCTACGAGTTCGACAGCGCCGACCTGCTGGCGCTGTACCGCGACCTGGACGACCGCGACGAGTGGCCGGTCGTCGTCTACCACTCGCACACCGCCACCGAGGCCTACCCGTCGCGCACCGACATCGGCTACGCGTCGGGGCCGGCCGCCGACCCGCGCACGCACTACGTGCTGGTCTCCACCCGGCACCACGGTCCCGAGACGGGGCTGGCCGGTGACGACGTCGAGTTCCGCAGCTACCGCATCGTCGACGGGGAGGTGTCGGAGGAGGAGGTCGAGATCGTGGAGTCCTACCTCTTCGGGCACTCGCCGACGACCGTCGTCTACGACTGAGGAAACGCCCCGTCCCCCCACGCCTCGCACGTCCGGCGCGGGGCCCTGGACGGGGCCGTCCGCTGCACGGAATCCCGCGCGGTGGACGGGCGTTGAGCCCGATCAGACGCACCACCGCTGCCTGCGCAGCGCCCTGATACCCACGTACCGAGGAGAAGCACGCCATGGCCATCGAGGTCCGGATCCCGACCATCCTGCGCACCCACACCGGCGGCAGCAAGACCGTCGAGGGCAGCGGGGACACCCTGGCCGCGCTCATCGACGACCTCGACAGCAAGCACTCGGGCCTGAAGGACCGCCTCGTCACCGACGAGGGCAAGCTGCACCGCTTCGTCAACGTCTACGTCAACGACGAGGACGTGCGCTTCACCGGCGCCCTCGACACCCAGGTGAAGGACGGCGACTCGGTCACGATCCTCCCGGCGGTCGCGGGCGGCTGCTGAGCGGCCCTCCGCTCCCGCCCTCGTCCCCGTCCCGGAAGAGCTCACCCGATGGCCCGCTTCGCCTCCCTCGTCGACTCCCTCGGCGGCACCCCGCTCGTGGGGCTGCCCAACCTCTCGCCGACCGCCGACGTGCGGCTGTGGGCCAAGCTCGAGGACCACAACCCCACCGGCTCCATCAAGGACCGCGCCGCGATCAAGATGATCGAGGCGGCCGAGAAGGAGGGGCTGCTGCGACCGGGCTCGACCATCCTCGAGCCGACCAGCGGCAACACCGGCATCTCGCTGGCCATGGTGGCCCGGCAGCGCGGCTACCAGCTGATCTGCGTCATGCCGGAGAACACCTCGGTGGAGCGCCGGCAGCTGCTGGAGATGTACGGGGCGCAGATCATCTCCTCGCCGGCCGCCGGCGGCTCCAACCAGGCCGTCGCCGTGGCCAAGGAACTGGCCGGGCAGCACGACGACTGGGTGATGCTCTACCAGTACGGCAACCCGGCGAACGCCGCGGCGCACTACGAGGGGACGGCGCCGGAGATCCTCGCCGACCTGCCGTCGATCACCCACTTCGTCGCCGGCCTGGGGACGACGGGCACGCTGATGGGCTGCTCCCGCTACTTCCGCGAGCACAAGCCGGGGGTGCAGGTGATCGCCGCGGAGCCGCGCTACGGCGAGCTCGTCTACGGCCTGCGCAACATCGACGAGGGCTTCATCCCCGAGCTCTACGACGCCGAGCTGCTGGACTCCCGGTTCTCCGTGGGGCCGGACGACGCCGTCCACCGCACCCGCCAGCTGGTGGAGCGCGAGGGCATCTTCGCCGGCATCTCCACGGGCGCGATCCTGCACGCGGCCCTGGGCATCGCCGACAAGGAGGTCGCGGCCGGGCGCCGGGCCGACATCGTCTTCGTCGTCTGCGACGGCGGCTGGAAGTACCTCTCCACCGGCGCATACGCGGGCACGCTCGAGGAGGCGACCTCCGCGCTGGAGGGCCAGCTCTGGGCCTAGCTCGGACGTGTCGGGGGTCCCGGCTAGCCTGACCGGCGACATGGGGACGCAGCCAGGAGCCGACGCACCGATCGGCATCTTCGACTCGGGCGTCGGTGGGCTCACCGTCGCCCGCGCCGTGCTGGACCAGCTGCCCGGCGAGGCGGTCCGCTACATCGGCGACACCGCGAACGGCCCCTACGGCCCGCTGCCCATCGCCGAGGTGCGCCGGCACTCCCTGGCGGTCATGGACGAGCTGGTCGGCAGCGGCGTCAAGATGCTCGTCGTCGCGTGCAACTCCGCGAGCGCCGCCTCGCTGCGCGACGCGCGGGAGCGCTACGACGTCCCGGTGGTCGAGGTGGTGCTGCCCGCGGTCCGCCGGGCGATCGCCGCCACCCGCAACGGGCGGATCGGCGTCATCGGCACCCAGGCCACCGTCACCAGCGGCGCCTACGACGACGCGTTCGCCGCGGCCCCGCAGGTGTCGGTGACCTCCGCCGCCTGCCCCAGCTTCGTCGACTTCGTCGAACGCGGGATCACCAGCGGCCGGCAGCTGCTGGGCCTGGCGCAGTCCTACCTCGACCCGCTCATGGCGGCCGGCGTCGACACCGTCGTCCTGGGCTGCACGCACTACCCGCTGCTCACCGGGGTGCTGTCGGTGGTGCTCGGTGACGGCGTCACGCTGGTCTCGAGCGCCGAGGAGACCGCCAAGGACGTCTACCGGGTGCTCACCCGCACCGACCTGCTGCGCGACCCCGCCGCGACGTCCCCGCGGCATGCCTTCCTCGCCACCGGCGACCCGGAGCCGTTCGCCCGGCTCGGCCGCCGTTTCCTGGGGCCGGAGGTCGGTGCGGTGCTCGCGGCCGGACGGGCGGGTGCCGCGTGAAGCTGACCGTCGTGGGGTGCTGCGGCAGCGGCCCCGGCCCCGACTCGCCCGCGTCCTGCTACCTCGTGGAGCACGACGGGTTCCGGCTCGTCCTCGACCTGGGCAACGGTGCCTTCGGCGCGCTGCAGCGGGTCGTCGATCCCGGGTCCGTGGATGCGGTCTTCCTCTCGCACCTGCACGCCGACCACTGCCTCGACGTCGCCCCGTTCGTCGTCTGGCACCGCTACTCCGGGCGCACTCGCGGGCCGCTGGTGCCGCTGTACGCGCCGGTGGGGGCCGAGCGGCGGCTCGCGTTGGCCTACGACGTGGACGGCGACGGTTTGACCGACGTCTTCGACTTCGTCCCCGTCGGTCCCGGCGCGTTGCGCATCGGGCCCTTCGACGTCGAGCTGGCCCGCACGGCCCACCCGGTCGAGACCTACGCCGTCCGGCTCACCGCGGGCGGCCGGTCGCTGGTCTACACCGGCGACACCGGCCCCTGCGACCGGGTGGTCGAGCTGGCGCGCGGCGCCGACGTGCTGCTCGCCGAGGCAGCGCACCCGGACAACGCACCGGAGCAGCCCCCGGGCCTGCACCTCACCGGGCGGCAGGCCGCGCAGCACGCCGCGGCCGCCGGCGTCGGCCGGCTGCTGCTCACCCACATCCCCGCCTGGGTCGACCACATCGGCCAGCTGTTCGCCGCCAGCTCGGTGTTCAGCGAGACCGAGCTGGTCAGCCCCGGCGCGGTGTACGAACTCTGAGCCGGGGGCCGCTTGCCGGGGGCCAGGGGAGACGGCACGGTGAGCGGCGTGGACGAGGAACGCGACGGGGTGCCGCTGAGCAGCCTCGACTCGCCGCTCGGTGACGGGCTGGAGGTCACCAAGCGGGCCCTGGTCGACCACCTCGACGCAGTCGCCGACCGGATGGTGCCGCTGCTGGCCGGCCGGCCGCTCTCGGTCGTGCGGGTGCGCCCGGGCCAGGCGCCGTTCATCGTCCGTTTTGGAGCGACCCCCTGCTTGTGTCAGCCAAGGCTGTGTCAGGTTCAGCCCGACTCGAACGCGACTTCGCCTCCGCGTCCCGGCGCAGGCAAGCGGACTGGTTTGTGCGTTCACGTCGGCGGCTTGTGTCAGCCCGTCCCTCGCCACCGCCCACCCGGTCGCCCGGCCCGCAGAGTTGAAGACCATCGCCCCCGGATGAGTCAGTTGGCGCCGCGTCTGATCAGGCAGAAGCGAGCGTGGCAGGCAGACTGCTACGCGTGAGTACCGATCCACGGCAGCGCGGCATCGGCGCAACGTGGTTCATGCCCGCGAACAGCACCGAGCCACTGCTGATTGATCTTCCCGGTGCGAACCTCGATTTCGCAGTCGTCAATCGGGAGTGCCTGTCCGGGCTGGACGAGTCATGGAATGTTCCAGGGACCTACGTACTCATGGACCCCGTCGATGCCGAGGGGTGCGCCGGGGTCTACGTCGGCAAGGCTCCAGGTGGACTGATCACTCGGGTTCGGCAGCACGTCCGTGTTCGGGAGGACTGGCGACGAGCGCTGCTCATCCGCAGGCCATACCAAGGTTTCAACAGCGCGGAGGTCGGCTGGCTGGAAGGACGTCTCTATGACGTCCTCAACTCGGCAGGCCGCATCTCTCTCGGAAACGGCAACCGACCGAGTGACGAGACCCTCCCGCAGTGGCAACGCCAACAACTGGAAGCCATCGTCGGTCCTGTCCTCGGCGTGCTCAGGGTGTTGGGGCTTGACCCCGATACCCCGGATCAGCAGGGCGCCTCGTTCATCTCGCAACCCGTCGAGAAGGCGCGTTACGACGGCAGCGTCACCGACCTCATGCAGGCTGGCTTGATCAAGAGCGGAAGCGTGCTGCACCCCACTACTCCGTCGTACGAAGCCAGCGCCGTGGTCGAAGCCGACGGGACACTGGTTGTGCGTGGTGACCGGCATAACACGCTGTCCTCCGCCGGAAGAGCAGTTACAGGTCACAGCGTCAACGGGTGGGAGTTCTGGGGACTTCTCTCGGGGAGTGGCGAACTCCTATCCATGACTGCCCTACGGAAGAGCCTTGAGCGTCCGGCGTCCCCGCCTCAAGCCGTTCCCCCTCCATCGGACGCCACCCGTGACAGCGGTGCTTCACCCGTCAAGCCTCCCGAGGGCCCTCCTCCCGTTCGCGGCACGGTGGATGTGTTCGCCCTACTGCAAGCGTCCCTGCTGTCGGTGGGGGACGTCCTGAACGCGCGCTACAAGGGAGTGGAGTACCGCGCAACCGTGCGGGGGAACGGCTATCTCTCTCTCCAGGGGAAGGACTACCCCAGTCCCACGGCTGCCGCAGTTGCCATCACCGGAAGCAACGTCAACGGGTGGCGCTTCTGGAGGGTGGCCACGGGGGAGACGCTTGGCTCTCTTCGCGGACGACTCCCCAAGCCTTAGCAGCGCGCTGCTGGCGCGCGACTGACTCGCCATCCCACAGTTCTCACGGCTACGCCTCGACATTCGGTGACGAAGCAATCTCCCAGCGATGCGTTGCGCGCGTGTGGTCTATCCCGACTCCCCTCCACCCGCGAACTACCGAAGGTGTCCGCCATTTTCGCGGGGTGAATCGCAGCCCTCACTGGCTGCTGCACTGTCCCGAATGAGATGATCTTGCAGTCCCCGAGAGGGAACGAGGATGTCGCATGTCGCGCAGTGCCAGGATCTCTCGATCGTCGTGCTATCTGCGGGGTCAGTGGATGGTTCCTCACTCATTTGAACTTCCTTACGGTTAGCGGCACCGACGCACATGAAATGATCGCCGAGGAATGTCCGAAAGAGGGACTGGGAGGCTAGAGGTTCAGGCGTCGCAGGGTGCGTTCGTCCTCCAGGGCTTGAATGCGACGCTTCTGCGCCTCTACGATGTCGGTCAGCCGGGCGATGGTGATCAGCAACTCATTGATGGCGGCCATTGGATTTCGCTTTACCGGGTCGCCTTCGTCCGGATCCTCCCGTGGCTCGATGACGCCAGAAGCGCGCATGAAGACGGCGTGGGCGAGGTCAAGCGCCTCCCCTGCCTCAGGGTGATCGCGCAGTACCCGGTGATAGGTGCTGCGGCTAAGCCCGCTCGCGGCAACGATGTCGCCCTGGTGGGGCTCGCTTGTAGCCGTGCTGTACACGGCTTTGATCGCGGCGAGGACAGCGGCCACGTTCTCGGGCAGAGCCAACGCTAGCCATCCACCGTTCGTAGTTGGGCTTCCAGTCGCTGCTGGGAGCGTTCCAGCACCGCCTTCTGGGCGGGGGGGATGCGTGGCATGCCCAGCCACGCGGTGACCTCGCCGTGGCGGTGCCTCCACAGAGGCTGCTGTGCCTGTTCGATCAGGACGTTTCGGCAGGTCTCGGGGTGGCAGAGCCCTTGCATGGGATCGACGCCGTCGGTGCACTCCATCTGCGGGACGTAGCGCAGGCAGTGGTTGATGGACCCTGGGTGCAGGATGGCTGCGGTCGACTTGATCGCCGCAGCCAGTTCTGGGGTCTGCATCACCTGCGTCCGGAACTGCTCGGCTTGGGGGTCGTCAGCCTCTGGGTCGTACTCCCCGAGGGGTAGTCCATCCAACAGGGACCGGACGGTGCGTGTCAGTTCGCGGCCTGCGTGCCCGGCTAGCGAACCTTCTCCGGCCCACTCCTTCTGGTAGATGTCGAGTGTCTTGGCGATGCGATCATTTGCCTCCCGATTGGCGATGGTGTTCAGCAGGTCACCCCAAGCGTTCGTGGCGCCATTGGCGGCGTACGAATGGGTCAAGGCAACCAAGGCGTGCTTAGACTGACGCTGGAACGCAATGTCACCGAGGCCAACAAAGTTGCTGATCGACGCGAGCGTAAATCGAAACCGTCGGGGGTTGATCAGGGGCAGCGAGTCGTCCTTCCCACGTTCCGTGGACCATCCAGCGGGGATGGGGAGGAACCCAAGAAGCGACTCGTCGGTGTTCAAGCGCCAGACGAAGTGCTGTATGGACTCCCAGTTCGCGGCGGCGGCGATTCGATGACTGACGTCCCTGGAGTGGCCGCCTTCGCGAGAGTAGGCATCGCCTCGCTTGATGGCTGCGGCTTGACTGAACCCAGGGGCCCTGCGGAAGAGGTATTCATCTTTCGGATCGGCGAGTTCCTCTAGAATCTCACATGCGCGGATTACGGGCGGAGTCGCCCACCACTTCATGGGTTCGCCATTGGCGTTCTTCACCAGCGGGCTGGTGATGGCGTCGGCGCCGTGCCAGGTGGTTCGCCAGTCGGTGCGGGAGATTCCAGCCAGTTCACTGTCCCGCATTGCCGTAAAGGCCATGCAGATGATCTTGCAGGCTTCCTGAAGTGTTTGCGCCTCAACCCCTATGGACTGGGCGCAGAAAGGGAGACGCCACCGGCCGCTCGACCCGTCGGCGCGCGTAACTGCCGAGATCGGCACTGGCAGGCCGCCTCGCACTAGCGGTACACCGGCGCGAACGCGGTCCTGCACCCATGCGGCGTCCGAGCCATCACGCTTTTCCGGCAGCCGCGCCACCAACCGCAGGGTTGGTAGGCATGGTTCGCCGACGGATGCGTTGCTCTTGGACCGCCGGGCCACCGTCGCAGTCGGGATTCCTTCGATTTCATCGATGGCGGCTTGTAGGCGCGACTGCCGCCACGTCGTGACATGGGGGTGCGTCAGACGGACGGGGTGAGACGAAGGCAGTCGTCCGGACGGCAGCGGATCCGGCGTCCAAGTCGATAGCCATTGGACGCCGTGGAGGATGTCTGGCGCGCCGTCGACGTACGCCAGCGCGTCTCCAACGACGGCGCGGAAGGTCTCGGGGTCAAGGCCCTGGGTGGCCAACTCGCGGTTCGTCGTGGTGTCTCCCGCCCACTCGGCTACGCCGATGTCGTGGGTGGGATCGAACCGGAGTCCACCAAGTGTGAGCACGTCCCGCGCCTGGTGAAGCAGGCTCACCATCGTGCCGTACATCGCCCAGGGAGATCGCTCCTGGATTAACTCCCGGAGTCGCTCCGTCCCCTCGTGTCCCCAGTCGACCGGCAGGCCCAGGCCCAGTTCGCCGGAGAGGCGCTCCAACGTTCCGAGAACGTGTTGCCAACTGCTGATGGTTGAGGGCCGGAAGGTGGGTCGAATGGCCTTGTGCCAAACGATGCGGTGTCGAAACCTTCTTGAGTTGGCTCGTACGTAAAGGAGTTCTCGGGTGATCAAACTCCATTCGGGACTCATGTCAGAGAAGTCGATCAACCACGACGTTCGACTCCCGGTTGGGTCAGCGCCGATGACCTCCCAGAGTTGCTGACCGAAGCGAGGCCGTGGATGAGCGCTGTGCCAGGCCCCGGAGAACACCAGTTGGTCATCGCTCACCAGCACACTGCGCAGGGCGGGGCCGGACACGCCGATGAGGGATTCTTGGGTGTCGACCATGTCGGCATCTGTCAGGCCGGTCATGCCACCAATCCCAGATCGAACAAGTCGCTAGCGGCGACGGGGATGTCTTCCCAATCAGGGTCCATGAGGGGCAGGACGTGCTGGATCCAGCGGACGGTTCTACCCCAGTGCATCTGCCATTCCGGGGGGGACATGGTGACGACGGCGTTCTCGGCGAGGAGGAGATAAGCCCGCAGGACGGGGATGTCCTCCGGGGTCACGACACTGTTTCGGCAGAAGAAGCAGGCGCGGTTAGCGGACCCGCAAAGCGATCCCTTTCGCTCCCCCTCCAGGGGAGAGTTGTAGGGGTCGCGGCACCCGCTGATACCGACGCGGTTGTCGCCTACGGCGCGGTTCGCCTCTTGGGCCGTGATCGGCTTGCCACTGACCACCTGTCCTCGCCTGTCTAGGACGGTCGGGCGCAGGCCACGCGCAACCTCCTCGGCGATGTCACTGATGTGCGACCACGCCTCGCCGATGTCGCGCATGGCGATCTCGCTGTTCAGGTAGTGAGCAGCAAGCACTTCAATGGTGTGGTCATCGGCAAGGTCGGCAAGGGGTAGACCCTTGCCGATCGCTTGGTACTTGGCCCACTTCGCCGCAGGGCGGATTGCTCGGAAGGTAAGCCGTACGCGAGCGTCCTTGCGCGTGTACTGCTCGGGGATGTCGATGTTCAGGCCGGGCTTTCGAACTTCCTGGCACCACTGGAGGAAGTTGAATCGGGGCTGTTCTGCAAAGGCGCTGTCCAACCACATCTCGCCCTCGGGATAGTCGAGAACTTGGTCGGTGTGTGCGCCTAACCGGTGGCGGACGTGCCTATCCCAGTTGCCTGCATGCGTCTCGGCGGTATAAACGGATTCGGCGCAGACCCATGCATAGTCACGCCATGCGCTTCCTGCGGCTTGTCGTGTGGGGGCGGATGCGTCTCTCAGACGGCGAAGTAGCGCTCCGGCCCGCCACTCCTTGTCGGCCAATAGAGTCATGAGGTCCTTGCGGCCACCGCGGTTCTTGCGCCATCGGATCGTTACGATCGCCCCACCGTCGCGCCACTCCTGCACCGATGTCGGCTGCTCAGGGTCGAAGGAGAGGGACTTGATCACGTCGGGCGAGAGCAACATCTCGAAGCACAACAGCACGTAAAAGGCGAGGACTTCGCGGCGCCGGATGAGAGTCGCTCTAGGAGGGCGGCCCTTGCCGTCCCACCGCGCGCCGTGTATTCGATACTCCGCCTGCTGCACGTCGTACATGGCTGCGCGCAATACTTGACGCAACATGGCACCCGGCAGCGCTTCAGTCGCTGTGGTTCGCCGCCCTGGCGTATTCGGTGGAGACAGCAGAAACGTGTGAACCTCTTCTGGGAGTTGGTCGTGGGAAGAGTCCTTCGGTGCGGCCTGAAGGTACCGCCAGAGCGGCGCGACTAAGTACGTGCTGGTGGCGGCAAAGTGCGACTCAGTGTGCTCCAGCAACGCGACCGTGACTTGGTCCCAGCGTTCGACTCCAGCATCGGCGAGCACCTCGGAGAAGAACTTGTGGAGCATGGCGCGATCGAGCGAAGCGCTCCTATAGCGACGATTCTTCCTGTGCTTCCTCATCCATCGCTTGGATAGATCCTCGGCTAGCCGATGGGCCACTCCAGCGAGCGAAGGATCGAGACTGAGACGCACCGGGTGTGGGCTGTTGGTCGCGTGGAGCATGAGCGAAAAGTTCTCTGGCTCTTCAGCATGATGCTGCGGCCGTGGTGCACCGGAAAATGTTCGGTGCTGGCCGGGGCGGCGTGCTCCCATCACGCGGGGATGTCGTTGAGGTAGGACTCGGTCCAGGAGTCGCCGGGCATGTGAACCGCTGGCTGCCGCTCAGTCAGGTACTTGAGGTAGCGCAGCGTCGTGTCGAGGCTCGCGTGGCCGAGCAACTTCTGAAGGTCCAGCAGGGGATTGAAAAAGCGCTTTCGCAATCGAGCGAAGTCTCCGTTCGCGTATGCCTCGGCGAACTCTCGGTCCTCCTTAGCCATCTCGGTAAGCCGTTCATCGAGGAATCGCGTAGCGAAGGTGTGCCTGAGCATGTGGGGAGTGACGCGCCCTGGAGCCGAGGCCAGCGGGTCGGTCGCCCGAACCGCTGCCTTGACCCTCGCGTTCGCCTCACGGAAGGTGAGCCCCCACGCTGCTGGAGTCAGCATCGCGGTACGCGTTCCGGGGAACACCGCGAGCGGGACGATGAACTCCTTGGCAGTGACATGGGTGAAACCTCGGGCGCCCATGCCCGTCTCGCTGCCCATGCGGGCAGCGACTTCGGGTGTGCAGACCAGGCGCCGTCGTTGCTCGCGGCTCAACTTCCCCAGTGCCCGCGTTCGGCGCGGTCCTTCCAACACGAGACGAGGCGTGCCGAATCGATCATCGACGTCGGTGACTACGAGCAGATCCCCCTGCTTGCGAAGCCGACGCAAGGTCGGCTGCAACTGCTCGACCGTGGTCGTCCACTCGGTGTCCTGATAGATCGCGAGACGCCTAACCCAGGACCGCTGTTCCCGCCACGGGCGGCTGACGCTGCCCTTACAAATCTTGGCCGAGAGCGAGCCGCTGTTCCAGGCGTAGCCCTCCCGACGGCGAGGCAAGTCGAGCAACGTGAGGTAGCCAGCCTCGGCGCGCCGCATGCCATGGGTGAGCAGGCAGTCGGCGTAGAGAGCATTGCGGACCGGCGAGCGCAACGCGTAGGAGGCCACGGTGAGACGCCCGGTCCGCAAGTCGCGTGCCTGTAGGCCAGTCAAGCGAAAACGCACGTAGTCATCGGGCTCCACGAAACGGGGCATGCTCACGCGGTCGCCACTCAGACGGAGGTCGCGCCAGTCCTCGTCGGTTATCGGCCGCAGCACGATGCCGGGACCGGATCGGATTCTGTTGTAGAGGCCCTTCAAGGGGGCCAGGCTGGCATTCCAGGTCTCGGCCCCTAAGTCACCCTCATCGATGCGGTGCTGGCGGTACGCCTCCAGGCTGTCGAACGTCATGTGCGCCGGGTCCCGCTGCATCTCGGTGCAGTATTCGGCGTACACACGAATGACGCTTGCGTACTGGTCCACCGTTCCCGCAGCCTTCTTGGCTTTCGCCAATCGCGCGAGGTATGCGTTCCCCTCCTCCCATGGCATGCCGCCCGGACCGAGAATCACGTGTGATTGTCCAGACCTGACTGGTCGGCCATTGCTCTCCGTGGGGCGGGAGTTCAGTGCGGCGGCGACACGGTCGCGCAGTCCGTCGAGAGTCGGGACAACTGCCAAGGCAGGCTCCTGGTCGGCTCGAAGGCGCATAACCCGCGGCCGGACGATCGCGGTGCCGGAGTACCAATCCGGTGCGCTCGCCGTCACCGGCGCTCGCTCAACAGGTGGTAGTCGGTTCCTGCATGTGTTGCGGTGACGCCAGACGTCAAGGGTCGGCATCTGAGGCCGGAGGCGAAGTGAGCGCGCTGCACGCCTTCTTGCCTACCCCAAGGGCCGCCATTCTGCAAGAGTGCAAGAATGGCGCAGACATTGTGTCAAGAATGGCCAGCATGGGGACTTTGGCGAACCTGCCGAAAAAGCGTTGCCCGGCAAGGTGAATGTGTGCTGGTGTCTGTCGAACCGTGTCGCTCGGGGGCGCACGGTTGCCCGCCGTCACTCCAGAGCCACCGTGACGGTCCGACGAGACGCGGGGCGTCGGCCAGAGAGGAGGGTCCCTGGGGAGTGGCTCTCCGGCAGGGCCGATGCGCGCTGGGGAAGGGGTGCTCCGGAGCGATCGCGGCTCCGGCAGCCCCGCTCCGGCCCCCGGCCATAGAGGCCGGAGTGGGGTGCTGGACTGTCCTACTCCTCTCGACTGCTGTCCGGCCTGTCGGAGTCCCTCGGCCGGGAAGGTCCCAACCTCCCAGGGTGACTCTGGGGGGCAGGAAGCGCTGTACCAGGATCTTGCTCGGCGGCCGCACTGGGTGCCGCCACCACGGTGAGGGTGACCTCCAGGTGCTGCTCTTGATCGGTGGCCGCCTCCGTGGGGTCCGTGACTCCAGCGTGCGGCAGTGGCCTTAGCGCATGCGACAGAGAGTCGACGACTCCCCTTGGGCTCAGGGGCCTGCGGATGGTCATCGTCTTCACGGCGGCAAGGGGAACGAAGGACGCCGAACCGTCGTCGCGCATGACTTGGAAGCCGGGTTCCCAGGCGCCGTCGTGCCGCCACCAAACCGCGCCGTCTGCTCGGCCCTCAACATGCCCGCCGTTCTGGGCGGTGACTGCGATTCGATCGCGGTCGCCGAGCCAGGACAGGCCGCAGAGGTCTCCTGCCGGTGCTTCCCAGCACCGGCATGGGTCGGTCGCGTCACTCATTGGACCTCCTGGCTACAGGCTGCGAGGCGCCCTTGACCGGTGCGGACCAGCGAGACGCCTATGGCAAACCCAGCATAAATGCTGTGGTAAGTCCGCGGGACGACACGGACGGTTACTCTCCGTGCCGGACCATAAATCTTCTCGACACGTCGCTCTCTCGGATGGGCGCCGCCAGGCGCTGGGCGCCAAGGTAAGAGGGGCCCGGCAACACGCCCAGATGACCCAGGAGTTGCTGGCACAAGGGTCTGGCGTCGGAGCGGAGCACATCCAACGCATCGAGCGAGGAGTCGCGAACCCGACTCTGGCGACTCTGTTTGCCATCGCCGACGCGCTGAGGGTCACCGCCCGAGACTTGCTGCCCGACTGATGCTCCTCGTGCGGTCCTCCGCCACCTCGCACGCTGACGCGGTTCGACCGGCGGGTCCTGCTCGGGCCGGGACCCGTCATGCTGCTCGCGGCCTGTGAGTCGAGGTCAACGGCGGAGGCCTTCGAGCCGCGCTGCGCCGCGCCGCGCCGCGCACCTTGCCCCGACTAGGGCCCGCGGGTCGATCCAAGCCATCAGTTGTCGCGCCTTGGCGCCGAAGCAACTCATGTTGTGATGGACGAGCGGCGTGAACGACCTCGTCGTCCAAGCGCCAAGAGCACGTGTCGCGGCGGTCGACGGCCGGTGAGGTAGCCGCGGCTGTCTGCCGATACCGACAAGAGACGTTCCGGCAAAGGGAGAGCAGTGAGCAACCTCGGCAACTTCGTGTGGGGCATCGCAGACCAGTTGCGAGGTGTCTACCGGCCCAGTCAGTACGGCAACGTCATTCTCCCGATGACGATCTTGCGCCGCCTCGACTGCGTGCTCGAAGCGACCCGCGACGAGGTACGTGCCCTCGCCGCAGCCGAGGCCCGTCCCGAGATCCTCGACGTGAAGGTGCGCCGCCAGTTCGGCCTGAACTTCTACAACACGTCCGACTACGACCTCGCCCGACTCAAGAAGGACCCCGACGGGCTGCGCAACAACCTCATCGACTACATCTCAAAGTTTTCCGCCAACATCGACGTGTTCGAGCGGTTCAAGTTCGAGAACGAGATCGCCACTCTCGAAGAGAACAACCGGCTCTACATCGTCGTCTCGCAGTTCGCCGACATCGATCTCCACCCCGACGTGGTGTCGAACGCTGAGATGGGCGACCTCTTCGAGGAACTCATCCGCAAGTTCGCCGAAGCCTCCAACGAGACCGCCGGTGAGCACTTCACCCCTCGCGACGCGATCCGGCTCGCTGTCGACCTAGTGTTCGCCGAGGACGGCGACGCCCTGACGGAGAAGGGTGTTGTCCGCTCGGTCTACGACCCCACCGCAGGGACCGGCGGCATGCTCTCGGTCGCCGACGAGCACCTCAAGTCCCGCAACCCCGACGCTCGCCTCAACCTGTACGGGCAAGAGATCAACGACCAGTCCTACGCCATCTGCAAGAGCGACATGATCGCCAAGGGCCAGGACGCCGGGAACATCAAGCGCGGCGACACGCTGGCTGACGACCTGTTCGCCGGACGGACCTTCGACTACTGCCTCTCCAACCCGCCATACGGCGTCGACTGGAAGGCGTCCCAGGACGCCGTCGTCTCCGAGTACAAGCACGGTGGCGCCTACTCCCGCTTCCCTGGAGGTCTTCCGCCGGTCAGCGACGGTCAGATGCTGTTTCTCCAGCACCTCGCCACCAAGATGCGGCCCGTCGAAGACGGCGGCGGCAGGGCAGCCATCTTCCTCAACGGCTCCCCGCTCTTTTCCGGCGGCGCAGAGTCCGGCCCGAGTGAAATCCGCCGTTGGCTACTGGAGAACGACCTCGTCGAAGCCATCGTCGCGTTGCCGACCAACATGTTCTACAACACCGGCATCGCCACCTACATCTGGCTCCTCGACAACACCAAGCAGCCCGAGCGCGTCGGCAAGGTCCAGTTGATCGACGGCACCGACCTCTACGCCAAGATGCGCAAGAGCCTGGGCTCCAAGAACCGCGAACTCACCGAAGCCCACCGCGACACCATCCTGCGACTCCACGACGAGATGGCCGATAACGAGCGGTCGAAAATCCTTACCACCGACCAGTTCGGCTACTGGACCATCACGGTCGAACGGCCGCTCCGCCTCAACTTCGCCTGCACTCCAGAGCGGATCGACCGCGCGCTCGCCTCCAAGCCGCTCAAGAGCATCGATCCCGTGCAACTCCTGGCCGCACTCGAAGCGTTCGGCACCGAGACCTACATCAACCGCGAAGCCTTCCTCAAGGCGCTCAGCCCGATCCTCGGCCAGCATCGCGTCCTGGTGACGACGGCACAGCGAAAGGCGCTCTGGCTAGCGCTCGGGGAGCAGGACGACACCGCAGACATCTGTCGCGACAAGAGCGGCAATCCCGAGCCGGATCCTGCGCTCCGCGATACCGAGAACGTTCCCTTCCCCTACAACGGCAACGCCGACGGGGCAGACGGTCGCGACGCCACAATCGAGGCGTATTTCAACACAGAGGTCCTCCCGCACGCCCCAGGCGCGTGGGTGGATACCGCCAAGACCAAGGTCGGATTCGAGATTCCCTTTACGCGGACCTTCTACAAGTACCAGCCGCCCCGCAGTCTGGAAGAGATCGACGCCGACCTCGAAGCCCGCATCGCGCGCGTGCTCCAAATGTTGCGGGAGGTCGAGGCGTGAACGTCCGTTATGCAAGTCTCGTCGAGTCGGGGACGCAGTGGCTCGAAGTGATCCCCGCGCATTGGCGTGTGGCTCGGCTCTATCAACTGGCCACTGCATGGACGAGCAATGTCGACAAGCACTCCGTTGAGGGACAGTCACCCGTCCGTCTGTGCAACTATACGGACGTTTACAAGAATGACGCGATTGTTCAAAGCATGGAGTTCATGCGGGCTACGGCGACGACGGACCAGATCGCACGATTCCGGCTTCGTCGCGGCGACACGATCATCACCAAGGACTCGGAGACTCCCGACGACATCGGCATTCCCGCGTACGTTGACTATGAAGCGGATGACCTCATCTGCGGGTATCACCTTGCGATCATTCGGCCCAATCGTGACCTGGTGGTGCCCCGATTCCTGTTCTGGGCGATGAGCGCCAAACCGACGTTCGGGCAGTGGGAAGTGCTCGCCTCCGGCGTCACGCGGGTTGGGATCCGCAGCACGGATCTCACCAAAGCCGCCATCGCCCTTCCTTCCGTACCTGAACAGAAGGCGATTGCCGACTTTCTGGACAGAGAAACCGTCCGGATCGATGCGCTGGTAAAAGAACAGGAGGGCTTGGTTGCAGTCCTCCAGGAACGGCGTGCAGCGCTGATCGCACGGGTTCTCGTCAGTGGGCTTGACTCCAATGTGCCCGTGGAACCATCGCGCGTCGACTGGCTAGGTGATCTACCGGCGCACTGGCGTACTGTTCCGACGCGGTATCTGTGCAAAATCACAACCGGGTCAGAGGACTCGGGTAATGCCGAAGACGATGGCGAGTACCCCTTCTTCGTTCGTGGGCGCGAGATCCTTCGTATCGGTCACTACTCCTTTGACTGTGAGGCCGTGATGACACCGGGGGACGGGCAAGGAGGCACTGGGAAGGTCTTTCACTACTTCAATGGCAAGTTTGAGGCTCACCAGCGCGTCTATGTGTACAAAGACTTCAAGGACTTGTTGGGTCGGTACTACTTCTATTTTCTGTCCACGTTCCTGCGCCCAGTAGCACTCGCGGGCAGTAACACGGTGACCATGGAATCGCTGCGCCGTCCAGTCCTTGCGGACTTCCCTGTGGCCCTCCCTCCCGTTGAGGAGCAGCGTCGGATCGTCGCCTACCTCGAAGAGCAGACCGACAAGATTGACGCTCTGATCGCTGAGGCGGAGGGGATCGTCGCGGTAGCCAAGGAGCGTCGGTCAGCGTTGGTCACGGCTGCGGTTACGGGGCAGATTGATGTACGGGGAGAGGTGGCCTGACGGTGGCGCAGGAACACGAGCGCGAGTTCGAGAGAGAACTGTGCGAGTACCTCGCCGCACACGGTTGGCTGTACTCGAAGAACGACGAGGGCTACGACAAGGATCGAGCGCTGTTCCCGGATGACGTGTTCGGGTGGCTTGGGGACACGCAGTCGGAGGAGTTCGCAAAGGTCATTAAGCCGGGCGCATCGGCTGCGGATGAGAAGAAGGCGCGCGACCAGTTCCTTGACCGCCTCGTCAAGGCGCTCGATGCACCGTTGGAGTCCGGCGGCGGCACGCTCAACGTGCTCCGCAAGGGCTTCAAGAAGACCCCCGGCCGGTTCTCGATGTGCGAGTTCAAGCCCGCCACCACCCTGAACAAGGCGACGCTGGAGCGGTATGGCACGGTGCGTCTGCGGGTGATGCGGCAGGTGCACTACTCGAAGCAGCGACCGGCCGAGTCGATCGACCTGGTCTTCTTCGTGAACGGCCTTCCGGTTGCCACGGTCGAGTTGAAGACCGACACGACCCAGACGGTCGAGGACGCTAAGAAGCAGTACCGCGATGACCGCCCCGTCAAGGGTGAGCCGCTGCTGGCGTTCGGGTCGCGAGCGCTAGTGCACTTCGCAATGTCGAACGACGAGGTCTACATGACCACCAAGTTGGCCGGTCAGGAGACGTTCTTCCTGCCGTTCAACATGGGTCGTGACGGGGGAGCCGGTAACTTGGTCGTCGAGGGCACGTCCTCCACGTCGTACATGTGGGAGCGCGTCTGGGACCGCGACTCGTGGCTCAACATCATCGGCAAGTTCCTGCACGTCGAGATCAAGGACGACATCGACCCGATCACCGGGGCCAAGTCGAAGAAGACGACGCTGCTGTTCCCGCGCTTCCACCAGTGGGAGTTGGTCACCAAACTCCTCACCACCGTCAAGGCCGAAGGGACGGGCCACCGCTACCTGGGACAGCACTCCGCGGGGTCCGGAAAGACCAACAGCATCTCCTGGACCGCGCACGGTCTAGCGACCCTGCACGACGACAACAACGAGAAGGTCTTCGACTCGGTCATCGTCATCACCGACCGCAACGTCCTCGACGACCAGTTGCAGGCGGCCATCAAGCAGATCGAAGGCACCGACGGCACCGTCGGGAAGATCAACATCGACGAAGCGCGCAACGCCGGTCAGACCTCGAAGTCGGGGTTGCTGGCGAAGGAGTTGATGTCGGGCCGGTTGATCATCGTCGTGACGATGCAGACCTTCCCATTCGCGATGGCCGAAATCGCCTCCAACAAGGGGTTGGCGGGCAAGAAGTTCGCGATCATCGCCGACGAGGCCCACTCCTCCCAGACCGGTCGCACCAGCCAGCAGTTGCGCAAGGTGCTCACCACCGAGGAAGAGGCCGACCTCGCCGACGGCGGCGAGATCGACACCGAGGCGCTCCTCGCAGCAGAGATGGAAGGGCGCGCCGAGTCGCCGAACCTGTCTTTCTTCGCGTTCACCGCAACGCCGAAACAGAAGACGATGGAACTGTTCGGACGCAAGGACGCGAACGGCCTTCCGCGCGCGTTCCACGAGTACACGATGCGGCAGGCCATCGAGGAGGGATTCATCCTCGACGTTCTCCAGAACTACACCACCTACAACACCGCCTACCGCATCGCCGAGAAGGTCAAGGCCACCGCTGCCGCCGGGAAGACGACGCTGTCCGAGGCCAAGGTCGTCGACGAAGCCGAAGCCACCAAGGGCCTGATGAAGTGGGTGTCACTGCACCCCACGAACATCGCCCAGAAGGTCCAGATCATCGTCGAGCACTACCGCACGAACGTGCGGCACCTTCTAGACGGACATGCCAAGGCCATGGTCGTCACCTCCTCGCGGGAGGCAGCCGTCCGGTACAAGGAAGCCATCGACCGCTACATCACGAAGCGCGGCTACAACGACATCGCCACCCTCGTCGCGTTCTCCGGATCCATCGAGGTCGACGGAGTCGCATTCCCCAACGCTGAGCCGCCTTACACCGAAGGCAACCTCAACCCCGCCCTCAAGGGCCGGTCCCTGCCGAAGGCGTTCGCGACCGACGAGTTCCAGGTCATGCTGGTCGCCAACAAGTTCCAGACCGGCTTCGACCAGCCGCTGCTATGCGCCATGTACGTCGACAAGCGCCTCTCCGGCGTCACGACCGTGCAGACCCTCTCCCGGCTCAACCGGACTTATCCGGCGGGCGGCAAGGACACCACCTACGTCCTGGACTTCGTCAACAACCCCGACGAGGTCCTCGCCGACTTCAAGCAGTATTTCGAGACCGCCACCATCGAAGGCGAGACCGACCCGGACCTCGTCCACGACCTTCAGGGCAAGTTGGACCACGCGGGCATCTACACCGCCGCAGAGGTCGACACGTTCGCCGAGGCGTACGTCGGCGGCAAGGGCAACTCCGCCATCCAGGCCCCGCTCAAGGCGGCAAAGGACCGATTCAACGACCGCTACGAGGCCGCCGTCGCCGCGAACGACAAGGCCAAGATCGACGAACTGGACATCTTCCGCAAGGACGTTGGATCGTTCGTCCGGCTCTACGACTTCCTCTCCCAGATCGTCAACTACCAGGACACCGACCTGGAGAAGCGGTCGCTCTACCTGCGGTTCCTGAGCCGCCAGATCGCGGCCAAGAACCGCAACCAGGAAGTCGATTTCTCCACCGTCGAACTGACCCACATCAAGCAGTCCCGCACCGGCGACCACAGCCTGGACCTCGGCATCGGCCCGGCGAAGGGCCTCAAGCCCATCACCGCCACTGGCTCCGGGCAGAGGCACGACCCGCGCATGGTCCGTTTGCAGGAGGTCCTCGCGAAGGTGAACGACCTCTTCGCGGGGGAGGACTTCACCCCCGCGGCACAACAGTCGTGGGTCGAGGGAGTGGTCACCGTCCTCATGAGCGACGACACCATCCAGACGCAGGCGACAAACAACTCCAAGAAGCAGTTCATGGAGTCCCCCGACCTCAACGACGCGGTCGTCGAGGCCGTGCTCGGCAACCAGACCAGTCACAACAAGATGGCCGACATCTTCTTCACCGACGAGAAGATCAAAGCCAAGGTCGTGTACCTCCTCGGCGAACTCGTTCACGAGAACCTCCGAGCCGAGGCGCAGTCCGCGTGACCTGCCATCACGCAGCGAACCGATGAGCCAGTCACTGGTCAACTTCAGTCCGAGTCAACATCACGTCCGCTGCCAGGCCCCGGAACTGTGTCGACCGCTACCGAACCCGAGTGAGCCTCCGTGCCTGGACCCGTCCGTCGCACCGAACCACCGATCACAGAGCAGCAGAACACCGAGGCGTTCCTACGGCTCCTGGCCGCGCAGCGCCGTCTCTACGCGGACGTGAAGGCCAGTCACAACCGCAGGCTGATCGCGCTCGCGGTCATCGCGGCGGCCACGATCGTCGTTGGTGTCTTCGCTCCGTCGGCGCGCAACTACATCGGTGGGACCGTCGCGATCGGAATGGGTTTATGGGCAGTCCTCGGCGAAGTCGTCGAGAAGCGCAAGAACGGAACCGCCGCCAGTATCCAAGAGGAGTTTGATACCGGCCTCTTCCGTCTCGACCGGCACCCCTACCTGGCCACCCGGCCAAGTGACTGGGAGATCACCGAAGCCGCCAACCGCGGGTCCCGCGATGGTCTCCCTAACTGGTATCAGCCGCGCTCTCTCAGTGACCTTGTTCGACCCCTCGATGTCCTGGTCTGCCAGCGGGCCAACCTGGACTACGGGGTCTCCCTCCACCGCGCCTACGCCCGATTGCTCGTCCTCGTTCTGGGAGTGGTCCTCGCCCTCGCGGTCACCGTCGGGTTCACCTTCCAGTACACGCTGCTCAACTGGGTGTTCGCTCTCGTCGCGCCTCTGGCGGCGACGGCGGCTGCCCTGGTCAAGGAGGCTGTGCTGCACCGTGAGAGCGCCACTAACAAGGCGACCCTCCAGACAAAGGTGGCGGAGTTGTGGCGCAGGGCGCTAGACGACCCGGCCACCGTCACCGACACGGATTGCCGCGCGGCGCAGGACCGCATCCTGCAACTCCGGCAGTCGAATGCTCGCGTTCCCGACTGGTTCTACAAGCGGCGCTGGGGGCAGAACGAGTCAACGATGCT
The DNA here is from genome assembly GCF_030731085.1 of Blastococcus carthaginiensis. Lineage (NCBI taxonomy): Bacteria > Bacillati > Actinomycetota > Actinomycetes > Geodermatophilales > Geodermatophilaceae > Blastococcus > Blastococcus carthaginiensis. Next base: position 230,100 of record NZ_JASNFN010000004.1, on the reverse strand, counting down.
CGCCAACTCGTCCCACCTGGTCGAGGAAGCCAGGGCACGAGGGCATGTCCTGCCCAATGCCGACGACATCTGACTGGCACCGGCCACGGCATTTTCCCTTCACGAAGCCCGACTTCTTCGACTGGTTCGGGCCGCCGGAACTGTCGTAGCGCGGGGTTACGGTCCCGCCTCACGGCAGGCGAACACCTCACCGGCGCTGCCTACGACTAGTCCTGCGCACCGATCATCACGGGGGAACCGATGCCTTACACCGTCTCCAAGTCGTTCGACGACCTTCTCGCCAACATCGCACTCACCGCCACCCAGCAGCAGGAGGTGCGCGACAAGAAGGCGAGCGCCACCGCGGCCGTCAAGCGGGCGTTCCCTGCCTCGTCGAACATGGCGACCACCGCTCAGAAGTTGATCGGCTCAGCGGCGCGCTCGACGATCATCCGGCCACTTGATGACATCGACATGCTCGCCGTGTTCGACCACACCCTCGTCTGGCCCACGTACCAGCGCGACTCTCAGGCATTCCTCTACCGAGTCCGCGACGCCCTCAAGAGCGAGGCGAGCGTCCGCCTCGTGGGCAGCAAGGGCCAAGCCGTCCGACTCCAGTACGCCAACGGTGCGCACGTCGATCTCACCCCCGCCTTCAACCGGCAAGGAGGCGGCTATCTCATTCCCAAGGGCGACGGCGGCTGGCTCGCCACCAACCCCGACCAGCACGCCGACTTCATGGCCACCCGCAACCAGGCCCTGAGCAATCGCCTCAAGCCACTCGTTCGCATGCTCAAGCGCTGGAACCGCAGCCACAGCAGTCGGCTGAAGTCCTTCCACCTGGAGGTCATGGCCCAGCACGGCGTCGGCTACCTCTACTCGAACGAGGCCGAACGCGTCGAGGACTTCTTCCAGAACGCCGAGTACCGACTGGACGTGGCCGACCCCGCTGGCCTCAGCGGCTCCTTCACCGCCGACTGGTCCTGGACCAAGCGGCAGGACGTGATCACCAGTCTGCGCAGCGCTCGTGACCGCGCCTCCAAGGCCCGCGAGTACGAACGCAACGGGCAGATTGCATCAGCCATCGGACAGTGGCAGATCATTTTCGGCAAGGACTGGTTTCCCGCCTACGGCTGATCTGCCCGCAGACACATGCTGTGCTGACGTAAATGTCCGGCTTGGCTGTGAGGGGCGCGGCGAGCCGGGCGACCGGGTGGGTGGTGGCGACGGACGGGCTGACACAACCCTGGGCTGTCCAAAAGCAGCGGAACGTGAGCAAGGGCGCCCCTGCCTGGGTGCGCACCGTGGCCGTCTGGGCGGAGTCGGCGCACCGCGAGGTGCACCAGGTGCTCTGCGACGACCGGCGCACCCTGCTGTGGCTGGCCAACCAGCGTGCGGTCGAGTTCCACGTGCCCTTCCTCCGGGTCGGGTCGCGCGAGTCCACCGGGCTGGTGCTCGACCTCGACCCGCCCGACGGCGCCGACTTCGCCGCCGTCGTGGCCGTCGCCCGGCTCGCCCGCCGGGCGCTGGAGGAGGTCGGGCTCGCCGGCGCGGTGAAGACAAGTGGCTCCTCGGGGCTGCACGTCGTCGTCCCGGTGCACGGCTCGCCGGTCGAGGACGTCGCCGCGGCCACGCGGGCGCTCGCCCGGCGGACGGCGGAGCTGGACCCCGCCGTCGCGACGACGGCGTTCCTCAAGGAGGAGCGCGAGGGGCGCGTCTTCGTGGACTCCACCCGGTCGGGCACCGGCACGGTCGTCGCCGCCTACAGCCCGCGCGTGCGGCCGGGGCTCCCGGTGTCCGCGCCCGTGGACTGGGCCGACCTGGATGCCGCCCGGCCGGGTGGCGTCACCGTCACCTCCTCGCCGCCGCTGCCCGACTGGGCGGCCCTGCTGCCGGAGCCGCAGGAGCTCCCGGCCGACCTCGTCGCCGAGGGCCACACGATTCCGGTGGCCCGGGTGCAGGCCATGCACGAGGGGAAGCGCCGCGCCCGTCAGCGGCGGGCCTCCGAGGGAGGCTGACGGGGCGGGTTCCGACGGCGTCGGGGCCCGCCCCGTCCTGGCCTACGCTGCCACCCGTGACCGGCGCCCCCGAGGAGATCGTGCGCCACGCGGCGCGGACGCTGATGAGCGGCCGCCGGCTGGACACCGGCACCCTGGCGGCCGAGCTCGGCATCTCCCGCGCGACGCTGTTCCGCCGGGCCGGCAACCGCGACGCGATCCTCGGCGACGCCCTGGCCTTCCTCGGCCGGCGCACGCTGGCCGCCATCGAACGCGAGCACGGCGCCCGGCCGACCGGGGACGGTCAGGCGACCCGGCTGCGCTCGCTGGCCGTGAGCGAGGACTTCCGCTACGCCCTCAGCACCGCCCTCCCCGTCCGCCGGCTGCTCGACGAGGAGCCGGCGACCGCGATCCGGGTGCTCACCGATCCGCAGGGACGGGTGCAGCCACGGGTGGTCGAGGCCTACACCGAGCTGTTCCAGCGCGACGTCGACGAGCACGGGCTCGTGCCGCAGATCCCCGTGCCGTTGCTCGCGCTGGCGGTGGTGCGGCTGGGGGAGTCCTTCCTCTACTCCGACGTGCTGGCCGCCCGGGCGCCGGACCTCAAGGCGGCGACGACGGTGCTCGACGCGCTGATCACCAGCGTCCTCGGCATCGAGGGGACCTGACGGCCCGCCCCCCTTACGGTGAAGGTGTGATGCAGGCCCCTGATCTTGTCGGACCCGCCCGGCACTATCGGGCTCGTGACGCATGGCGCGGTACGGGTTCGGCTGGACGTGACCGACGTCCAGGCCGGCATGCTGCTGCGCGCCGCCGGTGCCCGGCGCAAGGCATGGAACTGGGCGGTCGCGAAGATCAAGGCGAACGCCGACCAGTGGGCCGCCGAGGCCAGCTACGGCATCGAACGGCCCGACCGGGTGCGCCCGCTGACGTTCTTCACGCTGGCGAAGATGTGGACGGCGGAGAAGACGGATGTCGCGCCCTGGTTCGATGCGCACTCCACCTGGGCGTTCCGGTACGCGCTGCGCGACGCGGCCAACGCCCACCAGGCGTTCCTGTCCGGGAAGCGCCGGTTCCCCCGGTTCAAGTCCCGGCACCGTGACCGGGCCCGGTTCACCGTCCGCGACGGCCTGCGGCTCGAGGCCGGCCGGGTGAGGCTGGCCAAGTACGGCTGGGTGCGCATCGCGGCGGCGTGTCCGCAGCAGGCGAAGCTGCGCCGGTTGCTGCGCCGCGGGAACGCGAGTCTGCAGCACATCACCGTGACCCGGCACTCCGACGGGCACTGGTACGCGACCATCACCTTCGACCGCCAGGCGCGGGTCCCGGCCGAGCAGCGCACCGCGCCGGACGGCCCGGTGGTCGGGGTGGACCGTGGCATGAAGACCGCAGCGGTGGTCGCGACCTCCAGCGGCGAGCTCGTGGCCGAGCTGCTGGCGTCCCGGGCGCTGCGCGACCGGCTCCGGCAGGTGCGGCACCTGCAGCGCGCCGTGTCTCGCACGGAGAAGCGTTCGGCGAACCGGCGGAAGGCCGTCGCCCGCCTCGGCCGCGCCCACACGAAGGCGGCCGCGGTCCGGGCTAACGCGTTGCACGCCTTCACCGCGATGCTGTCCCGCGAGCACGGTGTCGTCGTGGTCGAGGACCTGGCGACGAAGAACATGATGGCCAACGGGCGTCTCGCGGCCGCGATAGGCGACCAGGGCTGGGCCGAACTCGCCCGCCAGCTGACCTACAAGACCGCCCGTCACGGCGGACAGATCATCGTTGCGGATCGCTGGTTCGCGAGCTCCAAGACGTGCTCGGCGTGTGGTGCGGTGAGACCCAAGCTCACCCTCGCCGAGCGCACGTTCCACTGCGGCAACGACTCCTGCGGCCACATGGCCGACCGGGACGTCAACGCCGCGGCGAATCTCGCCGCCTGGGGCGAGCACACGCTCGGGAGCTGCCCGTGTGTGACCCAGGACGGGGACCGCCACCCGGGTGGCCCGTCAGCCGAGCGCGCTCGGCATGCCTGTGGAGGGTGGGTGTCAGCCGCGGTCAGCCAGGCCGCGGCGGTGCTGCCCGGTGAAGCAGGAACCAGCCGGTCACGCGTCAGCGTGGCGTAGGCACTGGACGCCCCGGACAGGGGCGCTTACGGAACGGTGCGCTGGGCAACCATCACACCGTCACCGTAAGGGGGGCGGCCCGCTCTCGTGGTCCGGTCACCGGCGCCAGAAGAGGTGGTGGACCACCCCGCTGGGGCTGGGCACCACGTTGCGGTGGTACCGGTCGAGCAGTTCGTCGGGTGAGCTCCACAGCCGCGTCCCGGAACCCAGCTCCACCGGTGCCACTGCGACGTGCAGGGTGTCCACGAGGTCGGCGTCCAGGAACTGCCGGACGGTGGTGGCCCCGCCGCCGAGCCTGACGTCGCGGCCCTGCGCCGCCTCCCGTGCCAGTCCGAGGACCGTGGCCGGATCGCCGTCGACGAAGTGGAACGTGGTGTCCGCCAGCGTGAACGACGGCCGCGGGTGGTGGGTCATGACGAACACGGGGGTGTGGAAGGGCGGCTCGGCGCCCCACCAGCCCTGCCACTCGTGGTCCTGCCACGGACCGCGCTGGGGGCCGAACTTGTTGCGGCCCATGATCTCGGCGCCGATGCCGTGCGCGAAGTCGCGCGTGAAGTAGTCGTCGAGGCCGCGGCTGCCGCCGGGTCCGGTGCGGTTCGGGAAGCTCGCGGTCGCCACGGCCCAGGCCATCAGATCCATGGGGTCGGCATGGCCGAACGGCCGCTCCTGGCTCTGCCCCTCGCCGGCACCGAAGCCGTCCCTCGAGACGGTGAAGTTCTGGACTCTCAGCAGCTGGTCCACGGGGCTCCTCCTGGGTGGTCGACGACGGTTGGACCGCCCGAGCCGGGAGAACTCATCGCCGGAGGGGTGCGTCGTCCCCAGGGGGCGTGCCCGTCCATAGACCACCGCGCGGGCGCACCGGCTGTCGGTGGCCGGCCGCAGGCTGTCCGGCATGACGACCGATCCGCAGACGCTCGCCTGGCTCGACCAGGAGGACAGCCGGCTGGCGCAGACGATCCGTGCCCACCGGGTCGCCGTGCAGTACGTGATGCGCGGCGAGGAGTCCGACGAGCCGCCGTTCGGCTACACCGTGGGCCTGTTCGGCGTCGGGCATCCCGAACTGGTCGTGGTGGGTACCGGCCACGAGTCGGCGTGCGGCCTGCTGAACCACGTCGCCGGGCTGGTGCTCGCCGGGCGGGACCTGGTGCCCGGCGAGGTGGTCACCCACGGCAGGGCTGAGCCGCTGGTGGTGGAGGAGCTGCCCAACCCCGGAGAGGTGCTGTACACCGCCAACCGCTTCTACCAGCGCCCGGACGAGTTCTCCGTCCCCGCCTACCAGCTCACCTGGGCGCACCGGGACGGCGGCTTCCCCTGGGACCCGGGGTACCCCTGCCCGCCGGAGTGCCAGCCCCGGCCGGGCACGTGGCGCGCCTGAGCCGGTCAGTCGAGCCCGAGGTCGCGGCGCAGCTTGGCCACGTGCCCGGTGGCCTTGACGTTGTAGGAGGCGCGTTCCACCCGGCCCTCCGCGTCGATGACGAACGTCGACCGGATCACGCCGACGACCTCCTTGCCGTACAGCTTCTTCGTGCCGTATGCGCCGTAGGCCTGCATCACCTGCTTGCCGGGGTCCGAGACGAGCGTGATGCGCAGGTCCTCCTTCTCGCGGAAGCGGGCGAGCTTCTCGACCGGGTCGGGGGAGATGCCGATGATCTCCAGCCCCGCCTCGGCGAGGTCGCCGGCCGCGGCGGTGAAGTCGACGGCCTGGGTGGTGCAGCCGGGGGTCAGCGCGGCCGGGTAGCAGTAGACGATCACGCGCCGGCCGCGGTAGGCCGACAGCGCCACCGGGGTCCCGTCGGCGTCGGGCAGCGTGAAGTCCGGCGCCGGGTCGCCGGGGGTCAGGCGGACGGGGGCGGCGTCGGTCTCGGTCATGCCGCGCATCCTGCCGTGTCCCGGGGAGGGGCTCGCAAGCGGGCGTCAGCCGGGCAGGAAGGAGAAACGCACCTGCCGCTGGTGGTTGTCGGTGTTGGTGTCCACCAGGCAGATGCGCTGCCACGTGCCCAGCATCAACCGGCCCTCCAGCACCGGCACGCTCGCGTGCGGCGGGACGAACGCCGGCAGCACGTGGTCCCGGCCGTGCCCCGGGCTGCCGTGCCGGTGGCGCCACCGCTCGTCGCGGGGGAGCAGCTCGTCGAGCTGGGCCAGGAGGTCGTCGTCGCTGCCCGAGCCGGTCTCCAGGATCGCCAGGCCGGCGGTGGCGTGCGGGACGAAGACGTGCAGCAGGCCGTCGCCCTCCTGCTGCACGAACTCGGCGCAGTCGTCGGTGAGGTCGACGACGACGGGGACGCCGCCGGTCCGGACGGCACGCAGCTCCGATCTCATGACCGGTGATCCTGCCGGAGATCCGGTCGCCCGTCCCCTCTCCCGCTGGACGTGGGGCCGCGGCGGACGCGCACTACTGTCGGCACCCGTGACGCAGCCTCGATCCACGCCCCGTGCCGACGGCCGATCGGCCGACCAGCTCCGCCCGGTGACCATCACCCGCAACTGGCTCGACCACGCCGAGGGCTCGGTGCTCGTCGAGTTCGGCCGCACCCGCGTGCTCTGCGCGGCGAGCGTCACCGAGGGCGTGCCGAGGTGGCGCAAGGGCTCGGGCCTGGGCTGGGTGACCGCCGAGTACTCGATGCTGCCGCGCGCGACGCACACCCGCAGCGACCGCGAGTCGGTGCGGGGCAAGATCGGCGGCCGCACGCACGAGATCAGCCGGCTCATCGGCCGCTCGCTGCGCGCCTCGATCGACCTGGGGGCGCTGGGGGAGAACAGCATCGCCATCGACTGCGACGTGCTCCAGGCCGACGGCGGCACCCGGACCGCGGCCATCACCGGTGCCTACGTCGCGCTCGCCGACGCCGTCTCGTGGCTCGGCGAGCGCAAGAAGCTGGCGAAGAAGGAGCCGCTCGTGCAGTCGGTCGCCGCGGTCAGCGTCGGCGTCATCGACGGCGAGCCGCGGCTGGACCTCGCCTACGAGGAGGATGTGCGCGCCGGCACCGACATGAACGTGGTCTGCACCGGGGACGGCGGTTTCGTCGAGGTGCAGGGCACCGCGGAGGGCGCGGTCTTCGACCGGCCGACACTCGACGCGCTGCTCGACCTGGCGGTCGCCGGCTGCGCCGAGCTCACCCGCCTCCAGGCCGAGGCGCTGTCGCGGGAGCCGGTCGGCCGATGAGCACCCGGCTGCTGCTGGCCACCCGCAACGCCGGCAAGCTCGCCGAGCTGCAGCGGCTCCTGGAGTCCGCGGTGCCCGGTGTCGAGGTCGTCGGCCTGCGCGACGTCCAGGAGTACCCCGAGGCGCCGGAGACCGGTGCGACCTTCGCCGATAATGCGCTGCTCAAGGCACGCGAGGCGGTGCGGTACACCGGCCTGCCCGCGGTGGCCGACGACTCCGGTCTCGCGGTCGACGCCCTCAACGGCATGCCCGGGGTGCTGTCGGCGCGCTGGTCGGGCCGGCACGGCGACGACGACGGCAACACCGCGCTGCTGCTCGGCCAGCTCGCCGACGTGCCCGACGAGCGGCGGGGTGCGGCGTTCGTCTGCGCGGCCGCGCTGGTCACCCCCGACGGCACCGAGCGGGTGCTGGAGCGGCAGTGGCGCGGGCACGTGGTGCGCGAGAAGCGGGGCACCAACGGCTTCGGCTACGACCCGGTCTTCGTGCCGGAGGGTCTGGAGGTGACCTCCGCGGAGCTGGAGCCGGCGCAGAAGGACGCCCGCAGCCACCGGGGCCAGGCGTTCGCGGCGCTGGTGCCGGTCCTGGCCGAGGTGCTGACGCCGCGATGAGCCCGGCGCCCGGTCAATCCCGGCGCAGCGAGAAGCCCAGCCAGGCGAGGGAGTCCTGCTCCTCGGGCTCGACGTGCCGGCCGGGGCGCGCCGGCTGCTCGCCGTCGCCGACCGGGACGGGGGCGCCCGGCTCCGGGGTGCGGTGGCGGCCACGGGCGGGCACGGCGGCGGTGGGGTGGACGACGGCGGCGCGCACCAGGGCGGCCGGGAGCCAGGTCGCGGTCGAGGTGGCGCTGGAGGTCATGCCCTCCCATCGGCTGCCGATCCACCGCGGCGCAGGGGTGGGATCCCCGCGCCACCCGGCCGGGTGACCGGCCGGTGCGCCGGGATCGCCTCGTCGCCGTCGCCCGGAACCGGAGCGAACCCAGGTGACGGGCCGCGGGACGGGCGCTAACGTCCGGCGCCGTGAGCCTGCCGGAGCGCGTCCGCCCGCCCGGGACCGGCGACGAACGGGCGCAGCTCGCCGGCTGGCTGGACCTCCAGCGCGCGCTGGTGCACTACAAGTTTGGCGACGATGCGAGTGCGGACTGGCGCGTCCCCGGCCTGCCGCTGGCGCAACTTCTGGCGGAGTACGCCCGCCAGTGCGCGGTCTCGGCGGAGATCGTCGCGGCCGCGTCGCTGGACGACCGCGGCTGCAACAAGGAGTACGGGGCCACGACGCTCTCGCTCCGCTGGATCCTCGGGCACATGGTGGAGGAGGTGGCCCGGCACGTGGGGCACCTCGACCTGCTGCGGGAGATGCTCGACGGGCGGACCGGCTACTACTGACCGGTGCGTGACCTTCCACCGGGCGGGGCATCCCGGGGCGATGCAGGTTTTCGTGGACGCCGCCCGGACGCTGTGGTTCGCCGACGGCACCCCGGTGACCGCGGCCTCGGGCGTGGCCCCGCTCGGGGACGGCTGGCTGGTCGTGCAGGACGACTCGACGGTCGCCGCCTGGCGCCGGCCGGACGAGGTGGTGGCGGTCGAGGTGCTCCCGCCCGTCGAGGGGCTGCGCACGTTCCGGGAGGCCGAGGGCACCAAGCACCTCAAGCCCGACCTGGAGGTGGCCTGCCCGGCGGAGGTGGACGGGGGACCGGCGGTGCTCCTCCTGGGGTCGGGCTCCTCGCCCCGGCGCATGCGCGGGGTGCTGGTGCGGCTCGAGGACGGGCGGCCGGTGGTGTGCTCGGCGGAGCTCGGCCCGGTGTACCGGCGGGTGGCCGAGTTGCTGGAACTGCCGATGGACCACGTGAACCTGGAGGGGGCGAGCCGCCACGGCGACGTGGTGCGGTGGTTCAACCGGGGCAACCTGATGGCCGGCGTCCGCTCGGCGAGCGTCGACGTGCCGCTCCAGGACATGGTCGCCGCCGTCCTCGGCCGGGCCGAGCCCGCCGCCGTCCCGGTGGACCGGCCCCGGCGGTACGAGCTGGGCGAGGTCGAGGGCGTGGGCCTCGCGATCACCGACGCGGTCGCGCTGCCCGACGGCCGGGTGCTGCTGAGCGCGGCCGCCGAGGACACCCCGAACGCGGTCGACGACGGGCCGGTGGTCGCGACCGCGATCGCGCTGGTGGACGGCGGCACCGTGCAGGCGGTCGCGCCCATCCCGGAGGTGGACGGGCACGTGCACAAGGTGGAGGGTCTGGCGCTCCGCGGGGTCGAGGACGGCGAGGTGCACCTGCTGGCCGTCGTGGACGACGACGACCCGGACACCCCGTCGGCCGAGCTGGACCTGCGGGTGGTCCTGGGCTGACCGCCGCGCTCAGCCGGCCCGGCGGAGCAGCTCGGCCCTGCGCTCGAGCCGCCTGGGAGCGACGAGGACGAGCACGGCCAGCGCCGCAGCCACCGCGACCCCCACCCACCACCACGCGGACTGCGCGAGCGCGAGGAAGCCGGTGACGAGCGCCAGGACGGCGGGGAGCGCGAGCGCGCGGGTCCGCGTCGCGTAGATGGTGAGCAGGCGGTCCTCCACGAGGTGCAGCGCAGCCTCCCGCAGGGCGTCATCCGCGGGCACCGGGCCCCGGCGGGCCGCCAGTTCCACGGCAGCGCGCTGGTGCTCGGGCACCTCTTCGACGGCCGCCATCGAGTCGCGGATGGTGTTCGCGGTGACGAAGCCGAGGACGGGAGCGCAGACGACCATCACACCGACGCCCATGAGCACTGCCGCCGTCCAGCTACGGTCGTCCGCCAGCCTGAAGAGGAGGACGGAGAAGGGCGCGAGGAGCGCCCCCATCACGATGCCGACCTGCCACCAGGGCGCTCGCAGCAACCACGCGTTCACCGGGGAAGCCTGCGAGGTCGCGGCTGGCACCGCACCCGTCGTCACCCGGTCGGGTGCACGTCGCACGGTCCCGGCCCGGGCGAGTGCGGGAGGGGGGAGTCGAACCCCCACGCCCGAAGGCACCAGATCCTAAGTCTGGCGTGGCTGCCGTTACACCACTCCCGCGTGGACCCGGAGTCTAGGAGCACCCGGGGCGGGTGGCCGCGGAGGACCGTCGCCGCGCTGACCTGCGGGACGTCTGGCAGGCTGTCGCCGTGCCCCGCGACCCACGACAGATCCAGCTCGAGATCGATGCGGCCCGCGAGTCGCTGGCCGCCACCCTGGACCAGATCGCCTACCGGAGCAGCCCGACCCGCCTGAAGGCGCAGGGCCGGGACGCCGTCCAGCGCTTCCTGCGCACGCCGGCGGGCCAGGCCACGGTCGGCGCCGTCGGCCTGCTGGTCACGCTGGTGGTCGTCCAGAAGGTGCGGCACCGGCGCAAGGACGAGGTCCAGGTGCTCGGCCGCCGCATGGTCGTGGTCGACAAGGGCCACCGCACGCGCTGATCCGGTGCGCCGCGATCCGGTCGGGCCCGGCCAGGAGTCGGTCTGGGACTACCCGCGCCCGCCTTCGGCGCGGGTGAGCGACCGCCACGTCGTCGTCGAGGTGGCCGGGCGGGTGCTGGCCGACACCCGGCGGGCGGTGCGGGTCTGCGAGACCAGCCACCCGCCGGTGTACTACGTCCCGCGCGAGGACGTCGCCGTCGACCTGCTGGAGCGGGCGCCGGGCCGCTCGGTGTGCGAGTGGAAGGGCGCGGCGACCTCCTGGGACGCCGTCGTCGACGGCCGGCGCATCCCGGAGATCGGGTGGTCCTACGAGGACCCCGCCCCCGGCTACGAGCCCCTGCGCTCGGCGATCGCCTTCTACCCCGCCAGGGTCGACCGGGCGCTCGTCGACGGCGAGCAGGCGCGGCGGCAGCCGGGTCGCTTCTACGGCGGGTGGATCACCGACGAGATCGCCGGGCCCGTCAAGGGCGCGCCCGGCTCCCTCGGCTGGTGAGCGGCCTCATCAGGCCTGGCTGCGCACCAGGGGCATGACGACGGTCTGCAGCACCTCGTCGGCATAGGCCTCGTCGACCGGGAGACCGGTGAGGAGCCAGCGCTGCACGATCAGCGCGCTGATGCTCTCGGCGGCGACCGAGTGGCGAAAGGCCGGGCCGATCTCCCCGCGCGCCTCGGCCTTGTCCCACATCTGCTCGAAGGTGTGGTTCCACACCGTGAGTGGGCCGTTCCGGAACGCCTCGGCCAGGGCCGGATGCCGGGGCATGGTCGACAGCAGGGACAGGGTGGCGGCGCCGGTCGGGCCGTTCACCACGCCGACGAACCTGTGCATGATCTGCCGCAGGTCCCCCTCGAGGGAGCCGGTGTCCGGGCTGTGCACCTCGTCGCGGTTGAGGTCGGCGATGGTGTCGACGACCAGGTCCTGCTTGGTGCGCCAGCGGCGGTAGATCGTGGCCTTGCCGACGCCGGCCTCCGCGGCGACCGCGTCCATGGTCAGCGCGCCGTAACCCACGTCGGCGAGCAGCCGGAGGATCGCGGCGCGGATCACGCCGTCCCGGCTGGGGTCGCGCGGGCGGCCGCCGCGACTCGGACGGGCGGCTTCTGCGGTGGGGAGAGCGGCCATGGGCAAACCTTAGACATTCAAGTTGTGAAAGTGCTGGAAGTCCCCTGCGAGTACCCCGGAAGAGCGTTCCGATACCGCCGCGCGCCTGTCCCGCACGCCCCGACCGGTGGGTCACCCTGTCGTCGTGGGAACCATCTGCGGCGGGGTCTGCGGGTGCCGCCAGAACTGGGAGGTGCCCGGCCGGGCCAGCCGCGCCCTGCTGGCCACCTCGATCGGGCACGTGCTGCCGCACGTGGCCCGCACCGCGAAGGCGCTGGGCCTGACCGTGCACTCGGCGCCCCAGGTGGTCGACGTCGTCGACGACCGGGGCGGCCGGGGCCTGGAGCGGCTGTTCCAGAAGCTGGCCCGGGAGCTGACCGGCGCGGAGACCGAGGCCGTGCGGGTGGCCACCGACCCGCCGGACGACGGCGCCGCGCTCACCGCCCGGCTGCTCACCGCGCCCACGCTCGCCGTCGAGCTCGCCCGGCGCGGGGTGACCGTGGAGGTCGGCGTCCTCGCCGAGGCGGAGTTCTGGTCGGTCTACCAGCCGATCGTCTCGCTGGCCGACCGCTCGGTAGTCGCGTACGAGGCGCTGCTGCGCGGGCTGGTCGACGGCCGGGAGGTCGGGGGCGGGGACCTGTTCTTCGTCGCCGAGTCCGCCGGCTGGCTGCACCGGCTGGACCGCATCGGCCGGGAGTCCGCCATCGCCGGCGCGGTGCCGTGGCTGGGCGCGGACGACCTGTTCGTCAACTTCAACCCCACCTCGATCTACCGGCCGCAGGTCTGCCTGGCCAGCACCGAGCGCGTCGCGCACGACGCCGGCGTCGACCCGCACCAGCTGGTCTTCGAGGTGGTGGAGTCCCACGCGATCGCCGACCGCGGGCACCTGGTGTCGGTGCTCGAGCACTACCGCTCGCTGGGCTGGCGGGTCGCGCTCGACGACGTCGGCGCCGGCTGGTCCAGCCTGTCGCTGCTGGCCGCGGTCCGGCCCGAGGTGGTCAAGCTGGACAAGGGGCTGGTGCAGGAGCTGCCCGACGACGGCGCCCGCACGGTGCTGAAGGCGGTGACCGACCTGGCCCACCAGCTGGGGGCGGTCGTCGTGGCCGAGGGAATCGAGACCGAGCAGCTGGCCGAGGAGGTCACCGCGCTGGGGGCCGACATGGGCCAGGGGTGGTTGTTCGGCCGGCCGGTGCGCCCCGAGCCCCCGGCGGAGGAGCGCGAGGGGCGCTGGCAGCCGGTGGAGCGCACCCGCTGAGGCAGGCTCAGCCCAGCGCCCAGCCGCTGAGCACGGGGCGGCCGTGCTCGTGCCCCAGGAGGCCGTAGCGGCCGGCGGGCAGCGCGAACAGCGCCCCGGCCTCGGGAGCCAGCCCGAGCCACCGGGCCGTCAGCACGCGCAGCACGTGGCCGTGGGCGACGAGCGCGACGTCGCCGTCGGGGAGCCGGGCGTGCACCCGGTCGAGCACCTGGTCGACGCGCGCGCCGACGTCGGCCAGCGACTCACCGGGGACCTCGGCGTCCACCGTGCCGTCCCGCCAGATGGACCACTCCCGGCCCAGCTCCTCGCTGATCTCGGCGGTCGTGCGGCCCTCGTAGCCCCCGTAGCCGATCTCGACCAGGTCTCGGTCGACGGCCGTGGGGATGATGCCGGCGAGCTCCGCGGTGCGCCGCGCCCGCTGCAGCGGGCTGACCCGCACCTCGGCGAACACCCGGCGCCCCAGCGCCTCGCGCAGCCCGCGGGCCTGCTCCTCGCCCTCGGGCAGCAGCGGCAGGTCGGTGGCGCCGGTGTGCTGGCCGGTGCGGCTCCACTCCGTCTGCCCGTGCCTCAGCACGACCACCTCACCCGTCCGCCCGCCGCCGTTCCCGCCCACGCAGCCCATCGAACACGCCGACGCGGGAACACGCGCGCCCGCCGCCGCGCTGGCCAGGGCCATGACGACTGCTGAACTGAACGACACCTTCTCCATCGGCGGCGACCTCCCCGTGCACCGCCTCGGCTACGGCGCCATGCAGCTGCCCGGCCCCGGTGTCTGGGGCGAGCCGGCCGACCGCGCCGCCGCCGTCCGCGTCGTGCAGGCCGCCGTCGAGCAGGGCGTCGACTTCATCGACACCGCCGACTCCTACGGCCCCGAGATCAGCGAGCAGATCATCGCCGAGGCGCTGCACCCGTACCCGGAGAACCTCGTCATCGCGACCAAGGCCGGGCTCACGCGGCAGGGCCCGGACGTCTGGACGCCGGTCGGGCGCCCCGCCTACCTCAAGCAGCAGGTCGAGCTCTCGCTGCGGCACCTGAAGGTCGAGCGCATCGACCTCATCCAGCTGCACCGGATCGACTCCGAGGTGCCGCTGGCCGACCAGCTGGGTGCCTTCGTGGAGCTCAAGGAGCAGGGCAAGGTGCGGCACATCGGCGTCTCGGAGGTGTCGGTCGAGGAGCTGCAGGCCGCCCGTGGGATCACCGAGATCGTCAGCGTGCAGAACCTCTACAACCTGACCACCCGGCAGAGCCAGGACGTGCTGGACCACGCCACGGCCGAGGGCATCGCCTTCATCCCGTGGTTCCCGATCGCGACCGGGAACCTGGCCGCCCCGGACAGCCCGGTCGCCGACATCGCCCGCGAGTTGGACGCCACCCCCTCGCAGGTGGCGCTGGCCTGGCTGCTGCAGAAGTCGCCGGTGATGCTGCCGATCCCGGGCACCAAGTCGGTCGACCACCTCACCGAGAACCTGGGTGCGGCGCGGCTGACGCTCTCGGCCGAGGACATGGCCCGCCTGGACGCGCTGGCCTGACGAGGGACTTCGGCGCCGTTGGGCACGGTCGCGGAGGCATAGGAAGCTTTACCTGCGTCGAGCAGCCCCCGGACGCAGGTAAAGCTTCCTATGCCCCAGGGGCGGCGGGCGCTCCGGACCCCGGCTCGACGGCCGGATGCGGCACGCGTCACCATGGCCTGCGTGGACGCCGAGGACTTCCGCCAGGTCAAGGACGCCGTTCGCCAGCTGATCCGCGAATCGGTGCTGCCCCGCGAGGAGCAGATCGAGGACGAGGACCGCATCCCCGACGACCTGCGCGCGCAGGCCGCCGAGATGGGGCTCTTCGGCTACGCGCTGCCCGAGGACTACGGCGGGCTGGGCGTCACCATGAGCGAGGACGTCGAGCTGGCCATGGAGTTCGGCTACACGACGCCGGCCTTCCGCTCGCTGTTCGGCACCAACAACGGCATCTCCGGCCAGGTGATCGCCAAGTTCGGGAACGAGGAGCAGAAGAAGAAGTACCTGCCGCGCCTCTCCGCGGGCGAGCTGATCGGCTCCTTCGCGCTCACCGAGGCCGAGGCCGGCTCCGACCCCTCCGCGCTGCGCACCAGCGCCCGCCGGGACGGCGACGGGTGGGTCATCAACGGCAGCAAGCGCTACATCACCAACGCGCCGATCGCCGACCTGTTCGTGGTCTTCGCCCGGACCGACCCCGGGCAGAAGGGCGGCCGCGGCATCTCGAGCTTCGTGGTGGAGACGACGACGCCGGGTGTCACCGTCGGGCCCAAGGACAAGAAGATGGGCCAGGCCGGCGCCTGGACCTCCGAGGTGTACTTCGACGACGTGCGGGTGCCCGCCGACGCCCTGATCGGCGAGGAGGGCCGGGGCTACTCGAAGGCGCTCACCGTGCTCTCCCGCGGCCGGCTGCACATCGCGGCGCTGTGCGTCGGCATGGCGCAGCGGGTGCTGGACGAGTCGGTGGCCTACGCCGCCACCGCCAAGCAGGGCGGGGCGCCGATCGGCCGCTTCCAGCTGGTGCAGGCGATGCTCGCCGACATGCACGCCGAGCTGCTCGCCGGCCGGAGCATGGTGCGCGACGTCGCGGCCCGCTACGACTCCGGCGAGGACACCTCCGTCGGCCCGTCGTCGGCGAAGCTGTTCTGCACCGAGATGGTCGGGCGCGCCGTCGACAAGGCCGTGCAGGTGCACGGCGGCATGGGGTACCTGCGGACGACGCCGGTCGAGCGCTTCTACCGCGACGCCCGGCTGTTCCGGCTCTACGAGGGCACCAGCGAGGTGCAGCGGGTCATCGTCGGGGGCGCGCTGCTGCGCGAGGCCGGCATGCCCCGTGGGTGAGCTGACCCCGGGGGAGCGGGAGGTCCGCCGCGGCGCCGTCGGCGAGCTCGGGGAGGCGCTGCGCGACCTGGTCGACGCCGCCGTCCGCACCGAGGTGCCGCTCGACCGGCTCACCGAGGCCACCGGTGCGGCGCGCGAGCTCACCGCGCTGCTCTCGGCCGACCTGCGCGAGGTGCACGAGATCGCCTCGGTGGACGACCCGGAGACCGGCGAGCGCTGGTACAGCCCGGTGTACGGGCCGGGCAGCCCGGTCGCCCCGCCGATGGTGGTCGAGGACTTCCCGGACGAGGGCCGGTGCGTCGGCCGGGTGACCGTCCCCAAGAAGCTCGAGGGCCCGCCGGGGCTGGTGCACGGCGGGGTGGTGGCCACGCTCCTGGACCACGTGCTCGCACGCTCGGCCCGCGGAGCCGGGCATGGTGGGCTGACCGCGACGCTCACGGTGACCTACCGGCGGCCGGTGCACCTGGGCGTGCCGCTCGTGGTCATCGGTCAGCTGGTCTCGGTCGAGGGACGGCGCGCCACCGCCACCGCGCGGCTGGTCGCCGCGGACGACCCGGACACCACGCTCGCCGAGGGCGAGGCGCTGCTGGTCGCCCTCCGCGCCGAGCGGGCGTCGGAGGTCTTCGCGCGCACCGGCCGCGACGTCGGCGCCTGGACCAGTCGCAGTTGAAACCGGTTCGGGAACGGCTCGGTGCCCGGTAGCGTCCGCCCTCCACCGACGTCCCAGGAGGGCTCGTGCGACGCACCCGGGTCAGCTACAGCGGCTCCTACCAACCGCTCACCGCACCGTCCGCCGTGGTCCCTGACGGCCTGCGACCGGAGCTGGCCGACGTCGGCCGGCTGGCCCGCCGCGGCGTGCGGGCGCTGGTGGGGGCGGCGCGGGCGGGGGAGCGGCCGCAGCTGTCCCGGGTGCTGGCCGCCCACCTCGGCGACGCCGCCGAGGGGCTGGACGTGGTCGAGGAGACCTGGCCCGGCTACGAGCACGTCAACGTCCAGGCCGGCGTCGACGCCTGGCTGGGCCGGCCGGGGCGGCGGCACGAACTGGTCGGCGTCGCCGGCTTCCAGCACATGCACTTCGGGCTCGGCGACCTGCTGGGGTCGGCGGGGGAGCACCCGCACGGCCCGCGGCCCGGGAACCCGGCGACGGTCAACCTCGCCTGCGGCCCCGACGGCGAGGTGCGGGCCTGCCAGCGCTGCGCGATCTACCTGGTCACCGAGCCGGACGGGGATCGCGCCGCGCTGCTGCTGCGCGGCGCGTCGCCGGAGATGGGCATGACGCAGGTATCGGTGCAGCTGGTCGGCACCGACCTGGCCGGCGTGGCCGGCGCCGCGGCCGAGATCCGCGCCGCCAGCGTCGAGCACAACGTCTTCCGCGGCCAGGTGCTCTCCTTCGGGCAGGAGGTGTTCGGGCACGGGCAGACGCTGCCGCAGTTCCACCGCCGTCCGCAGCTGCGGGCCGACCAGCTGGTCCTCGCACCGGCCACCCTCGCCGAGATCCAGCGGCAGGTGGTCGACGTCGCCCGGCACAAGGAGCGGTTGCTGGCCGCCGGGCAGCACCTCAAGCGCGGGGTGCTGCTCTACGGTCCGCCCGGCGTGGGCAAGACCCACACCGTCCGGTACCTGGTGAGCAGCCTGCACGGCACCACGGTCATCCAGCTCACCGGCAACGCCCTGCACCTCATCGCCGAGGCGTGCTCGGTGGCGCGGGCGCTGCAGCCGGCGATGCTCGTGGTGGAGGACGTCGATCTCATCGCCGAGGACCGCGGCATGCACCCCGGCCAGCACCCGCTGCTGTTCCAGCTGCTCAACGAGATGGACGGGCTCGCCGAGGACGCCGACGTCGTCTTCGTGCTGACCACCAACCGGGCCGACCTGCTGGAGCCGGCGCTCGCCGCCCGCCCGGGCCGGGTGGACCAGGCGGTGGCCCTGGACCTGCCCGATGCCGCGGCACGGCGGGCGCTGTTCGAGCTCTACCGCGGTGAGCTGGAGGTGGACACCAGCGGCCTGGACGACGTGCTCGCCCGCACCGAGGGCGTGACGGCGTCGTTCCTCAAGGAGCTGCTCCGACGGGCTGCGCTGGTCGCCGCGTCACGGACCCCGGACGGCGGCGCACTCGCGGTGTCGGCCGGCGACCTGACCGCGGCGCTGGACGAGCTGCTCGACACCCGCAACGCGATGACCCGCACCCTGCTGGGCAGCGTTCCGGGCTGAGTCAGTCGGCCCGGGGGCCGGGCGCGTTGGCCGGGTCGCCGGCGGGATCCATCGCCGGGCCACCCGCCGGGCGCAGCAGTGCTCCCGGCCCGCCCGCACCGCTGCCGAGGGCGGCGACGAACTGCCGGAGCACGTCGTCCCCGGTGTGGAACGGGGCCCAGTCGAGCAGCTTGCGCGCCCGGGCGGTGTCCAGCGCGGGCACCTGCGTGCCGATGTCGAGCCACCCGGGCTCCGTGGGCACCAGGTGCGCGGCGAAGGCGGCGTGCAGCCCGGCGCGCAGCGCGACCGCCGGGGTGGGCACCCGGCGCGAACCGAGGGCCTTCGCCAGCGCATCGGCGTCCATCAGGGGCTCGGCCGCCAGGTTGAACGGGCCCGGCGCGCGGCGGTCGAGCATCCGCGCGATGGCGTCGGCGACGTCGTCGGCGTGCACGAAGGCGATCGCCAGCGCGGGCAGCGGCAGCAGCCGGGCGACCGCGCCGGGCAGCATGCGCGCGGCGCCGAACAGCAGCGGGCCCAGGAAGTAGCGGCCGATCTCGCTGCCGGCCTGCGGCTGCAGCACCAGGGTGGGGCGGACGACGGTGAGCGTGGTGTCCCGGTGGCGGCCGAACACGTCGCGGACCACGCTCTCGGCCCGCGACTTGTCGCGGCTGTACTGCGCGCTCGGGATGCCGGTGGTCGGCCAGTCCTCCGTCACCCGGAGCCCGCGCGCGCCACCGGCGTAGGCGCCGATGGAGCTCATGTGCACGAACTGGTCGATGCCGGCGGCGGCCGCGGCGCGGGCCACCCGCCGGGTGCCCTCGACGTTCACCTCGCGGAGCCGCTCGGGTTGCCGGCCCGGCTGCAGCGCCCAGGCCAGGTGGACGACGGCGTCGGCGCCGTCGACGAACTCGGCGATCTCCCGTTCGCTCGCGGCCTCGCCCAGGTCGGCGAGGTGCCAGCGGACGCCGTCGTAGGGCGCGGACGACGGCGGGCGCCGGCGGGCCAGCCCGCGGACCTCGGCGACGCCGGCCGACGGGTCGGTCAG
Source organism: Blastococcus carthaginiensis (assembly GCF_030731085.1). NCBI lineage: Bacteria > Bacillati > Actinomycetota > Actinomycetes > Geodermatophilales > Geodermatophilaceae > Blastococcus > Blastococcus carthaginiensis. The sequence goes on along the minus strand of NZ_JASNFN010000004.1, from coordinate 211,017 downwards.
CCGGCGCAGCAGGGCGGTGCCGACGTTGCCGCTGGCACCGGTGACGGCGATCGTGCGGCCGCGCAGCTGGCCGGGGGAGAGGTTCGGCATGACCTGCCGCTACCCGCCCGTCCTCCGGCCAACCGGCACGGTTCGGGTCAGCCGCGCAGCGTCGACGGCGTCACCCCGCGCGCGGGGTCCGCGTCGAGCGACCGCCCCCGCAGCTCGGGCAGCGCCAGCGCGGCGAGCGCGGCGACCAGGAAGAAGGCGGCGAACGTGGCGAAGACCAGGCCGGTGCCCCCGGCGTCGACCAGCAGCGGCACGCACAGCGGGGCGGCGATGGACGCGAGCCGGCCGAACCCGGCCGCGGCGCCGGCGCCGGTGGCCCGCAGGGCGGTCGGGTAGATCTCCGGCGTCACCGCGTAGAGCGCGCCCCAGGCGCCGAGGTTGAAGAACGACAGCACCATGCCGGTGACCAGCACCGCGGTGTCGGCGTCGGCGGCCGCGAAGAGCCCGGCTCCCAGGGCCGAGCCGAGGAGGAACGTCGCCAGGGTGGGGCGCCGTCCCCACTTCTCGATCAGGTAGGCCGCCACCGCGTACCCGGGCAGCTGGGCGAGCGTGATGATCAGCGTGTACTGGAACGACTTGACCAGCGAGAAGCCGTCGTTGAACAGCAGCGTCGGCAGCCAGATGAAGGCGCCGTAGTACGCGAAGTTGATGCTGAACCAGACGATCCAGAGAGCGGCCGTCCGTCGCCCGGCGCCACCGGTCCACAGCGCCCGGGCGCCCGGCGGGGCCGTGGGCGGAGCCGGCGCAGGGGACGGCACGGGCGCGACGTCGGCGGCCCGCTCGAAGCGGCGCACCGTGGCCTCCGCCTCGTCGGTGCGGCCGCGCAGCTCGAGGAAGCGCACCGACTCGGGCAGCCCCCGGCGCACGACCACCGCGTACAGCGCCGGCACCGCGCCCAGGGCCAGCGCCCAGCGCCACCCGTCGTCGCCGGCGGGCACGACGAAGTAGCCGATCAGCGCGGCCAGCGTCCAGCCCACCGCCCAGAACGCCTCGAGCAGCACCACCACCCGGCCGCGCACCCGCGCCGGGGCGAACTCGCTGACCAGCGTGGAGGCGACCGGCAGCTCCGCGCCCAGCCCCAGGCCGATGAGGAACCGGAAGACCAGCAGCGCGCCCACCGACCACGACAGCGCCGCCGCCCCGGTCGCCAGCCCGAACACCAGCAGGGTCAGCGCGAACACCTGGCGGCGGCCGAACCGGTCGGCGAGAAGCCCGCCGAGCGTGGCGCCCAGCGCCATGCCGACGAAGCCGATCGACCCGATCCACGACACCTCGCCGTTGGACAGCCCCCACTGCGCGACCAGCGCCGTCATCACGAACGAGATGAGCCCGACATCCATCGCGTCCAGCGCCCACCCGATGCCCGAGCCGACCACCAGCCGGTGGTGCTCCCGGTTGACGGGCAGCCGGTCGAGCCGCTCGGCGCGGGTCAGCGGCGACGTCGTCTCGCTCATGCCGTGCAGTCTCGCAATGCCCGGGCTCAGCCGCGGACGTGGGCGGTGACCAGCTCGGCGGTCCGCTCCGCGGCGAGCTCCGGGATCCAGTGCGTCACGTCGTCGAGGACCTCCAGCCGGTAGGGCGCGTCGACGAAGCGGGCGGTGCCCTCGGTGGCCGCACGGCCCAGGAAGGCGTCGCCGGTGCTCCACACGTGCAGCGTGGGCACGGGCACCTTCCCGACCGGGTCCCGCCCGCTCCACGGCAGGGCGCGGTACCAGTTGAGCGCCGCGGTCAGCGCGGCCGGCTCGCGCATCCGGCCGACGTAGCGGTCGACGGCGTCGTCGGGCAGGCCGCCGCGCCGCAGCATCCGGCGCAGGACGGCCCCGTCGCCGGCGAGCAGCAGCCGCTCGGGCAGCACGGGCAGCTGGAACAGCCCCATGTAGTAGGAGCGCAGCGCCTGGTCGCTGCGCACCATGGCGCGCGCCATCGCCCCCGGGTGCGGCACCGAGAGGGCGGTCAGGGTGCGGACCCGGTCGGGGTGCCAGGCGCCGAGCGCCCACCCGACGATCCCGCCCCAGTCGTGCCCGACCACGTGGGCGGACGCCAGTCCGGCGGCGTCCAGCAGGGCGACGACGTCCTCCACCGTCTCGCGCAGCCGGTAGTGCGCGCGGCCGCGCGGGCGGGCCATGGGGGAGTAGCCCCGTTGGTCGGGCGCGAGCGTGCGCAGCCCGTGCTGGTGCAGGACCGGGGCCACCCGGTCCCAGGCGCTGGAGTCCTGCGGGAAGCCGTGCAGCAGGACGACGGGGTCGCCGTCGGCCGGCCCGGCGTCCCGGACGTCGAAGGTGAGGCCGTTCCGCCGGAAGCTGTCCACCACGGAACTGTGCCCATCCGAGGATGAGCCATGCCCGAGGACTCGGCGCAGGGTCGTGCCGAGTGGGGGCCGGAGGCCTCCGCGCAGGCAGGACGAAGCGGCTCAGCGGAGCAGGGGAACCCGCCCTGGACGCGGGCGTCGACCGGTAGGGAGACAATGAGGCATGGAGCTCATCGTGCTGGTCGACGAGGACGGGCAGGCGATCGGCACCATGCCCAAGCCGGAGGTGCACCACGGCGAGACGCCGCTGCACCGCGCCTTCTCGGCCTACCTCTTCTCCGACGACGGCCGGCTGCTGGTCACCCGCCGGGCCGAGGGCAAGGCGACCTTCCCCGGCATGTGGACCAACACCGTCTGCGGCCACCCGGGCCCCGGTGAGGACGACGGCGAGGCGATCGCCCGCCGCGCCGGCTTCGAGCTGGGGCTCGGCGTCTCCGGCGTCCGGCCTGCGCTGCCGGGCTACCGCTACCGCGCGGAGTTCCGCGGGGTCGTGGAGAACGAGGTGTGCCCGGTCTACGTCGGGCGGTTCACCGGCTCGCCCGCTCCCGAGCCCACCGAGGTGGGCGAGTGGGAGCTGCTGGAGTGGACCGCGTTCCGCCGTCGGCAGGAGACCGAGGGCGACGCCTGGTCCCCGTGGTGCCGCGAGCAGGCCCGGCTGATCGAGGCCGCCGGCCTGCACCGCCTCTGACCACTCCCGGTCACGGCACGCGGGCCGCCGGGTGCACCGCCGCGAGCTCCGGCGCGCCGTCGACCGGCCTCCGCGGGGTGGTGCGCGGCCCTGGCTAGCGTGCCGGGCATGGACCGTCGACGGTTCCTGCTCGCCCTCGCCGCCGGGGTGGCGGGCACGGCGGTGGCACGCGGCGCGGCCGGGCTCGGCGAGCCCGCGGCCGCGCTGGGTGAATCCGCGGCGGCGCCCCCGCCCGGACCGGCCGGGAACCCCGCCGCGCGCTGGAAGCAGGTGCACCGCGGTGTCCCCGGGGTGGAGCCGCAGGCGCCGCCCACCGGCGTGGTCGACGCGTTGCCGGGGGAGGGGAACCTGCTCGCGCTCACCATCGACGACGGCACCAGCGTCGAGGTGGTCGCGGCGTTCGCGCGCTTCGCCGCCGACAGCGGCACCCGCATGACCTTCTTCCCGAACGGCCGGTACCGCGCCTGGGCGGAGAACGCCGCGCTGCTGCGCCCGCTCGTCGAGTCCGGGCAGGTCGCCCTCGGCAACCACACCTGGTCCCACCCCGACCTCACCACGCTCGGCGATCGCGAGGTGGCCGAGGAGATCCGGCGCAACCGCGACTTCCTGCGCGCGACCTTCGGGGTGGCGGACAGCCCCTTCTTCCGCCCGCCCTTCGGTGCCCACGACGAGTGCACCGACCGGATCGCCGCCGACCTCGGGCACCCGACCACCGTCATGTGGAACGGCACCTTCGAGGACTACCGGGTGCTCACCGCCGAGGAGCTCGTGGCCGCGGCCCGGCGCTGGTTCAGCGCCCGGACGATCGTCGTCGGCCACGCCAACCACCCCACCGTCACCACCGTGTACGGGCAGCTCCTGGAGCTGATCGCCGAGCGCGGCCTGCGCACGGTGACCCTCGCCGACGTCTGGGCCGACCGGCGGTAGCGGCCCGACCTGCGGCCCCGGCGGCTTTCGGCGAGGCTGTCCGCGACGGACACGCACGGACGACGGAGGAGCAGCTGTGGAGGCGTCGCTGAAGGGCCGGGTCGCACTCGTGACGGGCGGGGCCAGCGGGCTCGGCCGGGCCACCGCGCTCGCGCTGGCCGAGGGCGGGGCCCACGTGGTGATCGCCGACATCGACGCGGCGGGCAGCGAGGAGACCCTGTCCCGGGTGACCGCCGCGGGCGGTTCCGCGGAGGTCGCCGGCCTGGACGTCACCCAGGACGAGAGCCGGCGCGCCATCGTCGCCGACCTGTTCGACCGGCACGGCGACGCGTTCGACGTGCTGGTCAACGTCGCCGGCATCGACCGGCCCGGCTACATCACCGACATCGACCTCGCCGACTACCAGCGGGTGCAGGCGGTGAACTGCGAGGGGCCGGTCTTCCTCACCAGCGAGTTCATGAAGCGGGTGCAGCACCTGCCGGAGGGGCGCACCGCCGACGTCGTGCACGTCGTCTCGCTCTCGGCGATCACCTCGGGCAGCGGGGCGATCGCCTACAACGGCTCCAAGGCGGGGTTCCTCAACGCGACCCGGTGCATCCAGCGCGAGCTGCGGGAGAAGGCGGTGCGGCTCGACGACGGCAGCGAGCGGCCGTTCCCCTGCCGGGTGCAGAGCGTCATCCCCGCCGCCATGGACACCCCGATGATGGAGCAGTGGGGGATCCCGGGGCACCTGATGATGCCGCCGTCGGCCGTCGCCGAGGCGATCCGCACGCTGCTGCTCCTGCACCCGGCGGCGTTCGTCCCCGAGATGCAGGTCGTGCCGCGGCTCGAGCCGAACTTCCCCCGCTGACCGACCATGAGGAACTCCCGCATGAGCGCCCCGGACGACCCGACGCCCGACACCGCGATGGCGTCGGGCTCCGACGCGGGCAGCCCCGGTGGGCGGCTCGGCCCCGGTGACCTCGCGCCCGACGAGGAGCGGCTGCTCGCCGCGCTCGAGCGCGACGGGCGCTCCGCCGGGCCGCCGGACCCGTTGGACACCATCGCCGTGGTCCGCGCGGCGGAGGACGAGCGCCCGCTGCCCGGCCGGGGCGGCCCGCCCGACGACGGGCTGACCCCCCGGTTCACCGCGCCGGGCGGCTGACCGGCGGGCTCAGCCGTGCGGCGACCGGAGCCGGACGGCGACGAGCGCGACGTCGTCCTCCCCGCCCTCGGTCACGCCCCGACCGCCTGCGCCCGCGCGGCGGGCCGGCACCACCCGGTGAGCGCGCGGAACGCGTCGCGCGCCGCACCGAGGACGCGCTCGGCGTCCCCGCCCGCGGCCACGTGCGCCCGGGCGACCCGGCGGTAGGCGGCCCACATCGCGCCGGTCTCGCTGCCGTAGGGCGAGAAGGCCCGGATGCGGACGCCGGCCAGGCGGGGCAGCGCGGCGAGGTGCCGGTCGATGAACGTGCCGCCGAGGGTGGAGCCCTCCAGCACGTAGAGCCGGCCCAGCGCCTCGTCGGTGCCCGGGACCGGCGGCAGCTCGGGTGCCGCGCCGGGCACGGGCGCGCCCAGCATCGCGAGGTCCGCGGCGAACAGCCCGGCCCGGCGGCGGCGGGCCCAGTCCACCCGCGCGGCGTCGGCGGGGTGGCGCTCGGCCCACTCGTCCAGCCCGCGCTCGGCCGCCGTCCAGAAGCCGTGCATCAGGCCGAGCACGTGCGCCAGCCGTGCCCGGTCCAGCTCCGGGTCGAGCAGGTCCAGGGTGTCCTCGAGGATCTGGTGTTCCCCGGCCGTCCCGGTGCGCAGCGCGCGCAGGACGTCGTCGTGCCCGCTGCGGGGGTGCTCCACCTGCGCAGCCATGTCTCCCGCAGCCATCGAGATGGAGAGTAGGTGACGGTCGGTGATCACGGGCGGTGGAACCGGGGCTCTCCGGAGAGCCGGGCGGCGCGCAGACCGGTGTGCAGGAGCAGGCGGGCGTCGCCGTCGGCGAGGTCCAGTCCGGTCAACGCCGCGATGCGCCCCAGCCGGTAGTACAGGGTCTGCCGGTGGACGTGCAGCGCCGCCGCCGTCCGGGCCGCGCTGCCGGCGCAGTCGAGGAACGTCTCCGCCGTCGTCGCGAGCATCGGGTCCGCCAGCAGCGGGGCCAGCACCGGGTCGGGTCCGGGCAGCGCCGTGGCCGCCCGCCACCCGCCGAGCTCCCCCCAGCGGGCGACGGGGAAGAACCGGTCGACCGCCGCGGCCACCCGCGCCGCCGCCCGGGCCTCGCCCCACTGGCCGGGCAGGTCGCCGGTGCCGCGGCGGGCCGACGAGACGCCGGCGGTGCTGCCGGCCGGCAGGGCGGCCAGGGAGGCCGCGGCGAGCGCACCCGCCGGGCGCAGGTCCGCGGGCGATGGCAGCGGGACGAGCACGGCGATCCCGTCCTCGACGACGGTGGCCACCGCGCCGGCCGCGGGCAGCGGCCGGCCGGGCGCCGGGGAGCCGTCGGCGGGGCAGAGGGCGACCAGCACCTGGGCGCCGTCCCCGGGCAGCCGGCCGCCGAGCCGCAGGGCGGCCTGCGCCCGCGCCGCCGGCCGGCCGGCCAGCGCGTCGGCGAGCACCTGGCCGAGATCGTCGGCGGGCCGGCCGGCCAGCGTGCGGCCGGCGTCGGCGGCCAGGTCCAGCGCGCGGCGCAGCGCCGGGTCGGCGTGGTCGTCGGGGTCGATGCGCCCGTCGTCGAGCAGCCAGAGGTAGCCGCGGGTGCGGTCCTCGTGGCGGACGGGCAGCACCAGCCGGGTGAGCACCCCGGCCGCGGGGTCGGCCGGTGTCCGCATCGGCCGGGTCGCCGAGGCGATGCCGAAGTCCTCGAACCAGCGCCGGGTCTCGGAGGTGGAGCCGCGGGTGAGGATCGATCGGGTGCGGACGGCGTCCATGGGATCGGCACCGCTGTCGTCGTGCGCGCAGAAGGCCAGCAGCGTGAAGCCGGCGTCCTCCAGCGTGGCGGGAGCGCCGAGCACCCGGGACACCTCGTCGACCAGCTCCTGCAGCTCGTCGCGCACCGCCGTCCCCCTCCGCGCCGGGTCTCGTACAGCTGTATGAAAGCAGATGCGCGGAATCCCGACATCTGTCGCTGGTCCGGAGGTGTGGTGGGTACCTAGCGTTCGAGAGGCACGTGGCGTCGGCCCGAGGAGGACCCGTGGTGCTGCAGAAGGCCTTGCTGGCGGCCTCCCGCCGGCCGGCGCTGCGCCGGGCGGTCACCGGCACACCGGCCACCCGCCGGGTGGTCGACCGGTTCGTCGCCGGCGAGTCGCTGGACGACGCCATCGCGGCGGTGCGCGCACTGGCCCCCGACGGCATCGCGGTGACCCTCGACCACCTGGGCGAGGACGTCACCGACCGGGCGCAGGCGCTCCGCACGCGCGACGCCTACCTCGCCGCGCTGGAGGCGCTGGCCCCGCTGCGGCTCGGGCCGGCGGCCGAGGTGTCGGTGAAGCTCTCGGCGTTCGGCCAGGCGCTGCCCGACGGCGGGCACGACCTCGCGCTCGAGCTGGTCCGCCCGGTCGTCGAGGCCGCCTCCGCCGCGGGGACCACGGTCACCCTCGACATGGAGGACCACCGGACGGTCGACTCCACGCTCGCCGCCGTCGCCGAGCTGCGGAAGGAGCACCCGGCGACCGGCGCCGTCCTGCAGTCGATGCTGCACCGCACCGTGGACGACGCCAAGGCGCTCGCGGTGAGCGGCTCCCGGGTGCGGCTGGTGAAGGGCGCCTACGACGAGCCGGAGTCGGTCGCCCACCAGCGCAAGCGGGACGTCGACGCCGCCTACCGCCGGAGCCTGGAGATCCTCATGAGCGGGCCCGGGTACCCCATGGTCGGCTCGCACGACCCCGCGATGCTGCAGCGGGCGCACGAGCTGGCGGCGCAGCACTCGCGGGCCGCCAACTCCTGGGAGGTGCAGATGCTCTACGGCATCCGCCCCGACGAGCAGCGCCGGCTGGCCGCCGCCGGCACCCGCGTCCGTGCCTACGTGCCCTACGGCGCCGACTGGTATGGCTACTTCATGCGCCGGCTGGCCGAACGCCCGGCGAACGTCGCCTTCTTCCTCCGCTCCCTGGCCACCCGCTCCTGAACCCGAGAGGTCTTCTCATGGACGCCGTCACCCGAGTCCCGGCCCCGGCCAACGAGCCGGTGCTCACCTACGCCCCCGGCACGCCCGAGCGCGACGAGCTGCAGCGGCGGCTCGCCGAGCTGGCCGCCGAACCCCTGGAGCTGACCGCCACGATCGGGGCCCGGCAGCGGATGGCTCGCGGCGAGCGGTTCGACGTCGTCCAGCCGCACCGGCACGCCGCCGTCCTGGGCACCTCCGCGCACAGCACGCACGCCGACGCGCAGGACGCCGTCCGCTGCGCGAAGGAGGCCGCTCCCGCGTGGCAGGAGCTCTCCTTCGACGACCGCGCCGCGGTCTTCCTCAAGGCCGCCGACCTGCTGGCCGGGCCGTGGCGGCAGACCCTCAACGCCGCCACGATGCTGGGCCAGAGCAAGACCGCGCAGCAGGCGGAGATCGACAGCGCGTGCGAGCTGATCGACTTCTGGCGCTTCAACGTGCACTTCGCGCGGCAGATCCTCGCCGAGCAGCCGGAGTCCTCGCCGGGGGTGTGGAACCGCACCGACCACCGCCCGCTCGAGGGCTTCGTCTACGCGATCACGCCGTTCAACTTCACCGCGATCGCGGGTAACCTGCCGACCGCGCCGGCGCTCATGGGCAACACCGTGGTGTGGAAGCCGGCGCCCACCCAGCAGTTCGCCGCGCACTTCCTCATGCGGCTGCTGGAGGAGGCCGGGCTGCCCCCGGGCGTGATCACCATGCTGCCCGGCGACGGGGTCGCCGTCTCCGAGGTCGCCCTGGCCGACCGCGACCTCGCGGGAATCCACTTCACCGGGTCCACGCCGGTGTTCCAGCACCTGTGGCGCACAGTGGGGCAGAACATCGGGGGGTACCGCGGCTACCCGCGGATCGTCGGGGAGACCGGCGGCAAGGACTTCATCGTCGCTCACCCCTCGGCCCACGTCGACGTGCTGCGGACGGCGCTGGTCCGCGGCGCCTTCGAGTTCCAGGGGCAGAAGTGCTCGGCGGCGTCGCGCGCCTACGTGCCGCGGTCGGTGTGGGGCCGGCTGCGCGACGACCTCGTGGCGGTGACCGAGTCGCTGCCGATGGGCGACGTCACCGACTTCTCGAACTTCATGGGCGCGGTCATCGACCGGAAGTCGTTCTCGAAGCTGTCCGGCGTCCTGGACCGGGTCGACGACGACCCGGCGCTGTCCATCGTCGCCGGCGGCACGGCCGACGACAGCGAGGGCTTCTTCGTGCGGCCCACGATCATCGAGGGCACCGACCCGGGCCACGAGGTGTTCAGCACCGAGTACTTCGGCCCGGTGCTCGCGGTGCACGTCTACGACGACGCCGACTACGACGCGGTGCTGACCCAGATGGAGTCGGTCGCGCCCTACGCGCTCACCGGTGCGGTGATCGCGCAGGACCGGGTGGCGATCGCGCACGCGCAGAAGTTCCTGCGGCACGCGGCGGGCAACTTCTACGTCAACGACAAGCCGACCGGCGCCGTCGTCGGGCAGCAGCCGTTCGGCGGGGGGCGGGCGTCGGGCACCAACGACAAGGCCGGCGCCAAGCAGAACCTCATGCGGTGGACGTCGAGCCGGTCGATCAAGGAGACGTTCGCGCCCTCGACCGACCACCGCTACCCCTACATGGGCTGACGCCGCCCGTGTTGATCAGGTGAGCTGATCGTTCCGGGTCCTGGCTCACGACCGGTGGTGAGCCAGGACCACAGCAGGTGAGCCAGGATGCCCGGCTCAGGCGACGTCGAGCTCCGCCCCCGGCTCCGGACGGCGGACGACGGAGAACCGGCGCGGGCCCGAGTAGGCCGTCGCGAGCATGCGGGTGAGGTCGGCGACCGTCCTCGACCAGGCGCCACCGAGGTCGGCCTTGGCGATCCGCAGCACCCGGATGTCGAGCCGGCGCACCTTGTCCTCGCGGCGCTTCTCCTCCCACAGCACGTCGTGGGGGGAGCGGCCGCCGTAGGGGTCGCTGTACTTCACCTGACCGTCGAACTCCAGCGCCACGGCCGCCTCCTCGTACCAGGCGTCGAGGCGGGCGACGAACCCGCGCGCGTCGTGCAGGTCGACCTGCAGCTCGGGCCGCGGCAGGCCGGCGGCCAGCAGCGCCAGCCGTCCCTCGGTCTCCAGCGGCGACTCGGCGCGGCCGTCGCTGAGGCCGACGGCGCGTGCCGCGCGGGAGGCTCCCGTGCGGTGCCGGGCGGCGTGCACGGCGAGCAGCAGCTCCGAGCGGCGCACCCGGCGCTGGTGCACCGCGGCGTCCAGGGCGATGACCGCGTCCTGCAGCGACCACTCCCGGGCGCAGTCGACGAGGGTGCGGGCCGCCGACGTGGTGGCGAACCCCGCGACCCAGGGCACGACGTCGGTGTCGGGGAGCTTGGCGCGGGCGACGCGGTAGCCGCGGCCGGCGCGCCACTGGTCGACGGCGGTCACCCGGACGTCGGTCCCCGCGGACGCCGGTACCAGCAGCTCGTGCCGGCGGGCTGCGGACGCGTGGCTGAGCACCGGGCCGGCGCCGAGGCAGAGCAGGACGGCGATGCCGGCCATCAGGTGGCGGTCGCTCTCACCTGCCGCGGCCAGTCGCGCGGTCTCGGTGTAGACGCCCTTGCGCAGCCGCGTCCACCGGCGGGTCCGCAGCGCCGTCCGGACGTCGTCGACCGAGTAGCCGGCGGCCAGCGCCTCCTGGCTGGTGAAGACGCCGAGTCGCTGGTCGGCGCGCGATTGCAGCAGCGGGTGCACCGGCCGAGTCTCGCCAGTCCGAGGGGGCCGTCGGTCCGGATCGCGCGGATCTGTGGACAACCGTCGTCTCGGCTCACCTCACGGGGTCCTGGCTCACGGTCGACACTGAGCCAGGACCCGGAACGATCAGGTGACCTGATCAACACGGGCAGCGGGCCAGTGGACGAGGCCGTCGTCGCCGAGCCTCGCGCCGTCGGCCGGGCGGTGCGGGGTCACCCGGCCGTCGGGCATGAGGTGCCCGACGGTCACGGCGCGGCCCAGGACGGCGACGTCGGCGATCAGCCGCCGGTGGCAGCGCCACCACACGTACTCGCTGCACAGCACCGCGACCGTCCGGTCGGCCGCCGCGGCCAGCACCTCGTCCAACGCCCCGGCGAACCCGGCCGTGCGGGTGTGCGCGGCGTACGCGGCGAACTGGGCGACGGTCCACCAGCCGTCGGCGACCGGCTCACTCCGCGGCAGCCGGCGGCGGCCGCCGAGGCGCTCCTCCCACCGGTAACCGATCCCCGCCTCGGGCAGCCACCCGGCGAGCGCCTCCCGCCGCACGTCGGGGTTGGCGCGGCTGCCGGGGAACCGCCGTACGTCGACCAGCAGGTCGATCCCCGCCGCGGTGAGCCGGGTGCCCAGCGCGACGCGGTCGTCGGACCCGTGGCCCACGGTCAGCAACCCCACGTGTCCTGCCTACCCGGGCGCGACCGGCGGCGCCTGGCGGGTCATGATCGGCGGGCACGGGATCGACGACGGAGCAGCGAGCGGGGGAGCGGTGGAGGTGCAGGCCCCCCTGTGGCGGTCGCGCGGGGTGCAGTCGCTGGTCGGCGTCACGGCGCTGGGCTTCGTCAGCTACTTCCTGACGCTCGCCTCGCTCCCGGCCTACGCGGTGGCCGGCGGCGCGGCGGAGAGCACGGCCGGGGTGGTCACCGCGGTCTTCCTCGTCGTCACCATCGCGGTGCAGTCGGTCGTGCCCGCGTTCGTGAACCGCTTCGGCACCGGCCCGGTGTTCGTGGCGGGGTTGCTCGCGCTGGGGGTGCCGGCGCCGTTCTACGTGCTGGACGACGGCGTCGCCTGGATCTCGGCGCTGTCGGCCGTGCGCGGCGCCGGGTTCGCGGTCATCACCGTCCTCGGCGCGACCCTGGCGGCGCGGGTGGCGCCCCCGGAGCGGCGCGGGGAATCCATCGGCCTGTACGGGCTGGCCATCGCGCTGCCGAACATGGCCGCCGTCCCCGTGGGCGTGGCGCTGGTGCTGAGCGGGCACATCGGGGTGCTGTCCTGGCTGGCGGCCGCACCGGTGCTGGGCCTGGTGTTCCTGCCCGCGCTGCTGCGCGCGGCGGGTGGCCGCGAGGAACCCGCCCCGGCCGGCAACGCGCGGGCCGCCGTGCGCGCCGCTCTGGCGCCGTCGCTGGTGCTGTTCGTGGTGACGACGGCCGGCGGCGGCTTCGTGACCTTCCTGCCCATCGACCGCCCCGACGGACTGCTGGCCACCGCCGCCCTGCTGCTGTGGGGGCTGACCGGTGCGCTGACCCGCTGGCGGGCCGGCGTGCTGGCCGACCGCCTGGGCACTGCGCTGCTGCTGCCCCTGTCGGTGCTGGTCGGCGCGGTGGGGCTCGCGGTCACCGGCGCCGGGCTGTGGTGGGGCGCGGGCTGGGTGCTGCTGGGCGCGGCGCTGTTCGGCGCCGGCTTCGGCGCGGTGCAGAACCTGACCCTGCTGCGGGCCTTCGCCCGGGCCGGGGAGCGGGGGACGACGGCGGCCAGCGCGCTGTGGAACGCCTCCTTCGACGCCGGCACGGCGGCCGGGGCGCTGCTGCTCGGGTTCGCCTACGGCGCGGCCGGCCTGCCCTGGACGTTCGTCGTGTCCGCCGTCGTGCTGGCCGCGGTGCTGCCGCTGGCGCAGGCGGCCGCCCGCGCCCCGCTCGGCCGCGGCTGAGCTCAGCCCTGCCGGGCGGCGTGCAGCGAGCGGAGGAAGAGGATCTCCTCGGCCGAGCGCCGCAGCCAGGTGCGCAGCCCGTCGGGGTCGTCGCGGTTGGCGTCGCGCACCTGCCCGAGCTTGAGCTGGCGGGTGCTGGCCTGCGCGCGCTGAGCCGTGGGCAGCGCCCGGCCCTCGGCGCGGGCGATCGTGGTGAGCCCGGCGCCCACGAACACCAGGTCGCGGATCTCGTCCAGGTCGGCGAGCAGCCGCTCGGCGGCGGCGTCGTCGCCCGCGGTCAGGGCGGTCAGGAGTTCGTCGGCGCGGCGGCGGCCCTCGGCGGCCGGGTCGGGCGTGGTCACCGCACCACTGTGCCCCGGCCGCGGGGGCCGGGGCACAGCGGGTGCGCGAACCTCAGGCGTCGCGCCGGCGGAGCACCAGGTAGCCGGCGAGCAGGACGGCGGCCACCTCGGCGCAGAACACGGCGAACCCGGTCCACGGGTCGAGCAGGTCCGGGTTGAACGACACCGGCGTGGCGACGACGGAGCCCGCGTTGCCCGGCATCAGCTTGGTGGCCCACTCGCCCCAGGCGCCCGGCAGCAGCATCACCATGTTGCCGACCACCAGCAGCAGGGCCAGCACGATCGACAGCGCCGCGGCGGTGTGCCGCACGAGCAGCCCGACCGCCGCGGCGAGCAGGCCGATGCCGGCCATGTAGAGACCGCTCCCGAGCAGCGAGCGGAGCACGCCGTCGTCGGAGAGCGCCAGGCCGATGCCCTCCCGCTCGAGGAACCAGTTGCCACCGAGGTAGCCGAGGACGGCGGTGACCGTGCCGGCGACGAACAGCGTCCCGGTGAGCACGAGGGCCTTGGCCGCCAGCACCCGGCCGCGGTGCGGGGTCGCGGTCAGCGTCGCGCGGATCATGCCGGTGCCGTACTCGCTGGTGACCACGAGCGCGCCGAGCACGATGGCGGTGATCTGCGCGACCGTCATGCCCCACGTGATGAAGGAGCCCGCGGCCTCGCCGGTGGTGCCCTCCGCGAGGTCCGCGGCGCTGACCGCGCAGACCAGCACGGTCAGCCCGGCGCCCAGGGCCACCAACGCGCCGATCGACCACGGTGTCGATCGCACCGACCAGAACTTGACCCACTCCGCGCGGACGGTCTGCGCGAAGCCGGGGTCCCGGGCCCCGGGTACGTGCCGGTTCGGGTCCAGGGCGACGGTGTCGGGCACCGGGGTGCTCAGGGTTCCGGTCATCGGGTGGCTCCTGCGGGGGTCCGGTCGCGCGCGGTGTACTCGACGCTCGCGGCGGTGAGGGTCATGAAGGCGTCCTCGAGAGAGGAGCTGACGAGGGTGAGCTCGTGCAGGAGGTGCCCCTGCCGGCCGACCAGCTCGCCGATGCCGGCGGCGTCGCGGCCCTGCACCCGCAGCTCGTCGTCGACGGCGGTGACCTCCAGGCCGTCGCGGCGCAGCAGCTCGGCCACCTCGGCCCGCTGCGGGCTGCGCACCCGCACGAAGGAGGCCGCGTGCTCGGCGATGAAGTCGGGCATCGAGCAGTCGGCCAGCACCCGGCCCCGCCCGATGACCACGAGGTGGTCGGCGGTGAGCGCCATCTCGCTCATCAGGTGGCTGGACAGGAAGACGGTGCGGCCCTCGGCGGCCAGCTGCCGGGTCAGCGTGCGCACCCAGCGGATGCCCTCGGGGTCCAGGCCGTTGACCGGCTCGTCGAGCACGACGACCGGCGGGTCGCCCAGCAGGGCGACGGCGATGCCGAGGCGCTGGCCCATGCCGAGGGAGAAGCGGCCGACCCGCTGCCCGGCGACGTCGGTGAGCCCGACCAGGTCGAGCACCTCGTCCACGCGGCGCACCGGTAGCCCGTTGCTCGCCGCCATCCAGCGCAGGTGGTCGCGGGCCGAGCGCCCGGGGTGCAGGGCGCGGGCCTCCAGCAGCGCGCCGACCTGCCGCAGCGGTGCGGGGAAGTCGGCGTAGCTGCGCCCGTGCACGGTGATGCTGCCGGCGGTGGGCCGGTCCAGGCCCAGCAGCATGCGCATCGTCGTGGACTTGCCGGCACCGTTGGGCCCGAGGAAGCCGGTGACCCGGCCCGGGTGCACGGTGAAGGAGATGCCGTCGACGGCGGTGCGGTCGCCGTACTTCTTGGTCAGGCCCCGCGCCTCGATCATCGCGGGCCTCCGGGGAGCGGTCGGGAAGTCATGCCCCGGAGCCTGTCGTCCGCCGGGGTGCGGGCACATCGGGGAGCGCCCTGATCGGACCCTGAAAGGTCCCTGGGAGGTCAGGCCGTGCGGGGCAGGGGCATCCCCGGGTGCAGCTCCCGGCGCAGGGCGCGCGCGGCGGCCTGGCCGGCCCGGTTGGCGCCGATCGTGCTGGCGGACGGGCCGTACCCGACGAGGTGGATGCGTGGTTCGCCGACGACCTGCGTGCCGTCCAGGCGGAATCCCCCGCCCGGTTCGCGAAGCCGCAGCGGCGCGAGGTGGCCGACCGCCGCCCGGAACCCGGTGGCCCACAGGATCACGTCGGCGGCGAGGGAGCGGCCGTCATCCCACGCGACGCCGTCGGGGGTGATCCGGTCGAACACCGGCAGCCGCTCGAGCACCCCGCGCTCCAGCCCCTCCCGGACGTACGGCGTGCTGACGAGCAGCCCGGTCAGCCCGACGACGCTGCCGGGCCGCCGTCCCTCGCGCACCGCCTTCTCCACCTCGGCGACCACCGCGCGGCCGACGTGCTCGTCGAACGGGCCCTCGCGCCAGACCGGTGGCCGGCGGGTGACCCACGTCGTCGACGTCACCCGGGAGATCTCGGCCAGCAGCTGGGTGGCCGAGGCGCCGCCGCCGACCACGACGACGTGCTGCCCGCGGAACTCCTCCGCGGAGCGGTAGTCCACGGTGTGCAGCTGGCGCCCGCGGAACAGCTCCTGCCCGGGATAGCGCGGCACGAACGGCCGGGTCCAGGTGCCGGTGGCGTTCACGACGGCGCGGGCGGTCCAGGTGCCCCGGTCGGTGACGACGGAGAACCGGCCGTCGTCGGTCCGGTCGACGGCGGTGACGCGCACCGGCCGGACCACGGGCAGTTCGAAGCGCCGCTCGTACCCGGCGAAGTAGGCGGGAACGGACTCGACTGCGGGCGCCGCCTCGTCCCCGGGCCGGAACGGCAGGCCCGGCAGGTCGTGCACCCGGTGGGTGGTGCCCAGCGTCAGCGAGGGCCAGCGGTGCCGCCAGGCGCCACCGGGGGCGTCCTCGCCGTCGAGCACGACGAACCCGGTGCTCCGCTCGAATCCCTGGCGGGCCAGCGCCCAGGCCGTCGAGAGGCCGGCCTGCCCTGCGCCGACGACGACGACGTCGACGTCGACGTCGCGGGCGTGCGGAGCGGGGGTCACCTCACGGGCAACGGGCCGCCGAGGCCGCTGCTTCCCGTCCGCCGTGCGAGGAGGCGCAGCCGAAGCCGTTCCGTCGAAACCGACCGGCCGGTACGGTGCACCGAGCAACGAACGGCCGACGGGGGGAGGCGCCATGACCGAGCCCGTGCCCGGCGACCGGTCCGCCGGGATCGTGGCCGAGCCGTGGTTCGTCTCCGTCGAGGTGCAGGTGCGCGCGACGGTCGCGCGGCCGGAGCTCGCGGCCGGGGAGCGGCTGGACGCGGCGGGGGTGGCGGTGCTCGAGCGGGCGCGCTCCCGGGGCCTGCGGACGGCGGTGCTGACGCGGGACCGCGAGGCCTACGGCGAGGACCTCGACTGGGCGGTCGACCGCTGGGTCGACTGCGACACCGGGGACGCCCTCGCGATCGTCGGCGCGGTGCACTCGCTCGGGGGGACGGTGGCCGCGGTGACCAGCACGGTCGTCCGGTTCTCGGGTCCGGCCGCCGTCGCCGCTCGCACGCTGGGGCTGCGCGGTCCGACGCCCGGGTCGCCGACGCTGGCCGGGAACCGCGGCACCCTGCGCCGGGCGCTCGCCGCGGCCGGCCTGGCCGACGTGCGCTGGGCGGAGGTGGCCGCGGACGCCCCGGACCTGACCTCTCCCGTCGGGTACCCCTGCGTGGTGCGGCTGGTCGCGGGCGGCGGCGGGCGGGATGCCGCACTCGTCTCCGACGACCGGGAGCTGCGGGACGTGGCGGCCCGGCACCTGGCGCGGTCGGACCGGAGGTGGGGAGGGCTGCCCCGACCTCGGCTGGTCGTCGAGGAGCACGTCCCCGGCCCTCGGTTCGGGGCGGACGGTTTCTCCGGCGACGGGGACCACGTCGTCCTCGCCTGGTCGGAGATCGTCACCACCCCGCCGCCGCAGCACGACCACCTGGTCAGCACCGCGACGACGCGGCCGCCGGTACCGCACGCCGTGGGCTGGGTCCGCTGCTGGCTCGCGGCGGTCGGCCACGACACCGGGCCGTTCCACCTGGAGTTCGTCCTCGGCCCCGCCGGTCCGCGGCTGGCCGATGTCGCGACCGGTCTCGCCGGCGACGGCGCGCACACCTGCGTCGACCAGGTGAGCGGCATCGACACCGCCGACCTCGTGGTGGCCCGGCTCCTCGGCGAGCCCGCTGCCGGCCCCGCACGCGCCGGCGTCGCGGGCGCGTGCACGCAGATGCACCTGACCGCCCACGCGATCGGCCGGGTGCGTGCGGTCGCCGGCGTCCGGGGCGCGGGCACGGTCCCCGGTCTGGTGGTGGCCGAGGTCTTCACCGACGTGGGGCGCACGACCGGCCCGGCGGAGCACCTCGCGCATGTCATGACCGTGGGGGAGACCCCCGAGCAGTCGCGGCGCCGGGCCGCCGCCGTGCTCGACGCCATCCACGTGGGTGTCGACGACGTCGACCCCGTCCCGCCCGTGGGGCGGCCGGGTGTCCGCACCCCCGAGAACGGGACCGGATCCCCGACCGCTGCGCGCCGCCGGGACCCCGGGACGCGAACCCCCTGACCCACGCCGGCAGGCCGTACCGGGCCGACCGGCGCAACGTGCTCACCGCACGCAGCTCCCGGCACACGGGTGTGGCACGGGCACACCGGACGGCGGTGCGGGGGCGCTCGGCAGCAAGGTGACCGATCCGTGACCGTTCGGGTGATCTCGATCACCGGATCTACCCCTAGAGTCACGGCCCATGTGTGCCAGATCACTCACCGGTCGTCCGGCCGGCACGAGCCGCACCCCACGGCCGGGGCGCATGCGCCGTCGTCGCCGTGCCGGGCGGCGACCGGCGGCAGTGCCCGCGGTCACCGCCCGGCCCGGCACCAGGGCCGCCGCGACGTCGCCGGCCCCCCTCCGCCGCCCGCTCGGTCCAGCGCCGTCCGGCGGCGCGGAGAGGAGGTGCTCCCCGTGTTGAGCATCGAGTCGTTGCACGTCACCTACGGCGGCGCCGTACAGGCCGTGCGGGGGGTGTCCATGGAGGTGCCCGACGGCAAGGTCGTGGCCGTCCTCGGCAGCAACGGCGCCGGGAAGACGACGCTGCTGCGCACCATCTCGGGAACGCTGCGGCTGCACCGGGGGAGGATCGAGTCGGGGAGCGTGACATTCGACGGCACCGACATCGGCTCCCGCGACCCGGCCCAGGCGGTCCACCTCGGCCTCGTGCAGGTGCCCGAGGGGCGGCGCATCTTCGGCCGGCTCACGGTCGAGGAGAACCTGCGGGCCGGGGGGATGGGCAACAAGGACAAGACGGCCAAGGCGGAGGCCCAGGACCGCGTCTACGACATGTTCCCCGTGCTCCAGGAGCGCCGCACGCAGAGGGCAGGCCTGCTCTCCGGTGGTGAGCAGCAGATGCTCGCCATCGGCCGCGCACTGATGGCCAGCCCGAAGGTCCTCCTCCTCGACGAGCCTTCCCTGGGGCTGGCGCCGCGGATCATCGGCCAGATCGGCGAGGTGATCGCCGAGATCAACCGGCAGGGCACGTCGGTCCTGCTCGTCGAGCAGAACGCGACCATGGCGCTCGGGGTCGCCGACCTGGCCTACGTCCTGGAGGTGGGGCAGGTGTCGCTCTCCGGCGACGCGCAGGAGCTCTCCCGGACCGACGAGGTGCAGCGGCTCTACCTCGGCCACGAGAGCGAGCAGGCCGACGAGTTCAGCCCCGTGGTGACCCGCAAGACGCTGTCCCGGTGGACGGCATGACCGCGGCCGGAGCCTCCGCGGCCGGAGCCTCCGCGGCCGCGCCGGCGGCGGACGGAACGGCTGCCGGACCGGAGATCCCGGCCCTGGAGGTCGAGCACGTCAGCGTGCGGTTCGGGGCCATCAAGGCGCTCTCCGACGTCTCGTTCACCGTCGTCCCCGGGGCGATCCACGCGATCATCGGGCCCAACGGTGCGGGCAAGTCGACGATGTTCAACGTCCTGTCGGGCGTCTACAAGGCCGCTGAGGGGCAGGTCCGCTTCGGCGACGTCCGGCTCGACCAGATGGTCCCGCACAAGATCGCCGACGTCGGCGTGGCCCGGGCGTTCCAGAACATCGCGCTGTCGGGCACCCAGACCGTGGGCGAGAACCTCATGCTGGGCCGCCACCACCTGACCAAGGCCGGGTTCATCGCCGCCGGTCTGCGGCTGCCCAGGGCGACCCGGGAGGGCAAGCGGCACGGGGCGCGGGTCCACGAGATCGCCGAGTTCCTGGACCTGGGCGACAAGCTGCACACGCCGGTCGGGGTGCTCTCCTACGGTGACCAGAAGCGGGTGGAGGTGGCCCGGGCCCTCTGCACCGAGCCGCGGCTGCTGCTGCTCGACGAGCCGGTCGCCGGCATGAACGCCGAGGAGACCGCCCGGATGGCCGGGGCGATCCGGGAGATCCGGGCGGCGCTCGGGATCTCGATCATCCTCGTCGAGCACGACATGGGGATGGTCATGTCCCTGGCCGACCGGGTCACGGTGCTCGACTTCGGCCGCCGGATCGCCGACGGCACCCCCGCCGAGGTGCAGAACGACCCGGAGGTCATCCGCGCCTACCTCGGTTCCGGGGACGAGGAGAGCCCGTCGGAGTCCTACACCGCGCACCACTCCGCCGCCCCGGCCCCCGCCGGGACCTCCGACGACAGCGGCGCCACCGCCGACCAACCATCCACCGAGACGCCCGGGACGAGATCGTGACCCAGTTCTTAGCGCTGCTGCTCAACGGAGTCTCGCTCGGCGCCCTCTACGCGCTGATCGCGCTCGGCTTCGTGATCATCTTCAAGTCCAGCGAAGTGGTCAGCTTCACGCACGGCTCGCTGCTGCTGCTGGGCGCCTACTCCATCGCCAGGTTCAGCGACTCGATCGGGTTCGTGCCGGCCGTGCTGGCCGGTGTCGCGCTCACCGCGGTCGTGGCGCTGCTGATCGAGCGACTGATCATCAACCGGATCCGCGGCGCGGCGGTGATCAGTCTCGCCATCGTCACCATCGGCGTGGACATCATCATCCTCACCGAGATGATCCGGCGGATCGGCTCGGACATCCTGAACGTGCCGCACCCGTGGGCCGGCGAGTCGATCCGGATCGGCAGCACCGGGCTCAGCCTCAACCGCGTCATCTCCCTGGCGGTGGCCGCAGGGCTGATCGGGCTGTTCTTCCTCGCCTTCAAGTACTCCAGCTGGGGCGTGGCGATGCGCGCCTCGGCCGAGGACGGCGAGGCGGCCGCGCTGATGGGGATCCGGCAGGGCCGGGTCTCCGCGGTGGCCTGGATCGTGGCCGGGGTGCTCGCCGCGGTGGCCGCACTGTTCCTCGTCGGTGCACCGACCCCCGGGGTGAGCCCGACGGTCTACACCGTGGCGCTCGGCGCGCTTCCGGCCGCGATCCTCGGCGGGCTGGACTCCACCGGCGGCGCCCTCGTGGGCGGCCTGCTCATCGGGGTCGCCGAGGCCATGGCGGCCGGTTACCAGGACCAGATCCTCTTCCTCGGCCGCGGCTTCGGCAGCGTCATCCCCTACGTCGTGATGCTCGCCGTCCTGCTGGTGCGGCCCTCCGGTCTGTTCGGCACGAAGGAGTTGACCCGTGTCTGAGGCGACCGCCACCGTCGACACCGGCGCCACCAAGGCCGGCGCGCCCGCCGACCCTCCACGGCGGCGCCGCTCGGTGGTCAAGCCGCTGCTGCTGGCCGCGCTGCTGCTCTTCCTGCTCGTCTTCCCGCTGTACTTCGACGAGTTCTGGCTGCGCACCGGGTTCGCGGTGTTCGCCGCCGTGGTGGGGGCGATCGGGCTGAACCTGCTGGTCGGCAACACCGGCCAGCTCTCCCTCGCCCACGCCTTCTTCCTCGCCGTCGGCGCGGTGACCTACACCTACGTGTCGGCCACCGACGAGGGAGGCCTGGGGGTGACCGACCTGGCCGGGCTCGGGTTGCCGCCGGTCGTCGGGATGATCGCCGGCGTGCTCGTCGCCGCACTGGCCGGTCTGCTGTTCAGCCCCATCTCGGCGCGGTTGGGCGGCATCTACCTCGGCGTCGCCTCGCTGGGTCTCGTCTTCATCGGTCAGCACGTGTTCAACAGCTGGACGTCGGTCACCGGCGGCTTCAACGGCCGGTCGGTGCCCGAGTTCCAGCTGTTCGGCTTCAGCTTCGGCAACGACGACCCCGAGCTCTTCGTGATGGGTGTTCCCTTCCGCGAGAGCGAGCGGCTGTGGTACCTGGGCCTCTTCATCGCCGTCGGCGCCTACCTCTTCGCCCGGAACGTGCTGCGCAGCCGGCCGGGGAGGGCCATCCAGACGTTGCGGGACAGCGAGACCGCCGCGGCGGTGATGGGCGTGAACGTGCAGGCCTACAAGGCCCGGGCCTTCATGCTGAGCTCCGCGTACGCGGGCCTGGCCGGAGTCCTGTACGCGCTCTCGATCGGCAGCATCGCGCCGGAGTCCTTCGGGCTCCTCCTGTCGGTCTCCTACCTCGCCATGATCGTGCTGGGCGGGCTGGGCTCGGTGGCCGGCGCGGCGCTGGGGGCGCTGTTCGTCACCGCGCTGCCGCTGCTCTTCCAGCAGTACGCCGACGCACTCCCGTTCGTCAGCGACGCCGGGCAGGGCGGGATCGCCGCGGGCGAGGCGGCGCTCTACCTGTACGGCCTGGCGATCGTCCTGGTCATCATCTTCGAGCCCGCCGGCCTGGCCGGCCTCGCCCGCCGGATCAACTCCCGGTTCGGCCGCGCCCGCCGTCCCGGCGGCAAGGTGACCCGCCCCCCGAGCAACCCCGCTACCGACCCGTCCACGTGAGAACCGTCAATCCGAAGGAGCAGCAACCACATGACATCACGACCGACCACCAGAGTCGCCACGGCGCTGGCCGCCGCCCTCGTGTTCGCCACCGCCGCCGGCTGCAGCACGCGGGCGGAGGACGACGGCGCGGCCGCCGGGGGCGGTGAGGGAGGCGGGGAGGTCCAGACCGACGTGGGCGTCGAGGGGGACACGATCACCCTCGGCGCACTCACCGACCTGACCGGCGTCTTCGCCGCCCTGGGCCGGGACATCACGAACGCCAACGAGCTGTACTGGATGGAGAACGACGTCTGCGGCCAGTACAACGTCGAGCTCAACGTCCAGGACGCCGGCTACAACGTGCAGCGGGCCGTCCAGCTGTACAGCTCGATGGAGCCCGAGATCCTGGCGATGCAGCAGCTGCTCGGGTCGCCGATCAACACCGCCCTGGCTCCCGAGCTGGAAGCCGACGAGATGAACAGCTACCCGTCGGCCTGGTCGGAGACGTTGACCCTGATCCCCGGCACCGGCGTCCCCGGCGCCACGTACGACGTGGAGATCTCCAACCTCTACGACTACGCGTTCGACCAGGGGCTGCTCGCCGACGGCGACACGGTCGGCCACATCTACTTCGAGGGCGAGTACGGGGCCAACGGCCTGGAGGGCAGTCAGGCCGTCGCCGAGGCCAGGGGCCTCACCCTGATCGAGCGGGAGATCACCCCGCAGGAGCAGGACATGAGCGCGATCGTCAGCCAGTTCGCCGCCGAAGGGGTGGACGCGATCGCCCTGACCGTGGCGCCGACGCAGACCGCGTCGGTCGCCGCGGCGGCGCAGGCCCAGGGCCTCGACGTGCCCCTCCTGGGCAGCAACCCGGTCTTCGCGCCGGGCCTGCTCCAGGGCGCTGCCGCCCAGAAGCTCAAGGACGACCTGTACGTCGCCTCGCCGGTCTCGTCGTTCGACGCGAACCCTGAGCTCCTGGAGGCCTACGAGGCGGCCTACCCCGACGCCGCGCCCAGCCTGGGCGTGCTCGTCGGTTACGGCATGTCGGCGGTCATGGACACGGTCCTCGACCAGGCGTGCGAGAACGGCGACCTGACCCGCGCCGGCGTGCTGGAAGCCTTCAACGAGCTCGAGTCGGTGGACACCGGTGGCGTCCTCGTCCCGATCGAGAGCTTCCAGCAGGGCGAATCCCCGAGCCTGCAGTCCTTCGTCCTCCGTCCCGCGGACGTGCCCGGCGGCGCCACCGTCGCGGCCGACGCGTTCGAGGGCGAGTTCGCCGCGGACCTCGCGCCCGCCGACTGACCGCAGTTCCCGCTGACCGCGCCCCCTCCCCGCCACCCCGGGGAGGGGGCGCCGTCGCGTCCGCCTACAGCTGCCCGGCGCGGGCGACCGGCACCAGCCGGAGGGCGAGCAGCGCGGCGAGCGCGGCGGCCGCGGCCAGGGGCAGGGCCGCCGTCGTCGCCCCGGCCGCCACGGCCAACGCGAACGGTGCGGCGAAGCCGAGGTAGGCGAAGGAGAGGAACAGCGAGGTCAGCGCCCCCAGCCGGGCCGGGGCGGCCAACCGGGCGGTCAGGGTCAGCCCGGCCGCCAGGCAGAGGCCGCCGCCCGCGCCGAGCAGCGGGGCGGCGAGGACCAACCAGGGGAGCGCCCCGGTCGACGCGAATGCGGCGGCGCACCCGAACCCGACCGTCCCCGCCCCGGTCCCGACGACGGCCGTCCACGCGCCCAGGCGGCGCTGCAGACCGGCGACCACGGTGCCGGCGCCGAGCGTCACCCCGGCCAGCACGCCGGTGACCGCGACCCCGCCGTAGGGCAGCTCCACCAGCAACGGGACGGCGCTGATGATCGTCGACGGGAACGCGTAGACGCAGACGGCCACCGGGGCCAGGACGCTCAGCACGAGCAGGCCGTCGCCGGGGCGCACAAGCGGCGCGGCCGGCGTCGTCTCCGTGCCGCCGCGCCGGCCGGGGAGCAGGTCGACCGTCTCGGGCAACCGCACCGCGAACGCCAGCCCCACCGCGACGAGCACGGTGTGCACGAGGTAGGGCAGCACGGTGGGCGCCGGGGCGTACTGGCCGAGCAGGCCGCTGGTCAGCGGCCCGAGCGAGAACCCGGCGGTCATGGCGACGGCGGCGCGCCGCCCCCCGGCCCCCTCCCCGGAGGCCTTCGACAGCTCGCCGACCCAGGCGCTGCCGACGCTGAAGACGACCCCGCTGACCACGCCCTGCGCGAAGCGGGCGGCGAACAGCAGGAGCAGGGAGCCCCCGGCCGCGGCGAAGGCGAGCGACGCCAGGCCCGACAGGACGATGCCCGGGATCGCCACCCGCCGGCGGCCCAGCCGGTCCGACAGCGGGCCGGCCAGCATGAGGGCGGGCACGAGCCCGGCGGCGTAGCAGCCGAACAGCGCGGTCAGGACCTCGGCCGACAGGTCGAGCCGTTCCTGGTAGACCAGCAGCAGCGGGGTGGGGACGTTGGTGCCCGCCGCGACGGCGAACAGCGCGAACACGGCGCGCTTCCAGGTCACCGGCGCACCCTACGGTGCCGCCGCGTCCGGCCCGCTGTTGTCACGGGCGGGTCGGGGACTCGACCCCCGACCTCGGTGGATCAGGGGCGGCGACGCCCGGCCGTGCTGCCGGGGTGCTCGGGGCGGGGAAGGAAAAGGATCGCAGGACCGGGAAAGCAGTCAGCGGCGACGCCGGGAGGCATCGCCGCTGCTCGGTGTCCTGCGTGGTGCGCCATCAGGGACTCGAACCCCGAACCCGCTGGTTCGGAGTCGTCGCCGCGCACGACGTCCGCACCGACGCCAAGGTGATCGCCTTCCCCGGGGTCCGCCGGGGCACTGCACGGCCGGCCGCCACCGCGGCCGGCACCTGGTGACAGCGCGTGCAGGGGGAGCAGGCGCAGTCACCCACACGGCCGAGCGGGGGTCACCCACACCGGTCACCGGCAGCGTGTCCTACCTCTCGGTCGCCTATGCCTCTCGCATGGGAGACAAGCGGGTGCCGGAACCGTGGCAACGACAGCTCGATGCCTGGGAAGGCTGGCTGAAGGCCTCCGGCGCCCCGTCGACCACCATCGGCCAGCGGCTCTACCAGCTGCGCCGCTTCGCCGCCGACCACCCGGCCACGATCCCGTGGCAGACCACCCTCGACGACCTGGTGCTCTGGCTCGCCCAGCACGACCAGTGGAAGCCGGCCACCCGCCGCGCCTACCGCGGCGCCCTCCGGGCCTTCTTCGCCTGGGCCGTCGCCGCCGGCCACCTCGAGCGCTCGCCCGCCGCAGCGCTGCCCCGCGTGAAGGCCACCCGCGGCCTGCCCCGGCCGGTGCCGGAGGACGTGCTGCGCGCAGCGGTCGCCGGCGCCGACGAGCGGGTGCGGCTGATGCTGCTGCTCGCCGCCTACGGAGGCCTGCGCCGCGCGGAGATCGCCGAGCTCCGCCAGCAGGACGCGCGGCGCGACGCCGACGGCGGCTGGTGGCTGCGGGTGCACGGCAAGGGCGACGCCTACCGCGACGTGCCGCTGACCGGCGCGCTGGCCATGGCGGTCCGCGGCCTGCCACCCGGCTGGCTGTTCCCAAGCCCGACCCGGCACGGGGACCACCTCACGCCGGCGCATCTGGGGGTGCTGGCCCGCCGTGTGCTCCCGGCCGGCTGGACGCTGCACACGCTGCGGCACCGGTTCGCGACCCGGGCGCACGCCCGCGGCGCCGACGTCGCGGTCATCGCCGAGCTGCTCGGGCACGCGAACCTGGAGAACGTCCGCGTCTACACGCGCATCGGCCAGGACAAGCTCCGCAGCGCGGTCGAGGGTGCGGCGTGATGACCGGGCCCTTGCCGGGCGGTGTGGCTCCTAGTCGAATCCGGCTACGCTGCGAGACGTGCCAGAGGGTCTCGCAGCCGCCGTCGCCGAACAGATCCGACGCCTCATGCTCGCGCACAACGTCAGCGGCAATGCGCTCGCCGGCGCGACCGGAATCCCACAGCGAAACATCAGCCGCAAGCTCAAGGGCGAGAGCGACTTCGGCCTGGACGAGGTGCAGCGGATCGCGGAGCACTTCGGCGTCGATCCGGAGGACCTCGTGGCGTGGGCGCGACGAGGAGTTCACTCGTCCGAGTGAGTATTCTAGTCATGTTTGGCTTGAGTTACGGGGCTGCTTAGCCGATTATGTCTGCGTGAGCATCGCAGACACCGCACCGGCCATCACCGCCGAGCAGCTCGCCGCCCTCGTCCTCGGCCGCACCACCGCCTGCGTCGTCCAGGACGCCACCGGCACCATCCACTCCGTCGACTACCTCGACCGCGTCGCCGTCGACGACCCCGACGTCGTCGTGCTCCTCACCCGCGACCAGGCCGTCGCCCTCCTGCAGGAACAGGCCGCAGTCGCGACCGAGGCCATGCGCGCCGCCGGAGTGATCCTGTGAGCGCCCGCTGGACCGACGACCGCTGCGTCGTCGAGACGCTCAGCACCAGCACGCTGGTCTTCCTCGCGCTGCTGGCCGCCCTGGCCCTCGGGTTCATCGCCGGGGCGCTGCTGTGACCGCCGGCCTCTACGTGCGGCAGGGCAGCCGCTTCGTCCCCGTCGACGAGGCGCGGCCGCTGCCTCCGATCCCCACGCCTGTGCGCGTGCCCGACGTCGACGACGAGCCGCAGCCGCGTCCGGAAGGCGGCTGGGCGGTTCACGCGCCGCGCTGCCCGCACGGCTCCTTCGCCCGCTGGGCCGCCCGCAACTGCTGCGCCACCCGGAGCACCCGATGACCGCCGCCCTGCGACAGGAGCCCGCCATGGCCGCCGTCCTGACCGACCAGGAGATCACCGAGCTGGAGGACGGCGTCAGCGCCGGCCTGGCCGCGGCGATCGGCAACCTCACCCGCCTCCGCGAGGGCCAGGCGCACCGGCTGCGCGGCTTCGACACCTGGCACGCATACGTGCTCGACCGGTTCGGGAAGCTGTTGCGCCAGCTGCACCTGCCCGTCGACGAGCGGCAGGCGCTGGTCGACTCGATGGACCGGGCCGGGATGAGCGTCCGGGAGACCGCGGCCGAGCTCGCCGTCTCGAAGAGCACGGTGCAGAACGACCGCCAGGAGCTCGCCAAGGTGCATCGCCTGGACGACCGCCGCGCCCAGGCCGACGCGTCGCCGGCGGCCGCCAGCGACGGCACCGCCGACGAGCAGCCGGCCCCTGCGCCGTCGTCGGTGGACCTGGTCGTCGGCGCGGTCGCCCGCGCCCGCGACGGCTACACGGTGCACGAGGCCGCGAAGCGGCTGCGGTGGCGGCAGGGGCAGGCGTCGTGCGCGCTGTCCCGGGCGGAGAAGCGCGGGCGGCTGCAGCGCACCGGCCGGTTCCGCGACGGATGCGCGATCTACGCGGTGCCGACGCCAGCTGAGACCGCGGCCACGGCCTGACCTGACCCCGAGGTCGCCGACCGTGGGCTGAGCAACCGGGCATCGGTTCGCAGACCTCGTCCTCGTGATCGAACTACTGAATGCCGTCGTGCAGGTCCTTGCCGGGACGCAGGTGACCGCGCTGCTCAACCTGGTTGCCGTGGCGGGTCTCGTCCACTGGAAGCGCCGCCGAAGACCGTGCGCTGCATCGTGCTGTCGGCCCCGGATGACCGGGCCCTGGAACGGCGAAGAGCCCCACCTGCCTCCCGGGGGGAAAGGCAGGTGGGGCTCATCGGATCCGGGGGACCAGTCCCGGGCTTCGCACGTCGCACCGCAGGTGGACGAGCGGAGTTTAGGTCGAGGGTGTGACAGAACCAGAGTTCAGACCCGGACGGCGGGGATGGCCGGCTGGGTGTCGGTCAGCGCGGCGGCCACCTCGAGCGCGATCGGTGTCGGCTCGACCGGCGCCGGGACGACGGGCAGCGCCGGCATCTGCGTCGTCGGCTCGGGTGCGGCGTGCTCACCCGGCTCGTCGTCGGTCAGGTAGTGGTCGCGCGGGTCGGCGGTCACCAGGTCGGCCGGGTTCGTGGTGACGACGTCGACCGGCCAGCTGTCGACGACGAGCGGGTTCCCGTCGACGTCGCGAGGGTCGGCCAGCGGCGTCACCTTGCTCCGAGCCCACAGCGCCAGCACGGCCGGCGCCAGCGTCGCCCACAGCACGCCGGCGCCCAGGATCAGGTCGGACACCTGCCGGGCGACCTCATGGACGTCCAGGTCGTCGGTGAGCCAGCCCAGCGCGCGGGCCAGCCCCCCAATCGTGATGATCAGGCCGGCGACGGTGCCGGCGATGAGCCCGGCGCGGGTGACCGGCTCGGGGCGGGGCAGGGCGGTGGTGCTCATCGGGGGCTCCCGTTCAGGTGAAGTGCAGGACGATGCCGGAGACGACGCCGGTGGCGGACAGGGCGCCGGTGACGGCCAGGCCGATCAGCCAGCGGCGGGCGTTGGCCCGTTCGGCGGCGTCGGTCTCGCGGTGCTTGCGGAGCTCGGCGATGTCGAACGTGAACTCGTCGAGGCGACGGTCGAGCTCCCGGCGGGGCACGTAGTCGTTGGGCAGCCGGGACAGCTGGTTGTTGACGTCGGCGAAGCCTCGGGCGACGGAGTCCTCCAGGCGGCGGAGGGACTCGGCGACGAAGCCGAGCACTCCGCTGTCGGGCCCGTCGCGCTGCACGGGGACGGTCACGTGACCGGGCCCGTGGCGGGGTCGCCGTCGCGAGCCCGCCGGTCCTGCTCGTCGGCGAAGGCGCGGGCGAACGCGCCGGCGACCTCCGGGCGGGCCAGGACGCGGGCGAGCTGCTCGTCGTCCATCGGCGCACCGGGCGCGGCGGGCTGCACGCCGGCCAGGACGCCCTCGGCGAGCTGACCGTCGACGGCGCCGCCGGTGAGGAGCTCGGCCAGGGGGGAGCGGCGGCCGTCGCGGTGCGGGCGCCCGTCGACGCCGAGCGCCGCGTACTCGGCGGCGTCCTTGGCCTGCCACACGGCCCGGTCGATGCCGACGAGGCGGTGGATCGCCCACGTCGGCTCGTGCTGGTTGTCGGCGTTGACGACGGTCTCGTCGGCGTACCGCCAGATGTCCATCGCCAGGGCGCGGCGGTCCTCCGGGGACCAGTCCAGGTAGCGGGGCATGTCGTCCTCCTGCAGGGGTGGTGCGCCGGCGAGAAGGGCGGCGGCACGGTCGTTGATCTGGCGGATGGCGGCCATCGCGTGCCGACCGGGGCAGGCCGTAGAGGCGCCGGGGGCCTGCTGGTGCCCGCCGGCGAGCCGGGCGGCGCTCCACCAGCCCTGCCGGTGCCCGTGGACCAGCAGGCGGGCGGTCGACTCGACCTGGGCCGGGGTCGGCGGGGTGGTGTCGTAGTTGCCGACGAGCACGATCGCCCGGGCGATGGAGTTGCGCCCGCCGGTGTGCGCACCCTGCCTGGCCACGCCGTGCCCCTCGTACACCCGGCCGGTGGGCATCACGGCGAACGTGTAGGAGATGCCGCGCCCGAAGCGCTGCTCACCGATCCGCTCCAGGGTCCGCATCGCCTGGTCCTCGTCGTCGAACGGCGCGACGAGGTCGGGGGCGACGGTCACGGAGTGGTGCAGCCACACCTCTCGTGCGGGCAGGGGCGCGGACCCGAACCCGTCCTCGTGCCGGGCGCCCCACTGCGCGCGGCTGACGATGTCCATCAGGCGGCGCTCGGCGCTCACGGCTGCGACGCGGCGATGTAGGTGACGGTGGAGTGGAAAAAGGCGCCGTCCGCGACGCCGCGGTCGACACGGAGCGCGAAGATCTCCAGGCGCCCGCTGGAGATGATCCGGGTCGCGAAGGGCGGGAAGTCGACGACGCCGGTGACCCAGTGGTTGTGGAGGACATCGTTGTCCATGGCGGGAGGTAGCCCGCTGACGACGACGGTGCCGGTGTTGGCGAGCAGGGTGTACCCCGCCGCAGAGCGGGAGATCGCCGTCGTGACGGTGACCACGCGGCCCTGCTGCACCCACCGGCTGATCCCGGTGAATCCCCCCGTGATGCTGCCGTTGCCCACGACGTCGGGGCCGCTGGTGCGCACCCACGTTCCTGGGGAGCCAGCGACGGTGCACACGTACTTCGTGCCGGCCGGGATCGAGCCGTCCGCGGCGATGAGGACGACCTCGAGGCCGGGGTAGGCCTGAAGGGCATCTCGCTCGGCCTTGCTGCGGACGGGAACCGGAGCGCCGCGAGGGACGCTCTGCCGGGCCGTGTTGGTGATGACGACACCGGAGCCGTTGGTCGACGTCGCCCCGGCCGACACCTGCACGGTGCCCAGCTCCTCGGCGCCGACGATGTCGGTCAGGGACGGCTTGACCGGGGTGCCGGTGGACACCTGGCCGGTGAGCACGCCGTACAGCGGGCCGGTCGTAGCGTCCGGAGTGGGAACCCCTGAGGTGGTGTCCCGCTGCTTGACGTAGACGACGTCGATCCGTGACCCGGACGCCGGCGCCAGCTCGACGTTGACCTCGGTCGGCGCTTCCAGCGTCGGGCCGAGGTAGGCGCCGTTCGCCGCGCCGCGGGAGGTGACGGCGACGTGGGCTCCGATCTGCACGCTCATCGGACTGGTCTTCGACGTGCCGGTGATCAGCTGCGTGGAGCCGGGACCGACCAGCACGCCGGTGCGCACATCCAGGGCGGAGGGGCCCTGCAGGGCGAGCAGGCCGCCGACGGCGTGCCGAGCGTCCCGGGGATCGGTGACGCCACCTCCGACGGCGAGGGCATCGAGGCCGGGCATGGGTCTCCTTCACGATCGGGTGACGCTGAGGCGCGTCGGCTCAAGGGGGAACCCAGGCGTGCCGATACTTCGGGCATGCGCATGGGGAAGCTGGCGTCCGCGGCACGGAACAAGGTCGGGCTCGTCGCGGTCGGCGGTGCACTGCTGCTGACCGGGCTCGGGTTCGGTGCTGCCGCGGCGTCGGGGTCGCTGGACGCGGAGACGGTGTCGGACTCGTCGGTGGTGGAGACGACGGAGCCGGCCGCGACGACGACGTCGGAGCCGGCCCCTACGGTGGAGGCCGTGCCGAAGACCGAGCCGACGCCGGTGTACGAGGAGACGAAGGCCGCCGTGACGCCGCCGTCGCCCGAGCCCGAGCCCGAGCCCGCGCCGGCACCTGAGCCGGCGCCGGCGCCGGTCGAGCAGCCGGATTCGGCGGCGCCGACGCAGGAGTACGACCCGACTGCGCCCTACGAGCAGGGTGGCTACGTCTACGTGCCGGCGCCTGCCCCGACGATGGAGAAGCTGCCGGGGGAGCCCGGCTACGAGGGCGGCGGGACTTCGATCACTGACCTGAACCAGACGCCGCGTAGCTCGACGTCGGGCTAGGACTGCCGGCCGTCCACCCAGGCTGCGCCGACTTGCACGTTGCCAGTGCCTGCCGAGCGGCGGGCCTGGATCTCGACGCTGAGGTTTGCACCGAAGCCGCCATCAATCGCGGCTGGCCCGAACAGGTACTGGGTGACGACCCCGGCGGTCGCGGACTGCGTTGCCCCGAGCTGCACGCCGTTGACCATCACCCGCACCTCGCCGGTCGTGCCGGACGTGTCGGTGGCGCCCCAGGCTTCGACGTACAGCTTCGGGTGCTGCTTCTGTCGCCGCTCTCGCCAGATGGTCTCGAAGGCAGGGTTGGTCGTCTTCAGGAAGTCCTGCACGCGGGCCGGGTAGAAGGCGCCGGCCAGGTACGGCCGGGCGAGGCCTTGGCCGGAGTCGGTGTCGTCGGAGATGACGACGTTGCCCGCGCGGTCCCGCCACGCCAGGAACTGGTTGTAGTCCTCGGCGCTAGGGATCGGGTCGTACAGGTGCAGCGCGATGGTCCCGTCGTTGCGGCGCACGATCATGCCCGGCTGCGGCGACCCGTCCGGCAGATCCGGCTGCACCGGCCCCACGTAGAAGGATTCGACCCCCGCCGCGGTTTCCAGTCGCAGCGCGCCGCCGTCCTTGATCGTCAGCCCGTCGCCACCTGAGATCGACGCGTTGCGCAGGAAGCCCGACCGGGCGAACTTCGCGACCTCCTCGCGGGCGATCTGCCGCGCGAGCTCCTTCACCGTCGACAGCGGTACCGCCGCTTCCTGCGCCACGTCAGATCACCGCCTTCAACGGGTACATGTCCAAGACCACGGTGTCGCCGAGGCCTCCGCTGATCTTCTGCACGCGCACGCGGTGCTCCCCGTCGGGCAGGTAGTCGTCGCCCTTGGTCTTCACCCGGGCGTAGTCGCCCTCGAGGACCTCCAGCGCGGCGTCGGCGCGGACGGTCAGCTTCCACACCTCCACCGGGCGGGCGCGGGCGGCGACCAGGGTGCGGGCGTGCCCGTCGAGGGTCGACTGCACCTCGACCGACGAGTGGGACCGCTCGAGCTCCAGCAGCGGGTAACCGGCCTGCACCAGCGCCAGGTCCTCGTGGGTGGCGATGAGCGTGTCGGCCTCGCTGCCGTTGCCGGTGATCCAGCCGCGCATGCCCATCTCGGTGGCGTCCTGTTCCACGGCGATGTCGAGTACCGGGCCCTTGCGGACGGTGGTGTCGAAGGTCCAGTCGGCGCCGGCCTGGGACAGCTGCGGACTGGCCGCGGTGCCGGTCTCCATCACGAACTCCAGGAACCGGGCGTCGTCGGCGCGGCGCCGGGCGGTGAACCGGATGTCCGGTGCGCCGGAGTCGCGGGTGGTGAACTGGCGCAGTTGCTCGCCGAGGTCGGGCAGCGCCCAGCCCGGCCACGTCTCGGTGCGGTCGCTGCCGGTCCGGGCCGCCGGCAGCACCAGCGGCAGATCCCCACCGACGTCGCCCAGCGCCTGAGCGACCAGCGCGCGGGCCAACTCCCCGTAGTCCGCGCCGGTCAGGGTGGTGGACACGTCCTGGACCCGCCGCCCGGCGAGCACCGGCAGCACCTTGCGGTGGTCGAACAGCGACCACAGCCCGGCGGCGCCGAGGGTGAGCCGGCCGTCGCGGCGGGACCAGGAGTGCTTCCAGATCGGCCCGGCCTGTCGGATCCGGTCGCCCTGCTCGACGGCGAGGAAGCAGCGCGCGGCGGCGGCGTTCTGCCGCAGCCGCTGCTCAGCGACGACGCTGCGGTGGACCCGCACCTGGTCGACGGTGCCGGCGTCGTTCTGCACCCGGGACCAGGCCGCGCCGGTGACGGGCAGCACGCCGGTGATACGGCCGGTGCGCAGCTCCCCGAACAGGATCCGGGTGGTGACCGGCGACCGCTTGGGCAGACCCATGGCGGTCGCCGACGCCGCGGCGAGGGTCATGACCTGCGGTTCGGTCACGTGTCGGCCTCCGTCCACTGCGCGACCAGCTGCGCCCCCTCGTCGTAGGCGCCGCCCAGCGACGTGAACTGGATGGTCAGCTCCCCGGCCACCCCGGTCTCCGGGTCGGCCGCGGGCACGTGCAGCCAGTCGGCGTGCGTGAGCTCGCTGCGCCGGTCGGCGGTGCCCTCGGCGAGCACGGCGCCGGTGGCGGTGTCGATCCAGATCGTCTGCCGGGGCGGCACCACTGCGGCGTAGGTCAGCCGGCGCCCACCGGCGGAGATCTCGAACCCCTCGGGCAGACCCAGCGGTCCGGCCGTCGCTCGGAAGAGGATCGGGGCGTCTGCGGTGCCGCCGTTGCTGAGGATGACCTGCCCGGGATCTCCGGGCTGCCCCCAGTCCAGGAAGCCGTTGGTGAACAGCGGCCACGCCAGTCCGCCGCCGGACTTCGGCAGCCCGGTGGAGTCCTGCAGCGGCGGCCCGTACCGGAGCGGGTCCGGGCAGTACACCGTGATCTCCCAGTCCGCGGACGTCTCCCCGGTGCGCTTGGCCCGGCCTTGCACGTCCAGCCGACACTCCGCCGACCGGGTGATGCCGGTGGCGACCTCCTCGACGACGAGCGTGCCGGTGCGGCGGCCGGCCAGGACCCCGGCCAGTCGCCGCATCGCGGCCAGCAGCGCGGCCGGGTCCGGGGCGTCCAGCAGCCCGGCGAGGGTGACGGTGCGCGCGGCGAAGTACGGCTGGCCGTCGTGGGCACCGTCGGCGCCGGTGCGGTCCTCGCTGTCCGCGCGCACCGCCAGCCCACCGAACCAGCCCTCGATCTCGGCGAGGTCCCAGTAGCAGCCGAACCGGTCAGGCTCCGCGCCCGGCCCGGCCACCGCCGTCCACCCGTCCACGCTCACCCGCAGGTGGTCGATCACGACGTCCCCCAAGCGAGCTCGCGGGCGACCTGGCGGGCCAGCGCCGGGACGTCGATCTCCTGCCGGGTGTGCACGTGCAGCTCGATCGGCCGGCCACCCTGGTCACCGGCGCCGCCGAGGATCGACCGGGCCTTCGATCGTGGGATGACCAGCTCGTCCTCCCCGCCCTCACCGATGAACGCCAGCACACCGCCCGGGGTCGCCGGGACGATGCCGCCCTCGGCCAGGCGCGGGATCCGGGGCACGTGCGGCACGTCGTCGAAGGGGTTGACGAAGTTCGCGCCGTCGATCACCAGGTTGATCCCGGCGATCACCGTGTTGTTGATCGCGGAGATGATGCCGTTCACGATGCCGCGGACGACCGAGCCGACGGTGCCCAACGCCGTGCCCACCGCCGTGCCGACCCCGGAGAACACCCCGACGATCGCGTTCACGAGCCCACCGAACGTGCCCGTCACCGAGCCGAAGATGTTGCCCACGATCGTGCTGATGCTGGTCCAGAGCGTGGTGAAGATCCCCACCATGCGGGACACAAACCCGAGGATCGGGGGCAGTACCTCGGCGACCAGCCGGATGAAGACCCCGATCACCTGCACGACCACGCCGATGATCGGGGTGATCGCCTGGACGATCAGGGTGAACAGGCCGATCAGGGTCGGGAGGAAGGGCAGCAGCGGGCTGATCGCCGCGATCGCCAGCTGGATGATCAGCGCGATGATCTGCACCAGCGGCGGCAGCAGCGGGGCCAGTGCCGTGATGATCTGAGCGAACAGCCCAGCCAGCAGCGGCAGCAGCGGCAGCAGCGGGGTGATCGCGGTCGTCACCAGCGTGACCAGCACCGTCACCAGGCTCGGGATGACCGGGAGGATCGCCCGCAGGGCGCCGGCGAGCGCCTGGGCGATGACCGCGGCGATCTGCGCGATCGCCTCCACGATGGGAGGCAGGATCGGCAGCAGCTGCTCCAGCACGCCCATGAAGGCGCCGGCCAGCATCGTCGCGACCTGCCCGATGGCCTGCACCAGGACGGGTAGCACCGGCGCGAGGGCGTTGAGGACGGTCAGCAGCGTGCTGGCCATGACCCCGGCGACCTGGCTGATGACCGGCACCAGCGACTGCAGGACCGGGCCCAGCTGGGCGAAGATGCCCTGCACCACGGGGACCAGGCCCTGGATGACGGTGACGATCATCGGGATGGCTGCCTGCACCACCTCGGCCCAGCGGGTGAACCAGTCGATGATCAGCGGCAGCGCGGTCTCCGCGAGCCCGGACAGGGCGTCGGCGAACGTCAGCAGGAAGCTGCTGCCGCCACCGGACCCGAACGCGGCCCCGATGGACTCGCTGATCGCGGTGAACGCGCCACTGAACGTCGTCTGCAGCTGCGCGACGACCGGGCCGAGGGCGGTCCTGATGCCCTCCCAGACGGAGTAGAAGGCGCCCTGGATCCGGAACGCCGCCTCCCCGGCGGTGACGGCGAACCCCTCCAGCCCGGACGCGCCGAGGAGAGCGGAAGCGCCGGCGCCGTCGACGAAGGCCTCGCGGAACACTGCCGACAGGTCGCCGACGTTGGCCGCCAGGACACCGACCCAGCGGGCCGCGCCCTGGGTTCCCTCGATCATCGCGAACGCGGCGTCGAGACCGTCGGTGAACGCGACCCGGGCGACGTCGCCGACCGAGCCGAGGGCGTCGCCGAGGGCGGGCAGCCCGGAGGTGGCCGACAGGATGCCGGGCATGAGCCGGCCGGTGAGCAGGTTGGCGGCGTTGCCCAGGGCGGGCACGAACAGCCCGCCGATGTTGGCCGACACGTCGGTCCACTGGGCGCCGAGGATCCGCTGCTGGTTGGCCAGCCCCGCCGACGTGCGGGCGAAGTCGCCCTGCGCCAGGCTGGTCTGCTCCATGACCAGCGCGTACGCGGCCTGCGCCTTCGCGCTGGCGTCCAGGGTGGCCTTGCCGTCGGACAGCCCCAGCTCGAGGGCCTTGGCCTTGAGGGTGGCGTCGTTGAGGTTGACGCCGAACTTCTTCAGCGGCTCCGTCTCGCCGGTGAGACCGGCGCGCAGGGCGTCCAGCGCCTCGGCGGGGTCGGTGTTGTTGAAGCTGGCCAGGTCCGAGGCGAGCCCGACCATCGACGTCGACATCTCCGCCGACGCCTGCTCGGTGAGGCCGAGGGAGCGCAGCAGGTTGCCGAACGTGCCGGCCGCCTCCAGCGCCTGGCCGCGGGACTGCCCGAACGCCGAGGAGGCGTTGGCGGCGAAGTCGAGCACCTGCTGGGATGCGCCACCGAAGACGACGCCGATCTTCGACGTCGACTCGGACAGGTCGGTGGCGGCGGTGATGCTGCCGGTGATGAACTCGCCGACCTTGGCCGCGCCCCAGGCGGCGATGAACGCGCCGGCCGCGGCGCCGGCGATGCCCTTCATCCGGCCGCCGATGCTCTTCTCCAGCCCGTCGGCCGCCGCGGTGCCGCCGTCGACGCCGGCCTTGGCCAGCGGGCCCTTCAGGGCGCCGGTCAGCTTGGATCCGATGCCCTGCATGGAGGGGATGACCTGCAGCGTGGCGTAGCCGACGGTGGACACCGGTCACCCCTCTCCTCAGTCGCTGGGCGCCTCTCCGGCGGCCTGCTGGCGTTCGATGCGGCGCTGCTGGGCGCGCAGCCGCGCGTCCTGCCGGGCGGCCTTGCCGCGGCCGGCGACCCGGGCGGTCTGGGACCTGTCGGGGACGGCGGGGTGCGGCTTGGGGGAGTGCGCGGTGGCCCGCCACACGTCGGCCAGCAGGTAGTGCTCCAGCCGCCACGCGGCGGCGGGGCCGCCGAGCAGCGTCGGGGTGTGTGCGTCCGGCGGCAGGTAGCGGACCAGCACGGCCAGCCGCCGCCACGTCAGCGCGGTGCCGGGCCGGTGCAGGTCACGCAGATCGGTGCCGTTCGCGTGGATCTGGAGGTCGGCCTCCAGGGCGTCTCGGTGTTCGCGGTAGAGACGCCGGAGGCCGGTTATTCCCCCGCGCTCTTGAACCCGGCCTCGACGGCGATGGCGTCGAGCAGCTGCGACATCGCGCGGATGCTCGGGCCGGTGGCCTTGAACGCCGCCCACTGCGTCGCCGGCAGGAGCGCGCGCAGGGCGGTGACGGCCTTGCCGTCCTCCATGGCCTCCATGGCCGCCATGGGCCAGTCCTCGAGGTCGCGGGGCACGGTGTAGGTGGCGCCGTCGAAGGGGACGGCGATCGTGGACTGGTCGAGGGCTTCGGCGCGCACCGGGTCGGTGGCGGGGGTGAGGTCGGTGGTGGTCATGCGCAGGCTCCAGTTCTCAGCTGGTGGGGGTGGGTGCCGTCTCCAGGTGGAGGCGGCGGACCTCGAGCCGGGCGGCTTCGAGGACGATCGCGTTGGCGAGCTGCTCGGGCAGGTGCTCGGCGAGGAGTTCGCGGTGCAGGGCGGCGAGGGTGCGCGCGGTGGTCGGCGCCGGCGGCGCGGTGTCAGCCAGCAGCCGGCGCTTGATCGCGATGCGCAGTCCCGGGGTGAGGACGGCGGGCTGACTGTCGGGCAGCAGCATCTCGAAGCGGATACCGGCGGCGACGAGCTGCTCGTCGGTGAAGCTGGGCAGGCTGGGCATGCGGGTCTTCTTCCTCGATCCGCAGGGCGGTCAGGAAGGTGGTGCTCGGCGGGCCGGCCTGCGAGCGGCCCGCCGAGCACCGGTCAGGGGGACGATCAGGCCGCGACCGGGTCGGCCGGCTGCACGATGAACAGCTCCTTGGCCGCGTTCGGGAAGATCGTCACGGTGATCTCGTACTTCTTCAGCGCGGTCTCCGACTCGGTGATGTCGGCGACGGCGGCGACCTCGGCGTAGAGCGCGGAGATCACGCGGCGCACCTCGGTGCCCTCACGCGTCTCGAACGCGATCTTGA
Source organism: Blastococcus carthaginiensis (assembly GCF_030731085.1). Taxonomy (NCBI): domain Bacteria; kingdom Bacillati; phylum Actinomycetota; class Actinomycetes; order Geodermatophilales; family Geodermatophilaceae; genus Blastococcus; species Blastococcus carthaginiensis. The sequence goes on along the minus strand of NZ_JASNFN010000004.1, from coordinate 173,196 downwards.
AGCGCTTGCGAGTCGGCACCTTGATCACGCCGCCGGTGGAGCCGGGGTAGACCAGGCCGAGGGTGACCGCGTTGGACTCCAGGCAGACGAACTTCCGCTGCAGCTTGAACTTGCTGCGCGAGGAGCGGACGAGGATGCCGCCCCAGGCGTAGAAGTCCGCGGAGTCCTCGCTGCGGGACTCGGTGATGCCGGCGTCGCCGTCGAGCAGCCCGCACAGGGACCAGCCGACGCCGAAGGCGGTGTTCTCGTCGAGCGGGTTGGCCGCCGACTCCGTGCCGATGTAGACGTCCGCGTCGCCCCACAGGGCCGCGTTCGAGACGTCACCTGCCATGTCAGGTACCTCTTCTCTCAGGTGGTGGGTGTCTCGACCGCGACCGGTCGGACGTTGGCCGCGACGGTGAAGGTCGCGAGGTCGATCCCGGTGGTCGGGTCGACGGTCTTGGCCACGCCGGCGCCGGGGCGCACAGAGCGCAGCACCGCGCCGGTGTGGACGAGCAGCAGGCTCATCGCGAGCTGCGCCAGGTCGTGAGCGTCGGCCTCGGTGCGGTGCCACACGGTGATCCGCAGGGCGGCGCGGGCGTTGACCGGGTACTCGACGCGCGGGGTGCCGTCGAGAGCGACCAGCACGAAGGGCAGCCGCGGCGTCTCCGGCGAGCGGTCACCGGGCACGCGGGTGCCGATCGTGACGCCGGTGGCGTAGGGCTGGGGGTGGGCGGCGAAGCCGGCGCGCAGCACGCCGATCGCGGCGGCCTGGGCGTCGCCGAAGACGACGAGCGGCTTCACCGCGACCTCACGTCCAGCCCGAGCGCGGACGCCGCGGCGGTGAGCGTCCCGTGCTTGGCCTGGATCGGCAGCCCGGCCGGGTGCGCGATCGTCACGGCGGCCGCGGCCCGGTCGGTGAGGTAGGAGTCGACGTCGACGGTGGCCGCGATGTCGGGGTCGGTGATGCCGGCGCGCACCTGGTCGGCGAGCTGCTCGGCGAGGTCGTCGACGGCGGCGGCCATCTCGCGGCTGCGGAGGACCTCGGCGACGCCGGCGGGGTCGATGCGGATCTGGATGCTCACCGGCTCACCCCGTCACGCGTCGCAGGGCAGCCTCGACGTGGTGCACGCCGTCGCCGTCGGGGTCGGGCCAGCGGGCGACGTCGCCGTCGACCTCGAGCACCAGGCCGTCGTGCTCGACGCGGTCGGCGGCGGTCAGGTCGACGTCGACGCCGGGGGCGGTGCACAGCCACCAGCCGGAGACGAGCACGGTGCGGCCGTCGGTGGTGGTCTCGGTGCGGGCCCGCGGCTGCACCGAGACGCCGTTGACGATGAGCCGGGCCGGGTTCGACCAGTCGAGCGTCGTGTTCTCGTACCGGTCGGTGACCGAGACTCCTCGCAGCCGGGTGACCTGCTGGTGGAACATCAGGGCACCAGCTGGGTGGTGCGCGGCCGCCGCGGGAAGAAGCGGTCGATCACCAGCCGCTCGGCGGGGGTGAGCTCGGCGACGCCGCCGGCGGCCCACGAGCCGAAGCCGCGAGTGATGCCGCCGACGGTCTCCTGTTGCACCCCTTCGGCGAGCGCCTTGGGCACGGTCGACAGCCGGTCGGCGATCTGCGCGCACACCTCGAGCAGCCCGTCGGGCACCGGGTTGAACCCGTGGTCCCAGGTGACGGTGAGGTCTTCGCCGGCGGCGTGGAGCACCTGGCCGTCCAGCCGGTAGCCGACCGGCTGCCCGTCGCCGTCGACCAGCGCGGTGACGGCGCGGACGGGGCGCTGCGGCAGCAGCCACGGCCCCGGGCCCGGCAGCAGGGCCGTCGAGGTGCCGACGGTCACCTGCTGCCGGGTGTAGGTGCGGATCCGGGAGGAGGCCCGTGCCAGCTTGCCGGCGGTGACGACGTAGTCGAAACCGGCGGCCTGCTCGACGGTGCAGATCAGGTCGGGCACGGGACCTCCTCTCGGTCAGGAGATGACGGCGGTGACGGCGGCCAGGCCGTCGGGGGCGAACACCTTGCCGCCGTAGACCTGCAGGCCGCGGACGACGTCGGCGAAGCGGTTCTGGGCCCGCAGCGCCTCGGTCTGGGTGATCTGCACGGCCAGCGAGGTGGCGTCGGGGATGCCGGCGACGAGCTTCCGGGAGCCGGCGGTGCCGATCGTCAGGGTGACGCCGGCGCCGGTGGCGGTGGCGTTCGCGGACAGCTCGACCTCGGTGGGGGAGGTGACCGAGGCGATGGTCGTGCCGGCCGGGATGCCCGTGCCGCTGATGGCCGACCCGACGTCGCCGGCGGTGAAGTTCGCCGTCGCGGAGGTGACGGTCTTGTCCGCGCTGGTGGTCGCGCCGTCGGTGACGGTGCGCTGCCCGGACGGGGTCTTGTTCGACTTGAGGATGTCGAAGCCGGCGGCGCGCCCGACGATGCCGTTGCGCAGCCCGTCCGAGCTGCCCGACGCGTCGAGCCGGATGAACCGGTCGTCGCGCAGCAGCACGCCGTGGAAGTCGGGGTCGACCGCGACGAAGCGGCCGGCCTGCGGGCAGTCCACCTTGTCCAGCCGCACGCCGAGCTCGACGAGCAGGTCGTAGGCCTGGCCGGGGGAGGACTTGCTGATCGACTCGACGCCGAGCTTGCTGGTGGCGTCGGCGACCATGATCCCGGAGAGGAACGCGTCGATCTGCTCGGCCATGCGGTGGCCGGCGCGGGCGGTGGCCGGGGACTGGAAGTTGCCGGCGGCCTGGACCTGGTCGACGTCGTTGACCCGGAAGGAGAAGTAGTCGCCCTGGTCGACGACCATCGAGGTGTCCTCGTCGGCGAGGTCCTCGGTGTTCAGGTCGGTGTTCTTGTCGTACTTGCGGACCGTGGGGTCGGCGATCGAGGTGACGTGGACGGTGTCACCCATCTGCCGGATCTGGCCCTCGTACTCGCGGTTGACGCAGCTGGGCTGGCCGAACACCAGGGCCGTCTCGAACGGCATCTGGACGGCGGCGTTCCACAGCTCGGGGATGAAGTTGCTGATGGCCACGGGAGGCTCGCTTTCTGGGCTATGCGCCCTGGAGGAGCGTCTTCAGCTGGCCGGCCTTCTGGGCGGCCATGATCTGCGACGCGGACATGGACTTGAGGTCTTCTCGGGTCAGCTGCTTGGGGGCGCTGATGTCCTCGCCCTGCTTGCCGGCGGCCGCCTCCTCGGGGGTGGCGGACCGGGTGGCGGGGCCCCGGAAGGCGAGGAGCGCGTCGGCCGAGGCCTCGAGCTCCTCCTGGGTCGAGCCGGACAGCAGGTTGGCCGGGATGCCCTTGGCGGCGGCGACCTCGGCGCGCATGGCGCGCGCTTCGATCTCGGCGGCCTTGGCCTCGGCGGCGGCCGCCCGGTCGGTGGCCTTCTGCAGCTCGGTCTTCTGCGCCTCGGTCAGCTCGTCGAACTGGCGGGCCTTGTCGGCCGTCGACTTCCACGCGTTCTCGTGCTTGCGCGCGAGCGCCTTCCACTTCTCGACCTGGGCGGTGAGGTCGGTCGGCTCCGTGTCGGTGCCGCCGGGTTCACCGCCCTGGGGGTCGGGCTCGCCGGCCGGGCCGCCGGCGGGAGCGCCCTCGGCGCCGCCCTCCATGCGGAAATCCAGGTGCTTGGCGTGGCGGGCCTTGAGGAAGGCGGCGGCCAGGTCGTGCGCGGCCGCGGTGAGGGGCGAGCTGTCGGTGCTGGCAGGCATGGTGGTGCGGTTCTCCCTTGTCGGGTGGGGTCCGGGCCCCCTGTCGGGGCTCGGAAGATCAGAGGTCGCCGGGACCGGTGAACTGATGGCCGGCCAGCGCGATCACGGGGCCGAGCTCGCCGTGCTCGCGGGTGACGATCAACTTCCGGTAGTCCGGGGCCCGGCCACTCCGGTCCGCGGTGTAGCCGGCGCCGGTGACCGCCTCGTGCGCCTGCTCGAGCAGAGCCGGGTCGATCACCTGCCCGGGGTCAGTGCCGACGTCGAGGTCCTCCACGCCGCAGTCGCAGCCGGGATGGATGGGGGACAGCGACCCGACCCGGTAGCGCTGGGTCGAGGCGATCACGCACAGCGCGCAGTCCTCGGCGCCGGTGAGCACCCGCCGGAAGAACCGCACCCCCCGCGCTCGCTGGTTGGCCCGGGCGGCGTGGGTCTTGGCCAGCTGCAGGTCGGTGGTGGCGATCGACAGCGCCCGCCGCAGCCCCGCTGCCGCGGCCGCCTCGAACGGCTTGCCGCGGGACAGCTCGGTGCGCACGGTGACCGCGGGCCGCCGGTACACCTCGGCCGGGTCGACGCCGCGCAGCGCCTCCCCGGTGACCGCGGACAGGTCGAGCCCGGCCGCTGCCTGCCCGGCCAGCCGGGCGAGGTAGGCGTCGGTGAGGCTGGCCATCTGCCCCTGCGCGGCCTGCAGCAGCGGGAGGACCTGGGCGATCCACCGGTCGACGTCGGCGTCGCGGAAGCCGGGCAGTCCACCCCAGGTGGCGCGGATGACCCGCTCCACCCGCTCCCGCAGCGCAGCGGCCTGCCGCTGATAGGCGTCGGTGAGGTCCGGCACCGGGGTCAGCCAGCGGCCGGGAGCTCAGCCGGCGGCCGCGGCGCGGGCAGCTCGGCAGGGGTGGGTGCGGAGGGGAGCGCAGGCGCGGTCGGCGCCTGGGCCAGCCCCAGCACGAGCGCGTCCTGCGACCGCTGCGTCTGCATCCGCTTCACCGCGTCGCCGTCGTAGCCCCAGATGTCGGTCATCCGGGTCTCCCACGGCAGGTCGGTCGCCTTCGTCGCGGCGTCGGCGCGCTCCGACAGCGACAGCTGCGCAGCCGGACGGAAGTCGACGTCGACGTCGGGCAGCTGCTCGACCCCGGTCTCGATCGCCAGCGCCTGGGCGAGAACCTGCGACCAGGACGCGCGGGCCCGCTCGATGCGGTTCTCCGTCTTGAAGACCAAGCCCTCACGCGCCGCCGAGGCGCCCTCGGCGGACTGGTTCGCCGAGTCCGGCATCAGCGTGGACAGCGGGGTGCTGGTGACCGCGCAGAGCTCGCGGATGTCGTCCTTGACCGCCGTGAGCAGCGGCGTGGGGTCGGTCGACTGCGACTCCCACAGCTTCACGCCGGGGGGCAGGTTCCACAGGGCGCCGGGGCCCGGCTTGAGCAGGGCGGCGTAGTCGATGACGTTGCCGGCCTCGTCGTGCTCGGGCAGGTCACCTTCGGTGGCCCGCTGCCGGTAGGCCTGCATCGCCATGACGACCAGGCGTTGCAGGATCCCGTAGTCGATCCGGTCGAGGATGTCGGTGTGCTGCTCGAACTCGGCGACGCCGCCGGCGTTCCAGAACGGCACGGTGGTCACCCACGGCGCGAGGTCGACGGTGAGGCTCTGCGGAATCCACCCGCCGGACACCCGCAGCGGGGCCTCGATCAGCCCGGACTCCCGCTTGTGCGGCCGGAACCACCGGTACATGTAGCCGGGCAGTGACAACACGGCGAAGTCGCGCTCTCGGACCTTGTCCCGCCACACCTTGAGGCTGGCCAGGGTGTTCCACGGGTCGAGCGGGTCGGACTCGGTGATGACCTGCTCGGGCCGCTCGTAGACGATCCGGGCGTTGCCCTGCGTTCCGACGACCGAGACGTAGCCGGCGGACAGGCCGAGCATGTCGCGGTGCACGTCCGGGGCCAGGATGCCCAGCCGGTTGCGGCGCATGATCTTCCGCGCGGTGTCGTCGTCGCCGGTGCCGTCACCGACCCGGACGCCGGAGATGACCATGCGCTCGGCGACGGCGTTGGTGAGCAGCGGGGCGAAGCCCGCTCGCGCTCGCCGCTGGAACGCGCGGTAGGCCTCCCGCATCCCGTCGGCGCCCTCGGGGAGCGGGCCGTTGCCCTCCAGTCGGTCGCGCAGCGCGCGTAGGCGCGGGGCGCGGGCGTCCATCCGCTCGCACAGGTACTGCAGCCACTGCTCGGGGGTCATGGTCAGGCCCCCTTTCGTGGGTCAGCGGATGCGGCGGACGTAGCCGACCGCCTTGGTGCGGCCCAGGCCCTTGGCCAGCGCGTCGAGGCGGCACTGCCAGGCGAGCACCGCGGCCACCGCGGCGTCGATCTTGTTGGGGGAGTCCCGGTCGGCCTTGGCGATGGACATGCCGGCCTTCGACCGGCGGTTGCGGGCGTTGAGCACGTGCCGGGTGAGCACCGGGTGCCCGTCGTGGGTCATCTCGCCGTCGACCACTGCGGCGTGGAGCTGCTCGACGGCCTGCACGACGAGGTTCGGCCGGTTCATCCACCACTCGATCGGGTGGTCGCGGCGGCCGACCTTCAGCCGCGCGCCGTAGGTGGCCTCCCAGTTGGCGACGTAGGACTCCCACAGCGCGGGGTCGGCGTAGAACCCGACGACGTTCCACCGGGCGAACGCCTGCCGGATCTCGGCTTCGACCTCGACGGTCGGGACCTGCCAGTCGTCGCCGGCCGGGCCGTCGGGCTGCTCCCACACCTGGACCACGAAGATGTGTCCGTCGGACACCCGGCAGCCGATCAGCGCGGTGGCATCGGTGATGCCGCGCTTCCGCTTCCGGGAGCCGTCGAAGCCGAGCACGACGGTGTCGCGGTCAGCGATCGCCGGCACGACGTTGGGCGCCTTCTCCGGAGCACCCCAGCGAGCGGCCCACTCCGGCTGGGACAGCCAGGAGTCCGAGGCGTGGGTGATCTGGTTCAGGTAGTCCGCCCGCGCCAGCTGAGGGTCGGTCGCCGGGTCCCAGATCACCGAGATCTGCGACTCCAGGTCGACGTGACCAGGCGGGCACGCCGGTTCATGGATGACGCAGCCGCCCTCGTGCCCGGACGAGTCGCCGTAGGCGACCCGCAGGCCGGCCACCAGCGACTCCCGGTCGGCCATGTCCGTCTCCGGCGGGGCCTCGCGGTGGTCGTAGAGCAGCCCGGTCTTCCGGGACCGACCCTCCCTGATCAGGGCCCAGGTCTTCGCGGAGTCCTCGGCGACGGAGTTCTCGCCGGGCACGAACGCGTTCGGGCTCTCCAGCGTGCGGCCGCCGTTCTTCGCGGCGTTGGTCCGCAGCGTCTGCGCGAACGTCGGGCCGTTGATCGACGGCGTCCAGGCCTCGGTCTGGTCCATCACCACGAACGTCGCCGGCGCACCTCGAGCGGACCGTGGGGAGGCGGTCATCTGCTCGATGCGGCCCCGCGGCAGGTTCACGAAGGAGTCCAGCGGCTCCAGGCCGGGGAACTCGTCGACGACCGGGCCGTCGCGGAGCATCTCCAGCAGCGGCTGCCAGGTGAAGCGGGTCTGCTGCTCAGTGACCGCGGCGATCTGCACCAGCGGCGTGCGGACGTTCGACCACGGCTGCCCGACCGGCTGCCCGTCGGCGTCCCACCCGGCGGGGAAGACGTCGGCCAGGCCCTCCACGATCGCGAGCGAGGCGAGCAGCGGGCTCTTGCCCCAGCCACGCGGTCGCTGGATCACCCCGCGGTCGTGCCGGAATCGGCAGGTCTGCGGGTCCAGCTCGTACCACCGGAGGATGAAGTCGGCCTGCTCCTGGTAGGGCGTGAACGGCTCGTAGTAGCCGAGCGCCGGCCGCGCCAGGAACGCGGTCATCCAGTCCAGGACGTACCAGCCGAGCGTCGGGACGTCGCCGGGGTGCTGCGGCTTCCAGGGCACGGCTACTCGGCGACGGCGACCGGCCGCTGGTACCGCTCGCGCGCCGAGCCGCCTGCAGCCGGGGCCGGGCGGCCGGCCCGCTTCTCGGCCTCGTCCGCCTGCGCGAAGGTGATCCGCAGGCGCGCCCGGTCCTCCAGCGTCGCGCCGAGCTTGGCGACGCGGAGCCGGAGCTCAGGCATGTGCTTGAGCTCGCCGGTCCACACCGCGGCGTGCAGCAGCGCGGTCTCCGCGAGGAACGCCCAGTCGGTGGCCCGGAACTCCGAGCTGATCGGCTCCTCGCCCCAGGTCTTCCACCAGGCGCGGGTCGCGGCCGGCCAGTCGACGTCGTCGGGCAGCTCGGGCTGGGACACCGTCCCGCCGACGAGCACCAGCCGCGCGCCCTGGTCCGATCCGCGCCGCACCCGCTTGCTGGGGTCCTTCGGCGCCGGTCCGCGTCCAGCCATGACCTGATCTCCTAACCGAGGGGCTCGACCTCCTCGGTTAGGAGGAGGTCAGGGGATGGTGAGGACGGCGACGGTCACCGAGGCGGTGGCCGAGAGGTCCAGGTGCGCGACGCCACCGGGCTGCACGTAGGCGGCGTTGGTGCCGAGCGCGATCAGCCGGTCCTCCCCGGCGGGGATGGACACCGCGCGGTCGGCCACGGCCAGCCCGTCGACGGTCATGGCCGTCGGGATCGTCGCCGTCACGGCCGCCGCCGATCCGTTCTTCACGTGCAGCGCCGTCCCGGACGCGAGCCGGAACGAGTTGCCGTTGACGCCGTCCGCAGCGGTGTAGGCCGGCTTCACACCGGCGGCGTCGACCGGCTGCGGGTTGATCAGGGTGCGGGGCATGGTTCCTCCAGGTGGTCAGTCGAGGAACCAGGCCTCCAGATCGGCCAGGCCCCCAGGTCGGTGCACGCGGCGGGTCACGGTGATGAACCGGCCGACGCTGTAGGCCTCCAGCTCGCGGTGCCTGCGGCCCGGGAGCTCTGGGGCGCGGCCCCACACGTGCAGCCCGTCGCCGGACGGGGAGACCTCGACGTACGCGTCGGGCAGGCGGCCGAGCACCGCCGCGGCGTACGCGTTGGGCCGGCCGCGCTCGTCGAGGCAGTGGTCGAGGTCGAGGCAGGCGAAGCCACCGCCGAGGACGAAGCCGAGGCCGTCACCTGCGCGGGAGCGCGCCGCGGTGCGGTGGTCGGTCCAGGTGGCCGGGTCGGTCGAGGACGCGGGCGCTCCGCTCGAGGTGATCGGCCGCTTCGCGTCGTGCCGAACCCAGCGGGCCGCGGCGAGCAGCTCGGCGGGCAGCTGCGCACGCCGGCGGTGTGCGACGACGCGGCAGCGGGTGGAGCAGAACCGGGGGATGCGACCGCGGCCAGCGACCGCGAGCGGCTCGCTGCACTCTTCGCATCGCACTCGTCGAGTGTAACGAAAGAACGCGCTGACCTGCGACAACGCCGCACCCCTTCGGGTCGGGCCGCCGGAGGCCTCCGTGACCGATCGGCCCCTCATCGCACCTGCGGACAGCTCCGGCAGGCCCTCTCCGGTGCGCTCACGGCGGCCTGCGCGCGAAACCCCAGACCCGTACACGGCTTTTTCCGCAGCACCTCTCCGGTGGCGGAGACCCCCGGGGGAGGGGGTGCCCCCCAGGGGTCTGAGCTGCCCGCTGTCGGCCTCGTCTCGGCGGGTCAGCCGATCAGGCCGGGATGGGGCTCGCGTCGTCTGCGCTCGCTGAGCGGCTTGCGTGCCGCGGCGCCCTCGCGGGAGCTCTTGCGGTTGTGGTGCCAGCTGCAGATGGAGCGGAGGTCGTCGAGCTCGTGGTGGTCGCGGCCGCGGTGGTGGTCGACGTCGGTTGCTCGGTCCCGGCAGCGGGAGCCGTCACGCATGGTGGAGGTGCACCGGTGCCCGTCCAGTTCGAGGCGGGCCTGGCGGCGTGCTGGCCAGTCCGGGGGGAGGGAGGCTCGGCGGTCGCTGGTCTCCCAGCCCATCGGCGTCCTCGCTTCCTCGGTCGGGGGCGCGGTGGCCAGGGGGCGGTGGTGAGCAGCAGGACCAGGGCGAGGCCGGCGATGGTGTTGCCGAGCGCGAAGTTCACGTGCAGCGGGGAGGCGCGGCGGTGGGCATCGCGCCTCCCCGGCGTCCAGGTGTCCAGTTCTGGACAGTCCGGGGGCTCAGTCCTCGCGCTGGCGGACGGCGCCGCAGCCTGGGCACCACTCGGGGGCGTCGCGGTCGGGGTGGAGCGGCTGCCAGTCGTGCCGGTGCGGCTGCAGGGAGCGGCGGTAGGCCTCGAGGTCAGGCACCGGCTCGTGCGGTGTGGCGCTGGTCGAGGAGGACCTCGACGCGGGAGTCGATCGCGTTGAGCATCAGCATGCTGGCGAAGAGCTGGTCGAGCGTGGCCTGCCGGCGGACGCGGTAGGCGGCGAGGTCAGCGTCGATCTCCTCGATGGTGCGGTGGCCCATCGCGCTCCTCCCTCAGGCGGCGATGTCGTGCGTCATGCGGGGGAGCCGGGCCGGGTTCCAGCCACGGTATGTGCCGCCCCAGACGCCGATGTCGCGGCGGTCGTCGGCGAGCTGACCGCAGGGTCGGCGGATCGGGCAGGTGTCGCAGACGGCCTTGGCGGTGGCGATGCGGGCGGCCTTGGCCTTGCGGCCTTCGCGGAGGACGTCGGCGTCCCAGGTCTCGGCGGGGAGTACCGAGGTGGCGCAGGCCGGCTTCACGTGGGCCGGGGGCGATGCGCTTCGCGGCAGGTGCCGCAGGAGGCCAGCCAGTAGCGGGTGTGGCGCAGGCAGACGACGGTCGGCATGGCACCTCCCCTTGCTCGGGCTGGCCGGGAAGTAGGCGGCCCCGGGGCGCGACGGCACGGCGTGGGCGAGCGAGCAGTCAGCAGCGTCAGGTGTGTGCGTTCTGCTCTGGTCGCTTCGCCTCAGCGGCGCGTGCGCTCCCGGGGCGCTCCTGGGTCGCGATGCGTGTCCCCAGGCGGTGCGGCCGGCTGTGGATACAGCTGTGCCAGCGGTCGAAAGGGTGCACTGCCGTGGTGCGGCCGTCAAGGAGCGGCGCGCGGTGTCGTCACTCCGGTCCCAGCGGCACCAGCCGATCGGTGTGGAGGCGCTGCCGGCCGGCCAGGATCGCCTCCGCCTGGTCGAGATCGAGCAGTACAGCCCGTGTACGTACGTCGCAAGCGACCGGGGGGATCTCGCGGCGGACGTAGTTGACGTGCCGGTGTCCGAGCTGGGCAACGACCTGGCGGGTGACGAGGATCCGGCCGTCGTCGAGCCGGCGGGGCTCGGGGTGCGGCTGGCCGCGGCTCATGGGAGTCGGCGGGGCCGCCGTTGCCGGGTGAGGTCGCGGCACGGGCCCGTGCCCCTGGACTGCCGCAGCTGCAACGCGTACCCCCGCGGGTCCGTCCGGCGCAGGTCGGGCTGCGGAGGGGGCGGCCGGTGCCGCGTCTCAGTGGTGGCGAGCTTCTGCAGGGTCTCGACCAGCTGCGGGAGCGTCTGCCCCATCGCCTCGGCCATGCCGCGGAAGCGGTCGATGAGCTGCTCGACGGCCTCGCCGGCGGCGGTCATCAGGTCACGCAGCGCCTGCTCCGCCCGGGCGTGGTCCTCGGCAGCGCGGACGGCGAGCGCCGCGCGGGTGATCAGGGGGACGTCGTCGACCAAGTGGCCGCTCCACTCGCGCGCCTCGTCGAAGAGGATCGGCGACGACGTGCCGGCGGGAGCGATCCAGACGCCGCGGCCCTGCTGTCGCGGGCGGCCGATCACGACGGGACGTGCGCGGCGGTGCTCCAGCCCGAACGGGATGCCGGTCAGCGTCGGGAACGGGTCCTCGGTGTACGGCCTCCCGGCGTCCTCGACGGCGGCCGGCTCGGGGGACCAGCGCATGGCGTCGGGGAGGTCCTCGTCGGCGAGGGCGCCGTCGATCGCGTCGATGACGTGCTGCGTCCGGTCAGACATGCCGTTCATCCTGCCGATCAGTCCTGACGGCCGTTGCCGGTGTTCGCGGCGATGACCTGCCCGATGACCGTGAGGGCCTCCATCGTCGTGAAGCCCTCCTGCTGCAGAGCCACGAACATCTGCCGCAGCTCCTTCGCGAAGGCGCGGTGCATGGCGCTGGGCTCTTCCCGGGGGTGCCTGTCCACGTCAATGCTCCTGGATCCGAGGGGTGAGGCTGGCGACCTCGAGCGCGGCCAGGCCGACGGCCATCGCCTCGTCCCACGTCGGCACGGCGCCGTCGTCGAGCAGCTCGCCTTCCGGGCCGGTGAGCCGCCACCACCAGAACCGGTGAGGTGACCGCCAGACCCGCAGCCGCGGAGGCGCGGGCGGGGGCACCGCCAGCCGCCGTGGCCCGGTGACCCGATCCAGCAGCCGCCGCCTCACGCGGCCTTCTCCCGGAGCAGACGCACCAGCTGGAAGCCCGACCAGGCGGTGCCGCAGTGCCCGCACCAGGCGGCGTCCTTGTCCAGCCACACCGGCCCGTTGCAGCGTGCCGCCGGCTGACCGGCGAGCGTGGGGCAGGCGCGCACCGGCCGCGGCCCGGCGGACTGCCCGGTCGCGGCCTTCAGCTGCGCCCATACGTCCCGCACGTCGATGAACAGCTCGTCGACGTAGTCGCGGTGCACGATCCACCGGCTCAGCGCCGCCGCCAGGAACGCGCGGTCGGCCTGCACGTCGTACCGCTCGGTCCCCGGGGTGCCCATGTCCTCGCGGACGGTGGACGCCCACGACCCGAGCACCTCCGGCAGCGACCGGGCCCCGTTGCCGTCCGGATCCGCGTCGTCCCGCGGCCGGGACCGGGGGTCGGTGAGGACCAGGACGTCGAGCCGCGCGGGCGCCCGGTGCGACGCAAGCCCGCCGCCGCGGCCGCCGCCCGAGGTCGCCGACGTCGGGGTGGCGTCGAGCTGCCTCCAGTCGGCGGCGAAGTCGGCGAGCCACTGACCTAGCTGGTCGGCGTCGGCGGCGCACAGCAGCCCGCGGGACGGCGCGCGGCGGCAGGTGGGTGCGGCGCAGACGACGTCGGGTTCGCCGTCGCCGCGGGCGCCCTCACCGCGCCGCTGATCGGGCTGGCTCACGCGAACGGCCGGTAGTTCGCGGGGCGGGGCCGGTCGATCGGTCCCGGTGGGGAGCCGGCGGGCGGCAGCGGCCGACCGACGCGGTCGCTCATCTCCCGCACGAGCAGGTTCGGAACCCGGCCGGCCGGGTCCTCCAGCGGCGCCAGGCAGCACGCCACCGCCGCGTTGCTCCACTGCAACGCCTCCTGCAGCGCGGTCTGCGCCAGCGCGGCCTCCCGGCCCGGAGGCAGCATCTCGTCCAGGTAGCGCGCGAGCTCCACGAAGCGGGCCCGGTTCTCCTCGAACAGCGGGATCGTCTCGGTCGTGGCCGGGTGGTAGCCCAGCCGCCGATTGATCTCCTCGTCACCGAGCATGCCCATCAGCGCCGTCCTCCTCGCTTCGTGTCCTTCCGCGCCGCCGCGTGCCTCGCGTCGGCCTCATCCCGCAGCGCCTGCAGCACCGCGGCCGCCGAGTACGACGCGGTATGCGCGTCGTCGATCCGGTGCCGGGCCCCGGCCGGCCGCGGTGCACCGGGGGCTGGGCGGTGCGGGAGCGGCCGCGCGCGGGCAGCCCGCCGCTTCCCCCAGGCGTCGCCGGCGATCGGCGCGGCCGCGATCGCGAGCGCGACGACCAGGACGGCCAGAAGCAGCCACGAGCTCACGCCCGACCACCACCCGGCGCCGGCGCAGGGTGGCGCGTCACGCGGCCGCACCGGCACGACGTCGACCGGTCCGGGTCGACGGGCACCTGATGTCGGCCACCCGCCCCGCAGGTCGCGTACTCGTCGGGCTCGCTCGCGTCCACGTCCCGCCTCCCACCTTCGTCACCGAGTGTGCTCATTCGCGTGCGTTTGGTCGAGTATGGGTGCACTGGACGACGATCAGAGGATGTCGAGCGCAAGCGCGTTGTCCTCCTCGACCGCGTCGAACAGGTTCGCCCGGTTCTCCGGGTCGTAGTCCGCCGTCCACGGGTACTGGCTGGCGCCCTTGATCAGCCGATCCGGCCAGGACCGCGACTCCCGATCCCCACGGAACCGCTGGAGCACGTACACGTTCGGCTCCGCAGTCAGGTGGCCCCGCTCGTCGCGCGGCTGGCGCAGCGTCAGCCCGAACTCCGGCCAGCGCAGCCAGTAGCTCGAGCCGATCGGGTCACCGCGCCGGGAACCGCCCGCACCGTCGCCCTTCGGCGTGTGGTGCTCGATCCAGAACGCGCACCCGTACCGCTCCCGCAGGTGGTCGATCGCCGCGCCGAAGTCGGCCGGCCCCGACTCGTGCGTGTCCCCCGACCGCGGGCGGAACGCCTTGTAGGCCGGGCCGATCGCCACCAGGTCCGGGCGGGTCTTCTCGATCGCCTGCGCCAGCAGTGCCCGGTCGGCCGGCGCCCGCAGGTCGATGCCGCCGGGCCGGTTCCACCGCCAGAACCGGTCCTCCACGTCGACGCCCTCGTTCCAGACCTGGCCGACGATGCCGCGCAGGCCCCGGCGCATCAGGTCCGGCGGGTTCTCCAGGTCGATCAGCAGCGTCCGCCGCGGCCGTATCTTCACCTTCGGCGCGAACGGGTGCCGGCCGGCGGCGAGCAGCGTGCACACCTGCCGGGCCAGCACGCTCTTCCCGGACCCCTCCCCGCCGATGAGCATGATCCGGTCGGCGCGCTCGATGACGCCGGGGATCACCCACGAGTGCGGCGGACTGGGCTCGTTCACGAAGTCCGACACCAGGCCCAGGCCGGGGATCGGGGCGTCACCGTCGATCGGCTCGTCGACGACCAGGCCGAGCCGGACGAGCAGCTCCGAGGCGTTGTCCAGGACGACGTCGAGGTCGGCCTGCGACGTCGCCGTGCGCACCAGCCCGGCGCCGATCTCCTGCACCTGCCGGCGCAGCGTCGCCTCCCGCACCAGCCGGGCGAAGTGCCCGATCGACCCGGGCTGGCGGGCGGCGGAGACCAGCTCGTGCAGGTACAGCGCGCCGCGGTGGTCGCCGTCGCCGATGCGGTTCAGCTGGTCGCGGCGGCGGAGCTCGTCGAGCAGCAGCACCGGGTCCGCGGTGCCCTTGTCCTCGAACAGGGCCTGGATGGCCGAGAGCAGCTCGGGGTGGCCGCGGGAGGAGTCGAGGTCGCCGGGGCGGACACCGCAGGACTCGGCGAGCTGCGGGACCTCGATGAGGATGCCGAGCAGCGCGCGCTCGGCGTCGACGTTGTGCGGGGCGATCGTGGTCGGGGCGGTCATCACAGCTCCCACGACGGCAGCTGACGGGGCGAAGTCCCCGCGGCCGCGGCGACCGGCTGGCCGCGCTCAGCCTCTCGACGGAGCCAGTTCCGCCAGGTCGCCGGCCAGTCCGTCTTCGTCGCGTCCCGGCCGGCCTTCGCCCGCCAGTAGTCGACGAACCGCTCGGTGACGGAGTCGACCCAGCGGTCTGCCCAACCCTGTTCGGCTGCCCAGGAACGCATCTCGTCGCTCACGGCGAAGTCGTCTGGGAGCCTGGTTCCGCGTCGGTCGGTCGCCGCGCCGCTGCGCGGCCCAGAAGACACTCCGTTAGGAGTGTCCGGGTCGGGTCGGGTCGGGTCGGGTCGGGTAGAGCGGACGTCCGCGTCCGTCCCGTCACTGTCCCGCGTCGTGTCCGGGCCCTGTCCCGCCGGGACATCCTCGGTCTGCTCGCGGGCCGAGCGCTTCCTGTCCCGCCACTCCTGCTTGCGACGCGCCTCGGCGTCCCGCCGTTCCTCGACGCGCGCACGGGTGGGCTGCCAGTCCGACCAGTCGTGGAACTGGAAGCCGCCGTCGACCCGCTCCCACAGGCCGACCCGGACCAACTCGTCGGCCTGCTTCTTGCTGCCGCCCAGCTCCTCGACCATGTTCTCGTCGAGGTAGCCGTCGGTCAGGTTCCGGGCGCACCAGGGACCGGCCAGCCCCCACAGGCCGACGCAGGCGATGCGCTTGACCCGGGGGATGCGGAGCACCTTGGGGTGCTGCGGGAACGAGTCGTCGACCTTGAACCAGGTCACGCCTCAGCCCTCCGCGGGTCGGCCTGCTCCAGCAGCGCGGTGATGAAGCGCTCGTCGAGGCCGGAGGCGGCGCACAGGTCGTCGACGGTCATGCCGTGGGCGCGGCCGCGGTCGAGGACGTGGGCGAACGTGTGGCGCTCGCGGTCGGCGGCGTCCTCGGCTTCGCGGTGGGCGATGGAGGCGACGGCGACGGCGTTCCAGGCGGCGTCGTCGACGGCCTGGTCGTGCGGGTGCCCGGTGGTGGGCATGGTGGTCCCCCTGGGTGGTCGTGTGGTGGAGCGGGCGTCGCGGGGCGGGCTACGGAGAGCGGTCGCGTTCTTCGAGCTGGTCGGCGACGTCCTGCAGCCAGCGGCCGATCGACGTCGACGTCGGGTGGAAGTCGCCGGCGTGGTCGGTGGACCGCCGGTAGGTGCGGGCGGCTTCGAGGGCGGTGTGGTCGGCCAGGGCGCGGCAGACGAGCGCGACCTGGTGGGCGTCGGGCATCTCGCCGTCACGGAAGGGCCCTCGGTAGCGGGTGCGGACGGCGACCATGAGCCGGTCGGCGGCTGGCTGTCCGGCGACCGCTGGCCCGTCGGGTGCCTCGTTGCGGGTGGCGGGGGTGGCGGTGAAGTCGTGGCAGGCGCCGCAGTAGCCCTGCCGCTTGTCCTCGGGGTGCCAGCTGCGCCGGCCGCACCGCGGGCAGGTGAACGGCTCCCGCGCCATCACGTCGTCTCCTGCTGGCTGGTCGCGGCCCGGAGCGCGGAAGCGCGGTGCGGGTTCTGCCGTCGCTGCCAGGTCTTGCGCTCGGGCCGGTCGGAGTAGGGCTGCTCGTCGGCGTCGAGCTGGGCAGCGGAGTAGCCCGCGTCCCACGCTTCGGCGGCCCGCTCGGTGGCGATGCGCTCCACCGTGGGCAGCATGACCCGCTCGATCTTGCGGGTCGTCGCACACGGCCAGGGAGCCATGCAGATGTCGCACGCCAGCAGGTCGGTCGGGCCCTTGCTGGTGTGAACGGGCAAGGGCACGTGCCCGAACGTTGCGGCGAGCTGGTCGCGGGTGCCGCCCGGCACAGGGGCCGTCACCGGGACCACCGCCAGCGGGCGCGGACGTTCCACCAGCGGGGGACCAGCGCACACGGCCCGTCGACGTGCAGGCCGCGGGCGCAGTACCAGCCCCGCCGCTGCCTGCGGGCGCACAGCCAGGCGTCGTCACGGCTGCAGCGGACGGCGACCGGGCGCGGCCGGCTCATCGGTCAGACCCGATGGTGACGTCGCCGGGCTGCAGGCCGGCGGACAGCTTCCGGTACGCCCCGGCCAGCAGCAGGTCGACCGCACGCTGCTGCTGCTCCACGGTGGGCAGCTCGCCGTTGTAGTCGGGGATGCTGGCCAGCGCCCGGACGAGCGTGTTCACCGCCCCCGCCTGCGAGATGTTCACAGCTCCACCGCCGGAAGCGGCAGGGTCGTCACCAGCGGCTGCAGCGGCACGACGAAGATCCGCGCCCCCGGCACCGCCAGGGCGTGCACGTGCTCACCCGGGTAGACCTTCCGCACAGTCGCCTCGATGACCTGGCTGTCGTCGCCCATCACGGCGGCGTCGACCAGGGCGTCGAGCACGTTCCGCAGGTGCTTGTCGGCGTCGCCGGAGGATCGGGTGATCGGCCACGTCCGCCGGGTGCGGGGCGCGGACTTCGGCTTCGCGACGGTGACGGTGAGGTCCACCGTGACCGGCCCGGTGAGCGCGGCGGCCGGGGTCCGGGTGCCGGCGCGGGCTGCGATGGCCTCCAGCGCGGCCCACTTCACGGCCTCACGCCACGGCTTCGAGCCCTCCAACTGCTCGACGAGGCGGCCGCGGCCGACGTGCCGCAGGGAGCCCTTCGGCTTCGGGGAGCCGAGCACCTCGAGCTCGAGGACGTCCCTCATGGCTTCGCCGCCAGGACGGCGTCGATCGGCCAGTCGGTGAGCAGCGCGGTGACCGTCTCCGGGCGCAGCCGGGTGAGCTCGGCGAGCTGCTCGACGGTGAGGCCGCGCTCGCGGCCCATGAGCAGCAGGGCCATGAAGCCGCCGGCCTGCAGGGAGATCTCGGCGACGACGCGCTCGTCGGCCCACTCGGGGCGGAGCGGCTCGACCGCGGCGCGGTCGTGGGGGCTGGTGTGCGGGTGCCGAATCTCCCTCACCGGGATGCCTCCTCGGCCTGCCGGATCCGGCGCTCCAGGTCGCGGATCTCCGCGCGGGCTCGCCTGTCCGACCGGAGGAAGGCGGCCAGGCCGCCGAGCCCCACGACGAGCAGCCCGACGCCCACGACGTCGAACACGAGCTCGGGGTTCACCGGGCGCCGCCGCGGTGCTTGCAGTCGCAGTCCAGGCACACGCCGCCCATGTGCTGGCCGGCGTGCACGTGCCCGCAGTCCGAGCAGCGCGCCCGGCTGGCCGGGTGGTTCCGCCGGGGGCTCACCGGGCACCGCCGAGGAAGGTGTCGAGCGTGGCGCGGAGACGGGTCGCTTCGTCTCGGTCCAGTACCGCCTCGGTGATGCCCTCCTCGTCGTCGACCGCGAGCACCAGCAGCTGGCCGCCGACGGACGACAGCACACGCAGCTCGACGTCGTCGCCGAGCTCCAGGGACGCCAGGAGCGTGCGCATCAGCGGGCACCGTCCTCGGGCTGCCAGTCCTCCGGCGGCTCCGGCACCCAGTCCTCGCCCGGCTCATCGCTCGCAGCCGCCGGCACCTCACGCTGCTGGATCCGGTCGATCAGCCCCGACGCCTCGTTCCTCGTCAGGTCCGTCGTCGACTCCAGCTCCCGACCCAGCTCCTTCGACAGGAACGCCAGCCGCTCCGCCCGGTCGGTGTAGCCCAGCGCCGTCAGCCCAGCGTGCAGCGCGGTCAGCTGCTGCCGGGACACCGGCGGCACCCCGACGTCGCCCGGCGGCGGTGGTGGCCCGGCCGGCCCGGCGCCGGTGATCTCCGCGGCGGTCACCCGCTGCTGCTCCCCGAACGCCTCCTCCCGCGTCGTCTCCCCGTTCCGCAGCGAGTCGAACAGCACCTCCAGCGACGCCACGTCCTGCGCCGTCCACTGAGCGACCGGCTTCCCGACGCGGGCGACCAGCTGCTGCTCGGTGACGTTCCCGCGGGCGAACGCGGCCACGGCCTCCTGCCGGCGCTGCTCGATCGACTTCCCGCCGGGGCCGGCCTCCAGCGTCTGCCGGCACAGCTGCTGCGCCTCGGCGACCAGCCACTCCGGCAGCGCGGCGAAGATGCACTCGCGGACCGCGCGGGCGCCGGTGTTCTGGTTCGACAGGTAGATGTCCTGCAGGTCGATCAGCGGCATCCGCTTGCCGTCCTTCATCCGCGCGTGCGGGCTGATGAACGTCCTGGTCGACCGGGTGTTGGCCTGCACGTCCCACGCGAAGGCCTGGACCTCGGACTCGCCGGCGGCGTCGTCACGGCGGAGCTCGTGCACCCCGGACTGGAAGTTCCCCCAGATCCGGGCCAGCTCCCGGGCCAGGTGCACCGACGGGCCCTCGCCGCGGTTCCGCACCGCGTAGAAGGCGCGCCGGGCCAGGGCGTAGCTCGTGCACGCGGCCTGCATCTCGGCGCGCACGGTGTCGAGCTCGCGGGGGAACTGACGGGCGACCTGGACGGCTGCGGCGACCTCGGCGACGGCGCGGGCCTGCTCGACGGCGGTGGCCTGGCCGATGGTCTGCGGGGTACGTACGGCAGTGCGCTGCCCGATCTGGTCGAGAGCGTTGGTCACAGGAGTGCTCCTTCGTACTGCTGGACCAGCCAGCCGGGCGGGGTGATCAGCTCGACGTCGGAGCTGTAGGACGGCCAGGTGTCGGTCGCGGTGCACTCGGCGAACACCTGCAGCGCTCGGTCGGCCTGGACGCGGCCGATGTGCAGCCAGCCCTCGTCGAGCTGGAAGACGTTGATGAGGAAGGGCGGCGTCTTCTCCTGCGCGACGAACACGAAGGCGACGTCCTCGGCCTGGCCGAGGTCGTGCAGCGCGTCCCGGTACCAGACGTCCTGCACGTGGTAGCCGAAGGAGCTGACCGACTTCGCGAAGGCGCCGCGCTCGGCGCAGGTCGTCGTCTTGTAGTCCGGGACGATGACCCGCCCGTCCGGGCGGGGACCCGGGAGCCAGTCGAACCGCGCCCGCCGCTCGACGCCGAACCGGTCGTCGATCCAGAACGCGGACTGCTCGGGCAGCCCACCGAGACCGGGGTCGAACAGGACCGACGCGACCGGGTGCTCGCGGATCGCGTCGGCCATCGCGTCGACGACCTCGAGCTGCCGACGCAGGACCGGCACCTTGCCCTCGGCCCGGATCTCGTCGGCGTGCTCGACGGCGGTCGGGGACTTGTAGTCGGCCGCGTCGGACTTCGCGCCGTCCTTCGCCGTGCGCTGGACGACGACGAGCTCGCCGCCGATGCCGAGCACCTTGGCGTGCGCGGCGTGCCCGAAGTCGAACTCCTTCTTGGCCGGCCGCCCGTGCAGCTGCTGGTGGCGGAACAGCGCCGGGCAGGACGGGGGCAGCAGCGCGCGGGCGCCGGACGACGACAGCGCCGGGTGCCGGTGGTAGTCGGCGTCGGAGATGCCGCCGTACACGCCGGGCACCGCGATGTCGGTGGTGCCGGTCGGGACGGGCAGTTCCCCACTGCCCGTCCCGACCGGGGTCTCGACGGCGGTCACCGGCGCGGCTCCGTCCCGGGCAGCCGCGGCGTGGCCATGTCGGCCAGCACCGACTCCCACTCCGCCGGCAGCTCGAGGTTCCCGGTCCGGTCGGCGTGGTGGCGCTGCAGAATCGCGCGCAGCGTGCCGGCGTCGTCGCCGGAGATGGGCTCGACGGCGAGGATCCGCAGCTGAGGGATGGTGTCGTAGTTCTCGATGTCGTTGATGACCTTGGCGGTGTCGACGACGACGACCAGGACGTGGGAGCGGTGCGGGTCGCGGACGAAGTCGCGGTACAGCTCGTGCAGCCCGTTGCGGTCCTCGGACTTCGGCAGCTTCCCGCCAAGCTTGATCGTGGTCATCTCAGAGCTCTCCCTTGAGGTGCAGGTAGTCGGCGAGGGGGTCGCCGCCGCCGGGTCGGTCGGAGCCGGTCAGGTGCTCGGGGACGCGGGGCGCGCGGGGCGGGTCGGCCGGCTGGTAGCCGGTGCAGCCGCACGGGCCCGCGCACATCGGCCGGCCCTTGCGGTCGCGGTAGTGCTGCGCCGCGGTGTGGCCGCAGCGGCAGCTGGCGGTCGCCACTACTCCCACACCTCGATGGAGGTGACGACGACGCGCTCTCGGCGGCGCAGGCCCCAGCGGGCGATCGCGTCGGCGTACTGCTCGGGCCGGTAGGTGAACGCCCAGGCGGTGCCGTACAGGTCGACGGCGACCCGGCGGACGACCTCCTCCAGCACCCGCTCCGGGAGGCTGAGGTGGGGGACCTCCGCGAAGTGGACGGCGGTGTACATGCCGGCCGCCGGCTTCCCGAAGCCGAACGTGACCGTCCAGTCGTTCGGCCCGTCGACGTCGTCATCGAGGAGATCGACGTGGGCCTCGTAGGTGAGCTGGGGCGTGGCCACGGTGACGGCGGCGGTCACGGAGTGGCACCGGTGGTCGAGAGCGCGTGCAGGACCTCGCCGAGGCGATAGGTCACCAGCACGAAGCCCATCGCGAGCGCGCCGCTGCCGAGCACGGCCGCGGGCGTGACCGCGGACCGGAGCGACGTCCGCAGGTGACGAAGCCCGCGGGCCTCGCGCCGCGGCGCGGGGTGCGGCACGGCCGGGACCAGGTCGAGCAGGTGCAGCTCGGCGGTGGGCGCGACGTCGCCGCGGCGGACGCTCGGGAGCTCGACGGTGTCGGTGGCCGGCGCGTAGATGCGCGCCGCCGGGGGCGGGGAGGTCGTAGCGTTCACAGGTGATCGACTCCTGTTCAGGGTTCAGTCGGTCGGTTCAGGCGGCCGTCCCCGGGCATGGGGGCGGCCGTCGCCGTTGCAGGGGGAAGGGACCGGGTGCGGTGCGCCCGGGGTCAGGGGGAGGGGCGTCCCCGGAGGCGGCGGAGCGGCCACCTCCGGGGACGCGTCCCGCCGGCGCCACGTCCCGCAGAGGTGGGCGGGCTGTCGGCGGGGGCCTCTACGGTTCGTTCCGAGACGTCCGGCGTTGCAGCGCCGGAGCTCCGAACCGCAGAGGACGACTCATGGACTTCGACGTCGCGCGCCAGATCCAGCCCACGATCCGCGGCTACCTGAACGCGCCGGCCAGCTCGCTCCAGCGCGTTCCCGAGATCGAGAACGAATCGACGGAGGACGCGATCCGCAAGCTGCAGATCCAGGTGTTCGCGCTGACCGATGCGCTGGCGGCCGCGACCGAGGAGATCGAGCGGATGCGCCGGTTCCTGGGCCGGTAGTTCGGCCGGCTCGTGGCCGGGGAGCCAGTAGCCGCGTTCCCCGCCCGAGTAGGTAGGGGCCAGCTGGGTGCGGCCCGCGGTCACGCCGGCACCTGCTCTTCGGTGGGCAACAGGGTGGTGAGGGGGACGCCGAGGTAGCGGGCGACGGCGAGGATCTCGTCGACCGTGAAGGGGAGCTGCCCACTCAGGCGCCGGCTTGTCGTGCGCTCTGACCAGCCGAGTGCCGCGGCGAGGTCACGCCCGGACTGCCGCCGGCGTGCGAGCTCCGCCCGGACCGCGTCCGCGGTGTCAGAACTGACGTTGACTGCCATAAATGGCAACGTAGAGACACGACCGGGTGAGGGTCAAGCCGAACGGGTGAACGTCGGCGTGTCGCACTAGTGGAAGCGTGTGCCAGATATGGCGCATTTGAGCCAGGATCGGCTACGGTCTCCGCATGGACGCTTCCCTTGAACAGCGCGTCGCGCAGGAGATTCGAGCCGAGCTGGCCCGCCAGGACCGCACCCGCCGCTGGCTAGCGCAGGTGATCGGGCAGCCAGAGACGACAGTCGCCCGCTGGCTCCGCGGGCCTCAGTCGCCCGGCCTCAACGAACTCGACGCGATGTGCCGCGCGCTGGGCGTGTCCATCGTCGACCTGCTCGCGGCGGTGGAGCGCAACGGCGGCTACGAACCGCTCGCTGCTGGAGCTGTGCGCCATCAGGGACTCGAACCCCGAACCCGCTGATTAAGAGTCAGCTGCTCTGCCAATTGAGCTAATGGCGCGGTGCACCCGGCGGCCGGGCACGAGAGAAAACCATACCAGCGACCACCCCCCGCCCGTCGCCGGGGGCGGGTGCTCTCCGCCACGTCCCGGCGACCGCGTGCCACGGCGTGCCCGTGGCGCATCCCACCCCCGGCTGTCGTCCCGCCGTGGACACTGGGACGAGTGCTCCCGCCCGGATCCGGGCGGGGTGGGGGAGGGAGTCGGACGAGGTGCGACGCACAGCCACGATGATCGCGACCGGGGCGCTGGTGCTGCTGGCCGGCTGCAACGGGTCGGACGCCGAGGAGGCGGGCGGGCCCACGGCCGCGGCCGAGCCGGCGACGATCGAGCTGGCGGTCGCCGACGGGGCGGTGGACGTCTCGCCCGCGGTCCCGTTGGAGATCTCGGTGACCGGCGGCGAACTCGACGGGGTCACCGTCACCGATGCGGGCGGAGCTCCGGTCGCCGGTGCGGTCGAGGACGACGCGGACGACGACGGCACGGCGCTCTGGGCACCGGAGACGCCGCTGGCCTACGGCACCGGCTACACGGTGACCGCGACCGCCTCGGGCGACGCGGCGGAGCCGACGACGGCGACGTCGTCCTTCACGACCGTGGACCCGGTGTCGGTGGTGACCCCGGGCATCGGCCCGCTCGACGGCCAGACGGTCGGCGTCGGGATACCGATCCGCGTCTACTTCTCCGAGCCGGTGGTGGACAAGGCCGCGGTCGAGCGCAACCTCGTGGTCACCAGCTCGACGCCCACCGACGGCGTCTGGAGCTGGTTCAGCGACACCGAGGTGCACTTCCGCCCGTCCACGTACTGGCCCGCGGACACCGACGTCACCCTGGACGCGAACCTCTACGGCGTCGACTTCGGCGACGGCGTGTGGGGGGAGAAGGACCGCTCGATCTCCTTCTCCATCGGCGAGCGGCACGTCTCCGTGGCCGACGCCGCCGCCCACACCATGCGCGTCTACGACGGCGACGAGCTGGTGCAGACCTTCCCGATGAGCGCCGGCGGCCCCGAGTTCCCCAGCCGCAACGGCCCGCACGTGGTCACCGAGCTGAACCGGAACCGGGTCATGGACTCCAGCACCTACGGCACGCCGGTGGACAGCCCGGACGGCTACCGCACGCCGGTGGAGTACGCGGTCCGGCTCAACGACAACGGCGAGTTCGTGCACGCCGCGCCCTGGTCGGTGGCCCAGCAGGGGAGCGAGAACGTCTCGCACGGCTGCATCAACCTCTCCACCGAGCGCGCCGCCTGGTTCTTCGACTTCTCGCAGCCCGGCGACGTCGTGGAGATCGAGAACTCGATCGGCCCGACGCTCTCGGCCGCCGACGGGGCCATCTACGACTGGGCGATCCCGTGGGAAAAGTGGGTCGCCGGCAGCGCGCTGGCCTAGGGCGGGGCGTTTCCCGGGCACCCCAGGGGGGCACCACGACGACGCATCCGAGGAGGGGGTCCGTCGTGGAGCCGTGGTTGATCGTCGTGCTGATCGTGGTGGCGCTGGTGCTGCTGGCGTTGGTGGCGTTCGCGCTGACCAGGCGCTCGCGGACCACGGGGGCCCGCAAGCGGGCGCAGCAGCGCGAGGAGGCCCGCGATCATCTGCGCGAGGCCGAGATCCGCGGCGCCCGCGCCGAGAAGGAGCAGGCGCTCGCCGAGGAGCAGGCGGCCCGCGCCCGCCGGGAGCTCGCCGAGGTGCAGGAGCGCGCCGCGCTCGCCGAGCAGGAGGCCCGGCAGCGCGCCGCCCGCGCCGACGAGGACCGCACCGCCGCCGAGCAGCTGCGTGCCGAGGCGCAGCGCCTGGCCCCCGACGTCTCCTCCGACGGCCGGCAGCCGCACCCCGAGGGCGGCGCCACGCGGATCTGAGGCCCCACCGCTCAGTTCCCGACCCCGCGGCGGTCCCCATCCCGAGGACCGTCGAACCGGAGGGGTGCCATGACCGATCTGCTGGCCATCGGGACGCGCAAGGGGCTGTGGCTGGCCCGCAGTGACGACGACCGCCGCACGTGGTCCCTGGACGGGCCGCACCTGCTGGCCCAGGAGGTGGCGGCCGTCTCGGTGGACACCCGGCGCCCGACGCCGCGGGTGCTGGCGGGGGTCCAGTACGGGCACTGGGGGCCGTCGGTCACGTGGTCGGACGACCTGGGCCGCAGCTGGCAGGAGACCGACCACGGGGCCATCCGCTTCCCGGAGGACACCGGCGCCGCGCTCGGCCGGGTGTGGCAGCTGCGGCCCGACTCCGCCGACCGCCCCGACCTTGTCTGGGCCGGCTGCGAGCCGCAGTCGCTGTGGCGCAGCACCGACGGCGGGTGCAGCTTCACGCTGGTGCGCGGGCTGTGGGACCACCCGCACCGGCCCACCTGGGAGCCCGGGGCCGGTGGCGGTGCGGTGCACACCGTGCTCCCCGACCCGGCCACCGACCGGGTGACCGTCGCGATGAGCACCGGCGGGGTCTACGTCAGCGACGACGGGGCCAGTGGGTGGACGCCGCACAACCGCGGGATCAGCGCCGTCTTCCTGCCCGAGCCACCGGAGTACGGGCAGTGCGTGCACAAGGTCGCCGCCGACGCGGGCGACCCCGCGCGGATGTACGCGCAGAACCACTTCGGCGTCTTCCGCACCGACGACGGCGGCGGGTCGTGGACGTCGATCGCCGACGGGCTCCCGGCCGACTTCGGCTTCCCGATCGCGGCCTCGCCGACCGCGCCGGGCACGGCCTGGGTCGTCCCACTGGTCGCCGACGTGCAGCGCGTGCCGCCGGACGGCCGGCTCCGCGTCCACCGCACCCGCGACGCCGGCGGCAGCTGGACCGAGGTCGGCGCGGGGCTCCCCGACGGTGCCTGGACCGCGGTGCTGCGCGATGCGTTCTGCACCGACGACCACGAGGTCACCGGCCTGTACGTCGGCACCCGCGACGGCTGCGTCTACGCCAGCGCCGACGAGGGGGACACCTTCACCCTGGTGGCCGAGCACCTGCCCGACGTGCTCGTCGTGCGGGCGGCCCGGCTGCCGTGACGGGGGCCGGCATGCGCGTGGAGGTGGTGCTGCCCGGGTCGCTGGCCGACCTCGCCGGTGGGACGCGGCACCTGCAGGTCGACCCGGACGGCACGACGCTGGGTGCGGTGCTCGACGCGGTGGCCGCCCGGCACCCGGTGCTCGGCCGGCGCATCCGGGACGAGGCGGGGGCAGTGCGGCGGTTCGTCAACGTCTACGTCGACGGGGAGGACGCGCGCTGGCAGGGCGGTCTGGCGACGGCGGTCCGCGACGGCGCGGTGGTGCAGGTGCTGCCGTCGGTCGCCGGCGGCAGCTGAGGGGGCATAGGAAGCTTTACCTGCGTCTTGGTGGCCGAACCCGCAGGTAAAGCTTCCTATGCCCCAAGGGGTCAGAGGGCGGCGAGGGTGGCGCAGTTCGGGCAGAGCTGGGCTTCGTCGTAGCCCTCCGGCGGCCAGGGCAGCTGCTCGTCGATGGAGACGTAGGCGCCGCAGAGCGCCTTGCGGCTCTGCCCGTTCACCCGGCCGATCGTCGCGTGCGCCGGGCCGATCTGGCGCGGGGTGAGGCCCTCGGCGCCGAAGGAGCCGACCATGACGACCGCGTGTGCCGTGCCGTACGCGTAGACGCTCGTCATGCGCCCAGAGTCCGAGCCCGCCGCCGGTTGCGCCACCACCGCCGGGCACGTGTCGGCCGCACCCGTCACACCGGTCCCACCCGTTCCGGAATCGGGGGTGCGGGCGG
Organism: Blastococcus carthaginiensis; assembly: GCF_030731085.1. NCBI lineage: Bacteria > Bacillati > Actinomycetota > Actinomycetes > Geodermatophilales > Geodermatophilaceae > Blastococcus > Blastococcus carthaginiensis. The sequence goes on along the minus strand of NZ_JASNFN010000004.1, from coordinate 146,740 downwards.
GCGCGGGGGCCCCGGACGGCCGCGTGCCCCCGGCCCGCAGGGGGCCGGGGGCACGCGGAGGAGGGCCGGTTCAGGAGGCGTAGATCTTCTCCACCTCGGCGGCGAACTCCTTCATGACCACGGAGCGCTTGAGCTTCAGGGAGGGGGTCAGCTGCCCGCCCTCCACCGTCCACTCGACCGGGAGGACGGCGAAGGAGCGGATCGACTCGGCCTTCGACACCTGCCTGTTCGCCGCGTCCACCGCCGCCTGGATCTCCGCGAGCACCTCCGGGTCGTCGACCAGCTCGGCCAGCGGCGTGTCGGCCGGGCGCCCCTCGGTCTCCAGCCACCCGGGCAGCGCCTCGGCGTCCAGGGTGATCAGCGCGCCGATGAACGGCCGGTTGTCGCCGACGACGATGCACTGGCTGACCAGCGGGTGGGCGCGGATCCTGTCCTCGAGCACCGCGGGGGAGACGTTCTTCCCGGCCGAGGTCACGATCAGCTCCTTGATCCGGCCGGTGATCGTCACGTAGCCCTCGTCGTCGAGCACCCCGATGTCGCCGGTGCGGAACCAGCCGTCGCGCATCGCCTCGGCGGTCGCCTCCGGGTTGTGCCAGTAGCCGCGGAACACCTGCGGTCCGCGCACGAGGATCTCGCCGTGCTCGTCGATGCGCACCGCCGAGCCGGGAGCGGGGCGGCCCACGGTGCCCACCTTGAGGGCGTCCGGGCCGCTGACGGTGCTCGGCCCGGCGGTCTCGGTGAGGCCGTAGCCCTCGAGGATGGTGACGCCGATGCCGCGGAAGAAGTGGCCGAGCCGCTCGCCGAGCGGAGCGCCGCCGGAGAGCGCGTACTCCACCTGACCGCCCATCGCCGCCCGCAGCTTGCCGTAGACCAGCCGGTCGAACAGCGCGTGCTGCAGCGTCACCCCGAGCGAGGGGCCGCCGGTGTCCTGCCCCTTCGACCAGGCGACGGCGACCCGCTCGGCGCGGTCGAAGATCGCGCCCTTGCCGCCGGCGTGCGCCTTCTGCCGGGCGCCGTTGTAGACCTTCTCGAAGACGCGTGGGACGGCGACGAGGAAGGTCGGCCGGAAGGTGCTGAGGTCGGCCAGCAGCGAGGCGAGGTCGGGGGTGTGGCCGAGCCGTGCGCCGTTCTGGATGCAGCCGACCTCGATGATCCGCGCGAAGACGTGCGCCAGCGGCAGGAAGAGCAGCGAGCTCGCGCCCTCGGCCACCATCGCCGGGATCACCCTGGGGGCGAGCTCGGCGACGTACAGCAGGTTGCCGTGGGTGAGCTCGCAGCCCTTGGGGCGCCCGGTGGTCCCCGAGGTGTAGATGATCGTGGCGAGGGTGTCGGTGGTGAGCGTGGCGCGGCGCGCGGCCAGCTCCTCCTCGGGCACCTCGCCGGCGCGGGCGGCGACGGCGTCCAGATCACCCGCGTCGATGGTCCAGACCTCGCGCAGGCCGGGCAGGTCCGACCGCACCGACTCCACCAGGGCGCGGTGCGCGGCGGTCTCGACGACGACGGCGACCGCGCCGGAGTCCGACAGGATCCACTGCGCCTGCTCGTCCGAGGAGGTCTCGTAGATGGGGACGCCGACGCCGCCGGCGGTCCAGATCGCGTAGTCGGCCAGCGTCCACTCGTAGCTCGTCCGGCCGAGGATGCCGACCCGGTCACCCGGTCCGACGCCGGCCGCGATCATGCCGCGGGCGAGCGCTGCGACCTGCTCGGCGAACTCGCGGCTGGTGACCGGCACCCAGCTGCCGCCGACGTTGCGGCTCAGCGCGACCCGGTCGGGGTTCTCGCGGGCGTGCGTGGTCACCGCGTCGGGCAGCGCGGCGGTGGACGGGACCTCGAAAGCGGTGGGGCTGGAGTACTCCTGCACGGGTGGGCTCCTCGGGGTGACGACACGGCGTTGTGACGTGGCTCGCGAAGATACAGAACGAGTGGTCTGTATGTTCGGGTTCCCGGCGCGGGGACCGCCGGAGATCCAGGACTTCCCGGAGGTCGGTGTGCAGTCAGCTCTCTACGAGGCCGAGCACGAGTCGTTCCGCGCGATGCTGCGGGACTTCCTGGCCAAGGAGGTGACCCCCCACCACGACGAGTGGGAGCGGGCCGGCGTCGTCGACCGCGCCGTCTGGCTGCGGGCGGGGGAGCAGGGCCTGCTGGGCATGGACGTGCCCGAGGAGTACGGCGGCGGCGGGGTCAAGGACTTCCGCTACAACGCGATCCTCTCCGCCGAGGTCAGCCGCGCCGGGGCGAGCGGGCTGGGCTTCACCCTGCAGAACGACGTCGTCGCCCCTTACCTGATCGGGCTCACCACCGACGAGCAGAAGCGGCGGTGGCTGCCCGGGCTGGTCAGCGGCGAGATCATCACCGCGATCGCCATGACCGAACCGGGCGCGGGCTCGGACCTGCAGGGCCTGCGGACGACGGCCCGCCGGGACGGCGACGAATGGGTGCTGAACGGGTCGAAGACGTTCATCACCAACGGCATCAACGCCGACCTGGTCATCGTCGTCGCCCGCACCGACCCCGAGGCCGGCGCCCGGGGCTTCTCCCTGCTCGTCGTCGAGCGCGGCATGCCGGGGTTCGAGCGCGGGCGCAACCTCGACAAGATCGGCCTCAAGGCGCAGGACACCGCCGAGCTGTTCTTCGAGGACGTGCGGGTGCCCGCGGCCAACCTGCTCGGCACCGAGGGCCACGGCTTCTTCCACCTCATGGAGAACCTGCCGCAGGAGCGCCTCAGCATCGCCGCGGGCGCCGTCGCCTCTGCCCGCATCGTGCTCGACCTGACCGTCCGGTACTGCAAGGAGCGCACCGCCTTCGGCAAGCCGATCGGCAGCTTCCAGAACACCCGGTTCGAGCTCGCCGAGATGCACACCGAGGTGTCGATCGCCGAGACCTACCTCGAGAAGGCGATCCTCGAGCACAACGCCGGCCGGTTCACCGTCGAGGACGCGGCGATGGCCAAGTGGTGGACGACGGAGCTCCAGAAGCGGGTCGTCGACCGGTGCCTCCAGCTGCACGGCGGCTACGGCTACATGCTCGAGTACCCGGTCGCGAAGGCCTTCCTCGACTCGCGCATCCAGACCATCTACGGCGGGACGACCGAGATCATGAAGGAGATCGTCGGCCGCTCGCTCGGCGTCTGACCCCCATCCGAAGCGAGACGAGAGGACTACGCATGACCGCCGAGGCGTTCATCTACGACGCCGTGCGCACCCCGCGCGGCAAGGGCAAGAAGACCGGAGGGCTGCACTCGGTCAAGCCGATCAGCCTGACCACGGGCCTGATCGACGCCGTCCGGCAGCGCAACCCGCAACTGGATGCAGGCCTGGTCGACGACATCGTGCTCGGCGTCGTCTCCCCGGTCGGTGAGCAGGGCGCGGTCATAGCGCGGACGGCGGCGCTCGCCGCCGGCCTGCCCGACACGGTGGCCGGCGTGCAGATCAACCGCTTCTGCGCCAGCGGCCTCGAGGCGGTCAACCTCGCCGCGCAGAAGGTCCGCTCCGGCTTCGAGGACCTGGTGCTGGCCGGCGGCGTCGAGTCGATGTCGCGGGTGCCCATGGGCTCCGACGGCGGCGCCTGGCCGATGGACCCCGAGACCGCCGCCCGCACCGGCTTCGTCCCCCAGGGCATCGGCGCCGACCTGATCGCCACCCTGGCCGGCTGGAGCCGGGAGGACGTCGATGCGTACGCCGCCGAGTCGCACGCCCGCGCCGCCAAGGCCTGGTCCAACGGGTACTTCGAGCGCTCCGTCGTCCCGGTGACGGACAGGAACGGCACCGTCGTCCTCGACGCCGACGAGCTCGTCCGCCCCGGCACGACCGTCGAGTCGCTGGGCGCCCTGCCCTCGGCGTTCGCCGGCATCGGTGACATGGGCGGCTTCGACGCCGTCGCGCTGCAGAAGTACCACTGGGTCGAGCGGATCGACCACGTGCACACGGCCGGCAACTCCAGCGGCATCGTCGACGGCGCCGCGCTGGTCGTCGTCGGCACCGAGGAGGCCGGGCGGCGCCACGGGCTGACCCCGCGGGCGCGCATCGTGAGCACCGCCGTCTCCGGCTCCGACCCGGTGATCATGCTGACCGGCCCGGCGCCGGCCACGCACAAGGCACTGGCCAAGGCCGGGCTGACCGTCGACGACATCGACCTGGTCGAGATGAACGAGGCGTTCGCCGCCGTCGTCCTGCGGTTCATGGCCGACACCGGCTTCGACCACGAGCAGGTCAACGTCAACGGCGGCGCCATCTCCATGGGGCACCCGCTGGGCGCCACCGGCGCGATGATCCTGGGCTCGCTCGTCGACGAGCTCGAGCGGCGCGACCTGCGCTACGGCCTGGCCACCCTGTGCGTCGGCGGCGGCATGGGCATCGCCACCGTCGTCGAGCGAGTCTGAGGAGCACTCCGCATGTCCGAGAGCACCATCCGCTGGGAGCAGGACGCCGACGGCGTCATCACCCTCACCCTGGACGACCCCGCGTCGTCGGCGAACACCATGAACGACGCGTACGTGCGGTCGATGGGCGAGACGATCGACCGGCTGGAGCGCGAGAAGGAGTCCGTCCGCGGCGTCGTCCTGACGAGCGCGAAGAAGACCTTCTTCGCCGGCGGCAACCTGGGCAGCCTGATCCAGGCCACACCCGAGACCCGCGACCAGGTCCTCGCCCAGGTCACGCTGGTGAAGCGCCAGCTGCGCCGGCTGGAGACCCTCGGGGTCCCGGTCGCCGCGGCGATCAACGGCGCCGCGCTCGGCGGCGGGCTGGAGATCGCGTTGGCCACCCACCACCGCGTCGTCCTGGACGACCCGAAGGTCAAGCTCGGCTTCCCCGAGGTCACCCTCGGTCTGCTGCCCGGTGGGGGCGGGGTGGTCCGGTCGGTCCGGCTGCTCGGGCTGACGACGGCGCTGCTGGAGCTGCTGCTGCAGGGCCGGCAGGTCCGCCCCGAGAAGGCGCTGGAGCTCGGACTGGTGCACGAGCTCGCGAGCGCGGACGAGCTGCTGGCCAAGGCGAAGCAGTGGGTGCTCGCCAACCCGGACGCCGCCCAGCCGTGGGACACCAAGGGCTACAAGGTGCCCGGCGGGACCCCCTCCACGCCGTCGCTGGCGTCGAGCCTGCCCGCCTTCCCGGCCAACCTGACCAAGCAGCTCAAGGGCGCGCCCTACCCGGCGCCCTACGCGATCCTGTCCGCCGCGGTGGAGAGCCTGCAGGTGGACGTCGACACCGCGTTCACCGTCGAGGGGCGCTACTTCGTCGACCTCGTCGTCGGCCAGGTGTCGACCAACATGATCCAGGCGCTGTGGTTCGACCTGAACCGGATCAACGGCGGCGGCTCCCGCCCGGCGGTGGAGGAGACGTCTCGTGCCTCCAAGGTCGGCGTGCTCGGCGCCGGGATGATGGGCGCCGGGATCGCGCACGCCTTCGCCAAGGTCGGCGTCGACGTGGTGCTCAAGGACGTGAGCGCCGAGGCGGCCGGGAAGGGCAAGGCGCACGTCGCGAACGTGGTCGGCAAGCAGGTGTCCCGCGGGCGGATGAGCCAGGGCAAGGCGGATGCCTTCCTCGCCCGCATCACCCCCACCGGCGACGCCGCCGACCTCGCCGGCTGCGACGTGATCGTGGAGGCGGTGTTCGAGGACACCGCCCTCAAGCACCGGGTGCTCGCCGAGGCCGAGGCGCACGCCGCGCGCGGTGCGCTGCTGGCTTCCAACACCAGCACGCTGCCGATCACGAGCCTGGCCGAGGGCGTGCAGCGGCAGGCCGACGTCGTCGGCATGCACTTCTTCTCGCCGGTGGACAAGATGCCGCTGGTCGAGCTGATCGTGGGGGAGCGGACGTCGGACACCGCACTCGCCCGCGCCTACGACGCCGTGCGGCAGATCGGCAAGACCCCGATCGTCGTCTCCGACAGCCGGGGCTTCTTCACCAGCCGCGTGTTCGGCACGCTGGTGATGGAGGGCGCCGCGCTGCTGGCCGAGGGGCTGGCGCCGATGAGCGTGGAGCGGGCCGCGCTGCAGGCCGGCTTCCCGGCCGGGCCGCTCACCCTGCTCGACGAGGTGACGCTCACCCTGCCGCTGAAGATCCGCGACGAGGCCGCGAAGGCCGGGGCCGCCGACGACCACCCCGGCGTCGCGGTGCTGCGGACGATGGTCGAGCACGGCCGCACCGGGAAGTCGTCGGGGCAGGGCTTCTTCGACTGGCAGCCCGAGAAGCGGGTGTGGCCGGGGCTCACCGAGCTGTTCCCGTCGTCCGACGCCGTGCCGTTCCGGGACGCGCAGGAGCGGCTGCTGTTCGCCATGGCCGTGGAGACCGCGCGCTGCCTGGAGGAGCAGGTGCTGCGCACCGTCGAGGACGCGAACATCGGCTCGATCATGGGCATCGGCTTCCCACCCCTGTACGGGGGCGTGCTGCAGTACGTCGACCAGTACGCGGGCGGGGTCGCGGGCTTCGTCGCCCGGGCCGACGAGCTGGCCGACCGCTACGGCGAGCGGTTCCGGCCGCCGGCGATCCTGCTGGAGCGCGCCGTGCCGGCCGGCAGCCTGCGCGCTGCCGCGGCGGTCTGAGCACGACGGCGGGGGAGCGAGGACGCCGAGGTGACCGCTGCCCCGGCCGCGCGCCGGACGCAGGCCGAGCGGCGGGCCAGCACCCGCGAGGCGCTGGTGCGCGCCACGGTGGAGGCGCTGGTCGAGCTCGGCTACGCGCGCACCACCACCCAGGAGGTGCAGCGGCGGGCCGGCGTCTCCCGGGGCGCGCTGACCCACCAGTTCACGACGAAGGCCGACCTCGTGCTGGCCGCCGTCGACCACCTCTACGAGGAGTTCAGCGCGAGCGTGCGCCAGGCCGCGGCCGACCTGCCGGCGGACGCGGCCGCCCGCGTCCGGCTCGGCGTGGAGCTGATCTGGGAACGCTTCCACGGCGAGCTGTTCGTCGCGGCGATGGAGCTGTGGGGTGCGGCCCGGACCGATCCGGAGCTCCGCGCCGCGCTGCTCCCGCACGAGCGCCGCCTCGGGGCGCAGCTGCGGACCCTGGCGATGGAGGTGTTCGGCGAGCAGGTGGCGCGGCACCCGCAGGCCGAGGCGGTCTACCAGGTGCTGCTCACCTCGATGCGGGGTCAGGCGCTCACCTACGCGCTGCAGCCCGACGCCCCCCGCACCGGCCCGCACGTCGAGCACTGGCAGTCGATCGTCGAGGCCTTCACCGCCCGCGGGGACCGCCTGGGAAGCTGATGCCTCCCGGAGTCCTGCAGAGGGGGCGGATCCGTGGCCACGACGGCCCTGCTGGTGCTCGACCTCGTCGGCACCTTCGCCTTCGCGCTCAACGGTGCGCTGACCGCGCTGCGCACCACCCGGCTCGACATCGTCGGCGTGGTCACCCTGGGCATGATCACCGCGCTCGGGGGCGGCACCATCCGCGACGTCTTCCTGGACAGCCTGCCCCCGGCGACGTTCGTCGACTGGCGCTACCTCGCCGTGGCCGCCGGCGGGGGCCTGATCGCCTTCGTCGCCGGCCCGTACCTGGAGCGGCTCAACGGGACCATCAACGTGCTGGACGCCGCCGGCCTGAGCCTCTTCGCGGTCACCGGCGCCCTCAAGGCGCTCGACCTCGGCTTCGGCCCCGCGCAGGCGGTGATCGTCGGCACGATCACCGGCGTGGGCGGCGGCACCCTCCGGGACGTGCTGATCCGCCAGGTGCCCTCGGTGCTCACCAGCGGTCTCTACGCCGTCCCGGCGCTGGTCGGGGCCACCGCCGTGGTGGTGGCCGATCTGCTCGGCACCCGCGGCCCGGTCGCCTCGATCAGCGCCGCCGCGCTGTGCTGCACCATCCGGATGGTCGGGGTGCACTTCGACGTGCACGCGCCGTTCCCGCCCGTGCGCACCCGGCGCGAGCGGGAGTGACCCGGACCGGCCACCCGGTGCGGCGCCGGTCAGGTCCGCTCGGCGACCGGCAGGATCTCGCCGCTGTCGATCCGGGCGCGGTAGCCGTTGAGCTCCCGCTTCACCACCCGGGCCAGGATGTAGAGGCCGATGATGTTCGGCAGGGACATCAGGAAGATCATGCTGTCGGAGAAGCCGATCACCGACTCGACCGTGGACGACGCCCCGATGATGACGAAGAGGCAGAAGACGAGCTTCCACGTCCGGTCGACGACCATCGACTCGCCGAAGAGGTAGGTCGCGGCCTTCAGGCCGTAGTAGCTCCAGGCCAGCATCGTCGAGTACGCGAAGAGGATCACCGCGATCGCCAGCACGATGGGGAACCAGCTGACCACGGTCTCGAAGGCCGCCGACGTCGTCTCCACGCCCGCGTCGCTCGCCTCGTCGGCGTAGGTGCCGGTGATGACGATGGCCAGCGCGGTCATCGTGCAGATGACGACGGTGTCGATGAACGGCTCGAGGACGGCGACGTGCCCCTCGGTGGCCGGGTGCTCCGTCTTGACCGCGGAGTGCGCGATGGCGGCCGAACCCAGCCCCGCCTCGTTGCTGAACGCCGCCCGGCGGAAACCCTGGATGAGCACGCCGACGATGCCGCCGAAGCCGGCCTCGGGGGAGAACGCCTGGGAGACGATCGCCCAGAGCGCCGCCGGGATGTCGGAGAAATTGGCCAGGAGCACGGTCAGGCAGGCGAGCACGTAGAAGACCGCCATGAACGGCACCAGCTTGTCGGTGACCCGGGCGATGCTGCGGATGCCGCCGATGATCACCGCCCCCACCAGCAGTGCCAGCACGAACCCGAACACCGCGCCGGCGGCGCCGAACCCGAGCGGGCCGTCGTCGCCGCCGGTGACCGACTGCGCCTGGTTGAAGGCCTGGTTGGCCTGGAACATGTTGCCACCGCCGACGGCCCCGCCGAGGGTGAAGATGCAGAACAGGACGGCGAGCACCTTGCCGAAGGTGCCCAGCCGCGGGCTCTTCTCGCGCAGCCCCTTGGTCAGGTAGTACATCGGGCCACCGGAGACCCGGCCGTCGGGGTAGACGTTGCGGTACTTCACCCCGAGCGTGCACTCGACGCCCTTGGTGCACATGCCGAGCAGGCCCGCGATGATCATCCACAGCGTGGCGCCCGGCCCGCCCAGCGAGATCGCGATCGCGACGCCGGCGATGTTGCCGAGGCCGACGGTGCCCGACACCGCCGTCGCCAGCGCCTGGAAGTGGGTGACCTCGCCGGCGTCCCGCGGGTCGTCGTACCGGCCGCGGATCAGCTCGATGGCGTGCCGGAAGGCGCGGAACTGGAAGCCGCGCAGGTAGATGGTGAAGAACAGGCCCGCGATGACCAGCCAGACGACGATGAGCGGGAGCTCCACGCCCTCGTCGATGAAGTCCAGCGGCACGGCGAAGAAGACGACCGTGGTGATGACATCGGAGATCGGCGCGAAGAAGCCGTCGACCTGCTCGTCGAAGGTGGCGGCCAGCAGCGAGTCGGACGGCGAGGTCATCACGGCACCACCAGGACGGGGATCGGGGAGAGCTGGATGAGGCTGCTCGGCGTCGAGCCGAACAGCAGGGTGCGCACCCGGCTCTGCCCGACGCGGCCGACGGTGATCCAGGCGGCGTCGTGCTCGCGGGCCAGCCGCACCAGCGTCTCGGCGGGGTGCCCGTGCCGGACGGCACTCTCGATCGCGAGGTCCCCGGGCTCGGAGAGCCGGGCGATCACCGGTTCGAGCACGCGTTCGCGCGCGGCGGTCGCCTCCCGTTCCTTCTCCACGGAGCGGCGTTCGTTCTCCTCCGCGGTGGTGAAGGAGTAGGGCGACCAGGGGACGACGCAGGCGAGGACCAGCCGCAGGTCGTGGCGACGGGCCGCGTCGGCCGCCGCGTCCGCGGCGCGACCGCTCGCCTCGCTGCCGTCGAGGCCTACCAGGATGGATTCGGGCACGGGCCCACCTCCGGCGGAGACGATGATCGGGCGAACGGTAGCGGTGTTCGCGCCGGCCGGCAGGTCGAGCGCGCGCGCCCCGTGCCGCGGTCAGGACGCCGGCGTCCCCGGTCGCGCGGGTGGGCGGCCGGCGCCGTCGACCTCGTCGTCGGTGCGCCCGCCGGCCACGGCGTCGCCGTCGTCCGGTGGCTCCGCCGCCTGCCGGCCGACCTGCCGCCGCCAGCCCTGCACGGCCGCCGCGAGCACGCCGGCCACCGGCACCGCGACGAACAGACCCAGCAGGCCGAAGGCGGAGGCGGCCCCGGTGGTGAGCAGCAGCACGACCAGCGGGTGGAAGCTGATCGCCCGCGACAGCAGGAGCGGCGCGAGCACGTTGCCCTCGATCTGCTGCACCACGACGACGACGAGCAGCGCCCACAGCGCCGTGCTCCAGCCGTTGGTCACGCCGGCCACCGCCACCGCCACGGCGCCGGCGAGCGTCGCGCCGACGAGGGGCACGTAGGCGAGCAGGAAGGTCAGCGCGCCGAGGGGGAGGGCCAGCGGGACGTCGAGCAGCCACAGCCCGAGGCCGATGAGCACGCCGTCGACCAGCCCGGTGGCGGTCGAGGCGTAGAACCACGCCCTGGCCGTGCGCAGGCCGGCGCGGAAGGCGGCGTCGGTCGGCGACCGGTACTCCACGGGCAGCGCGCGGACGAACTGCCGCCACAGCCGGTCCCCGCTGGTGAGGGCGAAGAGGGTGAAGAAGAGCGCGATGAGCAGGACCGTGGTGATGGTGCCGACCGCGTTCAGCCCCTGGGCGGCCGCGCCCCCGAGGCCGGCGGCCGCCGTGCCCACCGAGGACTCCAGCTGCTCGAGCACCTGGTCCAGCCCCGCGTTGTCCAGGTCGTCGGTCCGCGCCTGCACCCATGCGGTCGTGGAGTTCACGGCGTCGACGCCGGCGGCGACCAGGCCCGGCCAGGCCTCGATGAGCTGCAGGACCAGGAAGGTCAGCACGCTGACGAAGAAGGCCAGGTAGCCGACGACGCAGAGGATCGCCGCGAGCACCGCCGGCACGCCGCGCCGCCGCAGCCAGCTCGCGATCGGCCACAGCATGGCGACCTGGGCGATGCCGAGCATCGCCGCGGCGGCGACGAACTGGACCTGGAGCACCAGCCAGACCACCCCGAGCGCGGCCAGGCCGATCACCAGGGCCCGTCCCGCGATCGTCGCCTCGCGCTGGAGGAACCCGGTCCGGCCGGTCGGCGGGGACGTGGCGGCGTGCGCTCCCGCCGCCGTCCCGGGAGTGCGGCGTGGTCGTGCCGCGGCAGGATCCCCGATGGAGGCCGGCGCCCGTCCCGTCATGCCCCCCACCTCCGTCCGCTGCCGGCGAAGGTGCGCCGGTGCGCGCGCCCATCCTGACGCCTCCACCGATCCCGTGTGCGGGTGCGGCGCATGGTGGTGGCGCCGGTCGGGTACGCGACCCCGGTCACCGGCACGTCGGACGTGCGCGCGGGTCGCGGAGCGCCCACGCGCCGAGGGGGAGGAGGATCCCGTGCTCGGACTGATCGGACTGCTGCTGGTCGTGTGGCTGGCGCTCGCCGTCCTCGGAGCCATCGTCGAGGGGCTGTTCTGGCTGCTCGTCATCGGCGTGGTGCTGTTCCTGGCCACCGCGGCCTGGGGGTGGACCAAGCGCAACACCAGGGTGTGATCGCGGGAGCGGCCGGTCCGGGGAGACCGGCCGCCCCGGCGGGCGGGTCAGCCCCGGGCGTCGAGCTGGCCGGCGAGGCCGTCGGCGAAGCCCTCGGCAACGGCGAGCTGCTCGCGGAGGGCGGTGACCCGGGCGGTCGCCGCCTCGTGGAACATCCGCAGCCGGTCCAGCAGCGCGGACCGGTCGCCGGTGCCGGCGTCGAGGTCGGCGAGCAGGCCCAGCAGCTCGCGCATCTCCTCCAGCGCGAACCCGAGCGGCTTCATCCGCTTGATCACCTCGAGGCGGGCGACGTCGTCGGCGCTGTACAGCCGGAAGCCGCCCTCGGTCCGCGAGGTCGGGACGACGAGGCCCTCCTCCTCGTACCAGCGGATGGTGCGCAGGCTCAGCCCGGTGCGCTCGGCGACCTGGCCGATCTGGAGCAGCCCCGTGCGCGTCACCTGCATCAGTGCGCCCCGGCGAGCCGGCCGGTGTGCCGCTGGAACCGGTCGGCCGAGTGGCCGGTGAGCCCGACGAACTCGACCGTCTTCCCGCGCATCCCGTACTTGTGCGTGATCGCGTCGAGCACGGCGACGGTCGAGGCGTCCCAGACGTGCGCGTCGGACAGGTCGACCACGACGCTCTCCGGGTCGCCGTTGTAGTCGAACTGGGAGACGAGGTCGTTGCTCGAGGCGAAGAACAGGGCGCCGTGCACCGAGTAGACGCGCGTCCCGCCGTCGGGGTCGAGGACGCTGGTGACCTCGACCAGGTGCGCCACCCGGCGGGCGAAGAGCACGCAGGCGACCAGGACGCCGACGCCGACCCCGATGGCCAGGTTGTGGGTGATCAGCGTGCCGGCGACGGTCGTGAGCATCACCGTCGTCTCGCTGCGCGGCATCCGGTGGATGGTGCGCAGGCTGTGCCAGTCGAAGGTGGCGATCGACACGAAGATCATGACGGCGACCAGGGCGGCCATCGGGATGATCGCGACGACGTCGCCGAGCGCCACGACGAGGATCAGCAGGAAGACGCCGGAGAGGAACGTCGACAGCCGGGTCCGGGCGCCGGACTTCACGTTGATCATCGTCTGGCCGATCATCGCGCAACCGCCCATGCCGCCGAAGAAGCCGGACGCCACGTTCGCCACGCCCTGACCCCACGACTCCCGCGTCTTGTCCGAGCCGGTGTCGGTGAGGTCGTCGACCAGCTTCGCCGTCATGAGCGACTCCATCAACCCGACCAGGGCCACGCCCAGCGCGAAGGGCGCGATGATCGTCAGCGTCTCCCAGGTGAACGGGACCGCCGGGATGCCGAGGAAGGGCAGGCTGTCGGGGAGCTCCCCCTGGTCACCGACGTCCGGCAGGGTCCAGCCGGCGGCGATGGTGAGACCGGTGAGCACCACGATGGAGATCAGCGGCGAGGGGACGGCGGTCGTCAGCCGCGGCAGCAGGAAGATCATCGCCAGCCCGGCGGCGACCAGCGGGTAGACCAGCCAGGGGACGTCGACCAGGTGCGGCAGCTGGGCGGCGAAGATGAGGATCGCCAGCGCGTTGACGAAGCCGACCATGACGCTGCGCGGGATGAACCGCATCAGCCTGGCCACGCCGGCCGCGGCCAGCAGCACCTGGAAGATCCCGCCCAGCACGACGGCGGCGAACAGGTACTCGACGCCGTGCTCGAGCGCCAGCGGTGCGACGACCAGGGCGATCGCCCCCGTGGCGGCGGTGATCATCGCCGGCCGGCCGCCGGTGAAGGCGATCACCACGGCCATCACGAAGGAGGAAAACAGCCCGACGCGAGGGTCGACCCCGGCGAGGATGGAGAAGCTGATCGCCTCGGGGATCAGGGCCAGCGCGACGACGAGGCCGGCGAGGACCTCGGTGCGGGCGGTGCCCGGGGACAGCCACGCCGGCCGGCGGAGGCGGGGCGGCGCGGCGACAGCTGAGGTCATGGATCCGTCTCGTTCGGGGTGCGCCGTCGTCGGCGCGGGTGGGCAGCACCGGGTGGTGCCGGGTCGGGAGTGGTGCGTCATGCACCGCGGCGGTGGCGCGCCGGGTCGGCGGCGACGCCGGCTGGTGCCCGGTGCATCGCGCCGGCAGCTGCGTCGCCGGTGTCAGGAGCAGTCTGCCGGGAACTCGTCCCTCACGTGAGGGTTGACCGGTGAGTCCTTCGTCACCCGCTCCGCTGCCGGGACCTGTGCCCACGCACGGCGGAACGGGTCCTGCTCTGCCAGGCTCGGGACGATGGCGGGATGGCTGGGCTGGCTGGTGACGGTCGCCGGAGCGGCGGTGACGGTCCTGACGCTGCGGGACATCTTCCGCACGCTGTGGTATCCGAGCGGGCAGGGAGACCTCAGTTCCCACGTCATGCGCCTGGTCTGGCGCCTGGGCCGCCGGCGACGGCGAGCCGGCGCCTCGGGCATCCTGACCGGTCCGCTGGCACTGGCGGGGGTGATCGCCGTGTGGCTGCTGCTCCTCGTTCTCGGCGGTGCGTTGCTCTACGCGCCGCACCTGCCGGAGGGTTTCGCGTTCAGCTCCTCGCTGGACCGGGCCGAGCGCGGTGGTGTGCTGGATGCCGTCTACGTCTCGATGGTCACCGTGGCCACCCTCGGGTTCGGTGATGTGCTGCCGACCGCAGCGTGGCTGAGAATCGCGGTGCCGCTGCAAGCCGTGTTCGGTTTCGCGCTGCTCACCGCGTCCGTGACCTGGGTGCTGCAGGTCTACCCGGCGCTGATCCGTCGGCGCAGCCTCGCCGTCCGGCTGTCGCTGCTGCGCCGCTCGGCCACCGCCGGACTGCTGGACGACCCCGGCTCCGCGTCGGCGGCGACCCTGCTCGACGGCCTGTCGGCCCAGGTGGTGCAGGCCCGCGTCGACCTCACCGAGTACGCCGAGACCTACTACTTCCGCGAGGGCAGCACCGATGCCTCGCTGCCGGCGCAGCTGGGGGTCGCGGTCGATCTGGTCGCCGCCGGACGAGCTGCCCCCCGGCAGGACGTCCGGGTCGCGGCCGAGGTCCTCGACACCGCCCTCGGGGACCTCGCCCGCATCATCGACGAGCAGTTCCTGGGCACCGGCCAGTCCGCGGCGGAGGTGCTGCGGCGGTACGCGGACGACCACCACCAGGACCAGCGGCGCTGGGACCCGCCACGCCGCGGGCGATGACCTCACCCGCCCTGCGGGCTGCGGGCACGGCGGCCTCGACGGCACCGGACCGGGCGATCGGCGCACGCCGCCGGGTGGGTCGTGGGCCGGCCGGCGAGCCGGGGGCTCGTAGCCCTCGGAGGCCGCGGCGCGCCGAGCCGCGCTGCCGGGGCCCGCGCCGATGTCCGGCCCCAGGGCGCGGTTGCGGTCAGCGGTACCGCGGTAGTGCGGGAAAGAACGCCGCCGAAGATCGCCGATCACGGCGTGGTTGGAGGGGCGGATGTCGGACTTCCTGATCGTCCTCGGCCTGGCTGCCCTGCCCGCGGCCGGCAACTTCTCCGGAGGCCTGCTCGCCGAGGTCTCCCGCGTCTCCGAGCGCACGCTGAGCCTCGCTCTGCACCTGGCAGCAGGGATCGTGCTGGCGGTGGTCGGCCTGGAGCTGATGCCCGAGGCGCTGAGTGCCGGCCTGCCCTGGGTTCCCCTGCTGGCCTTCGTCGCCGGTGGGGCCACCTTCATCGGGCTCGACCGGTCGATCGGATACGTGCAGGCCCGGACCGGCGGCGGCGAGAAGCAGTCCGGAGCCCTCACCATCTTCTCCGGGGTCTCGATGGACCTCTTCAGCGACGGCGTGATGATCGGGACCGGCACCGTGGTCGACCCGGCGCTCGGTCTTCTGCTGGCGGTCGGCCAGGTGCCCGCCGACGTGCCGGAGGGCTTCGCCGCCGTCGCCACCCTGCGCAACGCCGGCATCGGCCGGAAGAAGCGGATCGCCATGGCGGCAGGATTCACCGTTCCGATCCTGCTCGGCGCCACCATCGGTTTCTGGGCCCTGCGAGACGCTCCCGAGATCGTCACCCTGTCCGTGCTGGCCCTCACCGGCGGTGCGCTGACCGCCGTCGTGGTCGAGGAGATGATCAGCGAGGCCCACGAGGGTGAGACCTCGCGGCTGGGGCCGGTCTTCCTCACTGCCGGTTTCGCCCTGTTCGGTGCCATTTCGGTCTACCTCGGCACATGACCGTCAGGTAGTCCGTCCAGCGTGGTGCCGGTCGCCGGCCTGGTGAGGACCACGCGGGGCAGCGCTACTGGACCCACCACCGAGCGCTGCCGGAGCCCGGGACGCCTGGCGCTCAGCCCTCGTCGGGCGCCGGTGCTTCGGTCAGGCTGATCAACTGGTGCAGGCAGTGCTCGCGCAGCGGCTCGGGGAAGCCGTCGGCGAGGCGGTAGTACACGACGCGCCCCTCCTTCCGGTTGACCACCAACCCCGCCGTGCGCAGCAGCCGCAGCGCGTACCCGACGGCGTCCTCATTGGCCTCCAGGGCCAGCGCGAGGTCGCCCACGCAGAGTTCCTCCACGAGGTCGAGTGCGAACAGGACCCGGGCGCGCGTGGGATCGGCCATGAGGCTCAGCACGCTGGTCAGCCGGGCTGCGTCGTCACGGCTGGGCAGCCGGGCCCGGGCGTGGGCGACCCGCTCGGGGTCGACCGGGTGCGCGTGGGTGGGTTCGGACATCCAGAAAACACCTCCGACGCGCTCATACCCGTACGGGTCTACGGGTACCGCGGGTTCTGTCGGCGACAAGCTGCGCGATGTCGCCGGCTCGCTGGGCTGACCGAACCCCCGGCCCGACGTGCAGGCCTCCCCGGGCACCAGCACGTCCGAGGCGGCGCCGGCACGTCGTACCGGCACGACGATCCCCATCCGGCCTCCGGACACCGGTGGCGAGAGAACGGAGCACCACCCCCATGGCGACGAAGAGCAGCAACGAGGAGCACCGGCGCGGTCATGGCGGCGAGGAGTCCGGCCACCACGACGAATCCGGTCACCGCAAGATGGAGACGAAGATGTACCTGCGCTTCGCGGCGATGATCACCACATCCGTGGTCGTCATGTACTGGACCATGTTCGCGAGCACGTGGGAGTGGAGCCACGTCCAGTTCAGCGAGAGCCGTGTGTTCATGGCGCTCACCATGGGCGGCACCATGGGGCTGGTCATGCTCGGCTGGATGCTGAACATGTACAAGAACGTAAAGGGCAACATCGCCATCGTGGCGGTGAGCCTCCTGCTGCTGGGTGGGGGCATAGCCCTCGACCGCAGCCAAGCCACGGTGGACGACGTCGACTGGATGCAGGCGATGATCCCGCACCACTCCATGGCCATCACCCGTTCCGAGCGTGCCGACATCGACGACGTCCGCGTCTGCCAGCTCGCCGTCGAGATCATCCGCGCCCAGGAGCGGGAGATCGCCGAGATGGAGTGGCTGATCGAGGACATCGAGGAGAACGGGGAGGCCGAGACCGTCGAGGAGGCCCAGGCTCGGCCCGTTCCGGAGTTCAGTGGGTCCGCACTGCGCGACTGCCCCACCGGCTGACGGACGACGCCGCCTGTCCCGCAGGAACGACGGCACGCCGCCGGGCGGGCGCCGTCGTCCCTGGTCGGTGGGCCGGCCTGCGGTGGTGTCAAGAGGTGAGCAGCGTGGTGAACGTCGCCCCACCATCGACGGACTCGACGAGCCCCTCGCCGGTGACCACGGCCACCCGCAGCCCAGCCGCGGCGACAGCAGCCCCGATGGCGTGCGGGGCCTCGCCGAGGTCCGCGGCGCGCTGCCACGTGCGGGCGTCGTCGGTGCTCGTCCAGACGACACCGGCCGGGTCGACCCCGGCTGCTGTGCTGGCATCCGCCCAGGCGACGACCTGCAGCACCGGCGCCCCGGCCACCCGGGCCCACGTGCTGCCCGAGTCGGTCGAGCGCAGCAGCCCCTGCGCGGTGGTGGCCAGCGCGGTGCCGCTGTCCGGGGCGGCGGCGAGGGTGTGCGGCTCGGCCGGGATGTCCAGCTGCTCCCAGGTGGTGCCGTCGGTCGTGCGGCGCAGCGCACCGTCGTAGCCCAGCGCGCCACCGTCGGGCAGCAGCGTCAAGGCGTGGAAGTCGGACTCGCCCGCCCGGGACAGCGGCGTCCACGTGCGGCCACCGTCGGTGGACTCGATCAACCCCACGGGGTCGGGCAGGTCGGTACCCGGCCCGGGGTGGCCCGAGGCCAGGTAGTGGTCGTGGCCGGCGACGCTGAAACCCATGAGGTCGATGACCGGACCGGACGCGGTCAGCGCACCGTCGTCACCGACCGCGATGAGGCCGTCGTGGGTGGCCAGCAGCAGCGCACCGTCGCCGGGGTCGATCGCGACAGCGTGCACGTGCGCAGCCGGCAACTCACCGGCCTGCGCCGCGGTCGGGGCGGCGGTCGGGGTGGCGGCCGGCGCCGGGCCGCCGGCGGAGCAGCCGACCAGGACCAGGCCGAGGGCGGCCGTGGTGACGGTGACGCGACAGGCGGAGCGCGGTGCGCGCATGGAGATCTCCAGGTGTGCGTGGGTGTGGCCGAGTTCGGGACTGCGGCGGGACGGACGGAGGCCCGCCCCGCCGCGTCGATCAGCTGCCGAGGTTGGCGAGCAGCTGCTGCATCTCGGCGATCTCGGCGGACTGGCTGTCGCGGATGGCCTCGGCCAGGGCGATCGCGTCGGCGTCCCGCCCGTCGGCGATCTGGGTCTCGGCCATCTGCACCGCGCCGGTGTGGTGGACGATCATCTGCTCGAGGAAACGCCGGTCGAACTCGGTGCCGCCGGCGCTCATCAGCGCATGCATATCCCGTTCGGACATCATCCCCGCGCCGTGACCCATGCCATCGTGACCCATGCCGTCCATGTGGTCGGCGCCCCACTGGTCGAGCCAGCCGGTCAGCGTCTGGATCTCGGGGTCCTGCGCGGCCTGGATGCGGGCGGTCAGGTCGAGCACCCGAGGGTCGGTGGCGCGGCCTTCGGCGAGCTCGGCCATGGCGATCGCCTGCCGATGGTGCGGAATCATCTCGCGGGCGAAGGCGACGTCGGCGTCGTCGAACTGGGCTTGCTCGGCCGACGCGCCGGCCGGGGAGGAGCTGCCGCTCATCATCGAGCCGTGCCCGGCGGCGTCGGGGTCATCGGCGCAGCCGGCGAGGACGAGCGCGCCGGTGAGCAGGGCGGCGGTGAGGCCGGTCAGGCGTGCGGTGGTGCGGGTCATGGTGGATGTCTCCTGGAGCTGCGGATGTGGACCGGTGGGCGTGCGCGTACACCGCCGGCGGGCCAGCGTGGGGCTGAGGCGCCGGCGGTGAAGGCGGTCGGCCTAGATCCGCAGCAGGCAGAGGGAGTGCAGGTCCGGCGGGCGCGGTGGCGCCAGGCCGGCGGGAGCGTGCGCGCGCAGCCGCCCCCACGCCGCCGGCAGCAGTGTCGGCAGGCGGGGCAGCAGCAGGGCGACCAGCGCCGCGAGGCCGGCGGCGAGCACCGCCAGGCACAAGGACCACAGGTGCGCGCCTGCTCCGGCCGGCGCGCTGTCGTGCCCCGCGGCGAGCAGGCCGGCCAGGGGGGCGGCGGCAATCGTCGCAACGGTGTCGTGGGCGCTGGTGGGGTCTCCGTCGTGGACGCCGGTGTGCGCCTCGAGGCCGCGGCTGACCGGGCCCGGGTGCGGACCGCTCGCGAGCAGGCCGGCGGGGGCTGCGGCGACCGGAGCCGCGCCGTGGCCGGCCGTGTGCTCGGTCGTGGCGGCGGTGCACTGCAGACCGTGCATCGCGAAGACGGCGGCCAGCAGCAGCAGCGCTGTCCATCCTCGTGCTGCCATGCCCACCCCCATTCTCAGCGAGGCTACGACGCCCGCAGCCCTGGCCGCCGGGCACGGTGCTCGGCGGCCGGAACCAGGTGCGGAGGCCGGCCGAGACGCTCAGTCCCCGTGAGGTCGAGCTGTTGCAGCTGGTGGCCGAAGGGTTGTCCAACCAGCAGATCAGCGAGCAACTGTTCCTCAGTCAGGCGACCGTGAAATCCCACCTCGTGCACGTCTACGCCAAGCTCGGCGTCGATTGGCGGACCGCTGCCGTGGCCACCGCCACCGCCACCGCTCGCGGGCTCCTCCGCCGCTGGTAGCGTGCCGGCGTGGTCGGGTTCCGGATTCTCTGCGGGCTCGCCGGCGACTGACTCTCGCGCCGGTGGGTCCGAGAGCACGTCGGTCGAGGTCGTTCCCCTGCTGACCAGGGCTTCGTCGGCCCGGAGGCACCCATGACCACCCACCACGATCTCGTTCCCAGCGCGGCCAAGGTGCGCGTCGTCGTCACCGACGCGCTGGGACTGCAGCGCGTCCTCACCATGCTGACCGGGCGCAACCACGGATTCACCCGCCTGGCAGCCGAGGAGGCCGACCAGGGGCGGTGGACGGTCACCGTGGACCTGTCTGCCACGCCTCACGAGCTGGACCTCGTGACCCTCCGGCTGGAGCGGCTGCCCAGCGTGCTGACAGTCGCCGTCAGCGCGCCGGGTGCACTCGCCGCGATCGCCTGACGGCCGCATCCTGGGGCTGGGCCGGGGCGGCCCGCCCGAGGGCACCGACGCAGGGCCAGCCGGTGAGCCCCGCCCAGCATCCGGTCGTCGTCGATGACCGGCGACGACTTCGATGTCCATGAGGCGTCACGCCGCCACGTCATCGCCGCTCCGCATGGGTGTCGCTCCTGGCGTTGTCCCGCCACCGGACATTCCGAGGCGTGCGAAGTCGTGCTGCGGGACAACGTCTCGCCGTGTCCGGCCACGCCGGTCCAGCCGCGGGAACGCAGAAGGGCCCCGGTCAGTCGCCTGACCGGGGCCCTTCTGCGACGGGGTGAGTGACGGGGCTCGAACCCGCGACACCCAGGATCACAACCTGGTGCTCTACCAGCTGAGCTACACCCACCGTGCTTCTCCCGGGCGCAGCGGCCCGGGGGAACGCGACAACGATACCGGAGGCCGCGGGGCGACCCGCCGGGGGAGTCGCCGTGCTCAGGCGGTGCCGGCGTCCCCGGCCGCGAGCAGCTCGGCGAAGGAGCCGACCACCTGGTCGGCGGCCTGCTTGGCCTGGTCGCCGCTGGGCCCGGGTGCCGGGACGAAGAGCGTGCGCCGGTAGTAGGCCAGCTCGCGCACCGACTCGATGATGTCGGCCAGCGCCCGGTGGGCCAGCCCCTTGGGCGGCTGGGCGAAGTAGACGCGGGGGAACCAGCGCCGGGCCAGCTCCTTGACCGAGGAGACGTCGACCATCCGGTAGTGCAGGTGGTCGTCGAGCTCGG
Source organism: Blastococcus carthaginiensis (assembly GCF_030731085.1). Lineage (NCBI taxonomy): Bacteria > Bacillati > Actinomycetota > Actinomycetes > Geodermatophilales > Geodermatophilaceae > Blastococcus > Blastococcus carthaginiensis. The sequence continues at coordinate 125,992 of NZ_JASNFN010000004.1, read as the reverse complement.
GCATGTCGCGGGCGAGGAATCCGCGGTCGGTGCCGATCGAGTTGCCGCACAGGGGAGCGGTGCGCCGTTCGGGGACGAACCGCTTCACGTACGCCAGGACCTGCTGCTCGGCCTCGGCCACGGTGAGCGTGGCGGCCCGGACGGCGTCGGTCAGCCCCGACTTCGCGTGCATCTCCGCCACGAACTCGGTCATGCCGTCGAGGTCGGCGTCCTCGGCGGAGATGATCAGGTCCAGGCCCGGGTCCAGGACGTTGAGCTCGGAGTCGGTGATGAGCACCGCGACCTCGATCAGCTTGTCCTTGGTGAGGTCCAGCCCGGTCATCTCGCAGTCGATCCAGACCAGGTGCCCTGCGCTCTCCGCCACGGCGCCCGACAGTACGCACCGCGCACCACGACCGCCCCGATCACCCCTCGTGTCGACGCGCATCCCAGCGGCTGCGACGGCGCGGCCCGAAGGGCTCGGATTCGGCGCGGCTGACCGTTAGGGTCGCCCGAACGCCCGCCGTCAGGAAGCCCTCCCGTGTCCTCTGCACCCGCACCCGTCGCCACCGCCGTGCCCCAGGCGCCCGGCACGCTCCGCGCCGGCCTGGCCCACCCGATCGCCCTGGTGCGGTGGCTGTGGGCCGCGTACATGACCCCGGGACGGCCCGGGCGGCCCGCCGAGCAGACCGAGCTGCGCTGGATCTACACCGCCTGGCTGGCGGCGTTCCTGCTGAAGATGCTGGGCTCCTCCTGGGACGTCTCCTGGCACTTCAAGTGGCTGCGCGACGACCTCGCGCCCCCGCACCTGCTCAACACCGTGGGCACCGCGGTCGTCGTCGCCCTGGTGCTGTTCCACAGCTACACCGGCTACGGCGTGGACCGCCGCGCGCTGCGGTGGATGCAGGTCGGCACCGCCACCTTCCTGATCGCCATCCCGGTCGACCTGGTCAACCACCGGATCAACGGGCTGGACATCACCAGCTGGAGCCCCAGCCACGCGCTGCTCTACCTGGGGACGGCGATCATGCTGGCCGGCGCGCTGCGCGGCTGGTGGCTCTACGCCGCGCCGGGGCGCACCCGCGACCTCGTCTCGCTGGGGCTCTGGCTGTTCTTCGTCGAGAACGTGCTCTTCGCCAACCAGCACCAGGAGTACGGCGTGCTGTCGCTGGAGGCCTACGAGGCCGGGCGGACGACGGCCGAGCCGTCGCTGCTGGACTTCGCGGCCTCCCAGGGCCAGTCGCCGGCGATGTTCATGCTGCCGGTGCCGTCGTGGGTGCACCCGGCGTGGCTGGTCTGCGCGGGCCTGCTGGCGCTGCTCGTCGCCCGCCGCGTCGTGGGCCTGCGCTGGACGGCGACGCTCGTCGCCGTGGGATACCTCGGCTACCGCGGGCTCATGTGGCTCGGGCTGGTGGCGCTGGACTTCCCGCCGTCGGTGCTGCCGGTGGTGCTGATCGCGGGGGCGGTGCTGGTCGACGTCGCCGTGGACCGGCGGGTCCCCGGCTGGCTGGCCGGCCCGGTCGTCACCGCGGCGGTGTACGCCGTCGCCTACCCGCTGGCGCAGCTGGGGCTGCTGCCGCCGTGGAACTGGTGGTCGGTGCTGCCCGTGGCGGTGACGTCCGCCGCGCTGTGGGCGGCGGTCGACGCGCTGGCCACCAGCGCCTGGCTGGCGCGCTGGCGCGCCGCGGACGAGCCGGCCGCCACGACCGTCCCGGCCTGAACCCGGAGCCGCTCCGCGCGCCACGGAGCCGTCGCACCGATGACGTAGCGTCGTCGTCGGCTGCCCGCGGGAGCCGCCGGCGGTGGCCCGCACCGGCCCGGCCCCGACCGCAGATCCCGACCGCCCGGAGGACGACGTGCTGGTCCTGACCCCGGCGCCGCTGGAGACGGCAGGTGAGCGGGCGCTCTTCGGGGAGCTCACCCGGTGGGACACCGGCGCCTCGGTCCGCGCCGCGGTGGTGGCCTCCCTCCCGCTGGTCGACGAGCCGCTCGGCCGCCGCCAGTCCGACGCGGTGCTGCTGGTCCCCGAGGGCCTCGCGGTCATCCGCGTCGTCGAGGTGCTCCGGCAGTCCGGGACGGTGACGGCGAAGCCCGAGGGGCCCTGGACGATCGCCGGACCCGGCCCCGAGCAGGTGCTGCACCTGGCCGGTGGCGGCTCCTCGCCGCTCGACGGGCTGATGGCCGCGGGCATGGACACCGCGATGAAGCTGCGCCGGGCCGGGCTGGAGCCGGGGCGGATCGCCCGTCTCACCGTGCTGGTCGGCGAGATCACCGGGCTGGTGCCCGTCGACGGCGACCTCGGCGAGGGCGACCTGGTCGCCACGCTCGACCCCCGCTCCCTGCTGCTGGCGTTCGCGCGGGCCGCCCGGCACGCCGGCGTCGCCAACCCCCGGCTCTGGACCACCGCCGACGTGCGGGCGGCTCTGGCGGCGCTGGAGCTGCCCGGCCGCGGCCCCACGGTCGAGGAGCTGGGCGGCGAGGCCTTCCCGTACTCGCCCTACGTCCTGCGCCGTCCCCAGCTGCTGACCCCGGCGGCGATGGCCGCCTCGCCGCTGATCGTCCCACCGGTGCCCGACCCGCCGGACGCCGGCGAGCCCGGGCCGGGCGGGAACGCGGACACCCCGGAGGGCGAGGGCGGCGCGTTGAGCGCCACGGCCGTGGCCCGTGCGGTCGCCGCCTCGGTGGCCTCGGCGCACGCCGCCGCCGTGGCCGCGGCCGCGCCGACGGGCGCGACCCCGGGGCTCGCCGGGCAGCGCGACACCGTCGAGGTGGGTGGTGCGCCCGCCCCGCCGCGCCCCGACGCGGGCACCGAGGGGCGGACCGGCACGCCGGACCGCGACGGCGGCGACGGGCCGCCGGCCCCGTCCGGCCCCCGTACCGCGGTGCTCCCGGCCGCGTCACCCACCGCCGCGTCACCCGCCGCCGATCCACCCGCCGCCGAGCGACCCGCGCGGCCGCCGCTCTCCCCGGCGTGGGGTGCCACCGCGTCGGGGCGCGGCGGGGACCGGACGCCGGCCGACCGCCGCCGGATCGCCGTGCTGGCCGCCGCGGTGGCGGCGGTCCTGGTCGTCTGCGTCTTCGGTGTGTGGCTGCTCGGCGACGAGCCGGCCGGCGACGGCGCGGGTGGCGACGTCGGGATCCCGTCCGACGCCGTCGTGGCCGGGCCCACGCCGGGCGAGGTGCGCGAGGTGGACGGCACCGCCTACACCGTGGAGGCGGTGCAGGTCGACGACACCTGCGCCGGGCACGCCTACGGGGAGGTGGCCGGGTTCTTCGCCGCGCGCGACTGCGTCGGGCTCTCCCGCGCGCTGTACTCGGCGCAGGCGGAGGGTGCACCGGTCGTGGTGTCGGTGTCCCGGGTGACCATGGACGACGACGCCGCCGCACGCGAACTGCGCGCGCTCACCGACCGCGACGGCAGCGGCAACGTCAGCGACCTGCTGCGCGAAGGTGTCACCTACGACGGTGCTCCGGCCGGGTTGCGGTCGGCGCAGTACGCCAGCGCGGTGTCCGGCTCCACCGTCACCGTCGTCGAGAGCGCGTGGGCCGGTGCGGGCGCCGGCAGCGCCGCGGCGGTGGACAAGGTCGCCTCCGACGGCCTGGCCCTGCCGGTGCCGCCTCTCAGGTGACGGCCCGGAACGGCCCGGAGGGTCGGGGCGCGCCGGCGAACGGCGAGCGGGACCGGCTTCTCCGTCAGGCGGTGGCCGCTGCCCAGGCCATGGCGCGGAGCAGCTCCGCCATCGCGGACCGGTCGAGGCGGCCCGCGCTGTGCGGGGTGGAGTTGATCAGTCCGAAGACGGCGTGCGCGCGGGCGCGGCACGCGGCGGCCTCGGCGTCGGGGTGCACCCGCGCCAGCACCGCCACCCACACCTCGACGTAGCGGCGCTGCAGCCGCCGCACCTGGGCGGCCTCGGCCTCGGGCAGCGAGGCGAGGTCCCGGTCGTGCACGACGATCAGCGCCGGGTTGTCCAGCGCGAACTCGACCTGGAAGCCGATGAGCGCGCGCAGCTGGTCGGCCGGGTCGCTGCCCGCGGCCGCCACCCGGTCGCGCCCGCCGTCGGCGAGCCGGGCGCTGATGCGCAGCAGCATCTCGGCGAGCATCGCGTCCTTGCTCGCGAAGTGCCGGTAGATCGCCGGCCCGGTGACCCCGACCGCCGCCCCGACGTCGTCCACCCCCACCGCGCGCGAGCCGCGCTCGGCGAACAGCCGGGCGGCGGCCTGCAGGATCTGCTCGCGGCGGGACGGCCGGGCGGCGTCGGCGTGCAGCGCGCTGTCCTGGGCTGGGGAGCCCGGCTCCAGACCCGTGCCGGCCGACGTCATGCGACGGATGCTAGCCCGGCGGTGAACACCGGTTAACCCCTCGACCGGGAGGAGTGGACCGCGAGGGTGAACCATGGTTAACCTCTGCGGCGTGGACGCACCGGTGCTCTCCCACGCCTCGCCGGCCGACCCGGCGGGCGCCGCCCGCAACGCCGCGGCGCACGCCGAGCTCGTCGCCGACCTGGCCGGCCAGTTGCGCGCCGTGGCCCTCGGCGGCGGCGAGCGGGCGCGCGAACGGCACACCGCCCGGGGCAAGCTGCTGCCCCGCGAACGGGTCGACGCACTCCTGGACCCCGGCAGCCCCTTCGTCGAGCTCTCGCCGCTGGCCGCGCACGGGCTCTACGACGGCGAGGCGCCCGCGGCCGGGATCATCACCGGCATCGGCCGCATCTCGGGGCGGGAGTGCGTCGTCGTCGCCAACGACGCCACCGTCAAGGGCGGCACCTACTACCCGATGACGGTGAAGAAGCACCTGCGCGCCCAGGAGGTGGCCCTGCAGAACCGGCTGCCCTGCATCTACCTGGTCGACTCCGGCGGGGCGTTCCTGCCGATGCAGGACGAGGTCTTCCCCGATCGCGAGCACTTCGGCCGGATCTTCTACAACCAGGCCAACCTCTCCAAGGCCGGGATCGCGCAGATCGCCGCCGTCCTGGGCTCCTGCACCGCCGGCGGCGCCTACGTGCCCGCGATGAGCGACGAGGCGGTGATCGTCCGCGAGCAGGGCACGATCTTCCTCGGCGGGCCGCCGCTGGTGAAAGCAGCGACCGGCGAGGTCGTCACCGCCGAGGACCTGGGCGGGGGGGACCTGCACAGCCGGGTCAGCGGGGTCACCGACCACCTGGCCGACGACGACGCGCACGCGCTGCAGATCGTCCGCCAGATCGTGTCCACGCTGGGCCCGCGCGAGCCGCGGCCGTGGGACCTCGAGCCGGCCGAGGAGCCGCTGCACACCCCGGAGTCGGTGTACGAGGTCGTGCCGCCGGACCCGCGCACGCCCTACGACGTCCGGGAGGTCATCGCCCGCCTGGTCGACGGCTCCCGCTTCGCGGAGTTCAAGCCGCTCTACGGGCAGACGCTGGTCACCGGGTTCGCCCGCCTGCACGGGCACCCGGTCGGCATCATCGCCAACAACGGCGTCCTGTTCGCCGAGTCCGCGCTCAAGGGCGCCCACTTCATCGAGCTGTGCGACCGGCGGAAGATCCCGCTGCTGTTCCTGCAGAACATCACCGGCTTCATGGTCGGCCGCGACTACGAGGCCGGCGGCATCGCCAAGCACGGCGCCAAGATGGTCACCGCCGTCGCCTGCGCCCGCGTGCCGAAGCTGACCGTGGTCATCGGCGGCTCGTTCGGCGCCGGCAACTACTCGATGTGCGGCCGGGCGTACTCGCCGCGGTTCCTCTTCACCTGGCCCAACTCCCGCATCTCGGTGATGGGCGGGGAGCAGGCGGCCTCGGTGCTGGCGACCGTCCGCAGGGACGGGATCGAGGCCCGCGGGCAGGGGTGGCCGGCCGAGGAGGAGGAGGCGTTCAAGGCGCCGATCCGCGACCAGTACGAGTCGCAGGGCCACCCGTACTACGCCACCGCACGGCTCTGGGACGACGGCGTCATCGACCCGGCGCAGACCCGCACCGTGCTCGGCCTCGCCCTGTCCGCCTGCGCCAACGCGCCGCTCGAGGACGTCGGCTACGGCGTCTTCCGGATGTGAGCCAGATGTTCGACACCGTCCTGGTCGCCAACCGCGGCGAGATCGCCGTCCGCGTCATCCGCACGCTGCGCGCGATGGGCATCCGCTCGGTCGCCGTGCACAGCGAGGCCGACGCCGGCGCGCTGCACACCCGGCTGGCCGACGTCGCCGTCCCCATCGGGCCGGCCCCCGCCGCGCAGAGCTACCTCTCCATCGAGCGGGTGCTCGACGCCGCCGCCCGCACCGGCGCCCAGGCGGTCCACCCGGGCTACGGCTTCCTGTCGGAGAACGTGGAGTTCGCCCGGGCCTGCGAGGCGGCGGGGATCGTCTTCATCGGCCCGCCGGTCGCCGCGATCGAGGCGATGGCCGACAAGATCCGCGCCAAGCAGACGGTGATGGCCGCCGGGGTGCCGGTCGTCCCGGGCCGGACGGAGCCCGGCATGAGCGACGCCGAGGTCGCCGACGCCGCCGTCGCCGTGGGCTTCCCGGTGCTGCTCAAGCCGAGCGCCGGCGGTGGCGGCAAGGGCATGCGGGTCGTCCGGTCGGAGGACGAGCTGCCGGATGCGATCGCCGGCGCGCGGCGCGAGGCCAGCGGCTCCTTCGGCGACGACACCCTCCTCGTGGAGCGCTACGTCGGCAACTCCCGGCACATCGAGGTGCAGGTGCTCGGGGACGCCCACGGCACCGTGATCCACCTCGGCGAACGCGAGTGCAGCCTGCAGCGGCGCCACCAGAAGGTGATCGAGGAGGCGCCGTCTCCGCTGCTGGACACCGCGATGCGCGCCTCCATGGGCCGCGCCGCCGTCGAGGCCGCCCGGGCCGTCGGCTACACGGGTGCGGGCACGGTCGAGTTCATCGTCGACGCCGACCGGCCGCGCGACTTCTTCTTCCTGGAGATGAACACCCGGCTGCAGGTCGAGCACCCGGTCACCGAGATGGTCACCGGGCTCGACCTCGTGGAGCTGCAGCTGCGGGTGGCCGCGGGGGAGCCGCTGCCGATCGACCAGAGCGACGTCGCGCTCGACGGCCACGCCATCGAGGCCCGGCTCTACGCCGAGGACCCGGCCCGCGGGTTCCTGCCCCAGGCCGGCACCGTGCTCGGCCTGGTGGAGCCCACCGGCCCGGGAGTACGCGTCGACAGCTCGCTCGCCGTCGGCGGGCGGGTGGGCACCGACTACGACCCGATGCTCGCCAAGGTCATCGCCTGGGCGCCCGACCGGGAGACCGCGCGGGCGCGCCTGGTGGGGGCGCTCGGGCACACCGCCGTCCTCGGGGTGACGACGAACGCGGCCTTCCTGCGCGCGCTGCTCGGCGACCCGGACGTCGTGGCCGGCACGTTGGACACCGGGCTGATCGAGCGGCGCGGCGAGGAGCTGACCGCGGTCCGCGAGTCGTCGGCGCACGTCTACGCGGCCGCGGCGCTCGCGCTGCTGGTGGAGTCCGAGCCGGCCGGCCCCGTCGTCGACCGCTGGGACGTCCCCGACGGCTGGCGGCTGGGCGAGCCCGCGTGGACGGTGCGGCGCCTCCAGGTGGCCGGCGCCGACCCGGTGACCGTGCGGGTGCGCGGCCGGGCCGCCGACGCCGAGGTGGCCGTGGGCGACGCGGCGCCCGCCCCGGCGCGGGCGGTGCGGGACGGCGACCGGCTGCTGGTCACCTACGCCGGGGAGTCGTCGTCCTACGCGCTGGTGCACGACGGCGGGACGGTGTGGCTGGCCGCCGGCGGCCGCGTGACGGCCCTGCGCGAGCACGAGCGGCTAGCGAGCTCCGCCGGCCAGGCCGGGGGTGACGGTGCCGTGACCTCCCCCATGCCGGGGACGGTGACGGTCGTGCGCGCCTCCGTCGGCGACGAGGTCGAGGCGGGCACCCCGCTGCTCGTCGTCGAGGCGATGAAGATGGAGCACGTGCTCACCGCCCCGGTCGCGGGGACGGTGGCCGAGCTCGGGGTGACGGCGGGCCAGACGGTCGCGCTGGACGAGCGGGTGGCCCTGGTGACCCCGGCGGCCGCGCCTGAGCAGCAGGAGAACTGATGTTGGACTACCGGCTGAGCGACGAGACCGAGGCGCTGCGGACCACCGTCCGGGAGTTCGCCCGGGAGGTGATCGCCCCGCAGATCGGGGAGTTCTACGAGCGCGACGAGTTCCCCACGGAGATCGTCCGGCAGATGGGGGAGCTCGGCCTGTTCGGCCTGCCCTTCCCCGAGGAGTACGGCGGCGCCGGGGGCACCTACTTCGACCTCTGCGTGGCGCTCGAGGAGCTGGCCCGGGTCGACAGCTCGATGGCGATCACCGTCGAGGCCGGCGTCTCGCTCGGTGCGATGCCGATCTACCGGTTCGGCACCGAGGAGCAGAAGCGGGAGTGGCTGCCCCGGCTGTGCACCGGTGAGGCGCTCGGCGCCTTCGGGCTGACCGAGCCCGGTGGCGGGTCCGACGCCGGGGCGACGCGCACCACCGCGCGCCTGGAGGACGGCCACTGGGTGATCAACGGCTCCAAGGCGTTCATCACCAACTCCGGCACGGACCTCACGTCGCTGGTGACCGTCACCGCGGTCACCGGCACCAAGCCGGACGGCAAGAAGGAGATCTCGGCGATCATCGTGCCGTCGGGGACGCCGGGCTTCACCGTCGGCCAGCGGTACTCGAAGGTCGGCTGGAATGCCTCGGACACCCGCGAGCTCTCCTTCGACGACTGCCGGGTGCCCGAGGAGAACCAGGTGGGGGAGCGGGGGCGCGGCTACGCGCAGTTTCTCTCGATCCTCGACGAGGGCCGGATCGCGATCTCCGCGCTGTCGGTCGGGCTCGCCCAGGGGTGCGTGGACGAGTCGGTGAAGTACGCGGCGCAGCGGGAGGCGTTCGGCCAGCCCATCGGCCGCAACCAGGCCGTGCAGTTCATGATCGCCGACATGGAGGTGCGGGCCTCCACCGCGCGGCTGGCCTACTACCGGGCGGCGGAGAAGATGCTGCGCGGCGAGCCGTTCAAGCGGGAGGCCTCGATCGCCAAGCTGTACAGCTCCGAGGTGGCGATGGACAACGCCCGCTACGCCACCCAGGTGCACGGCGGGTACGGGTTCATGAACGAGTTCCCGGTGGGCCGCTTCTACCGCGACGCCAAGATCCTCGAGATCGGCGAGGGGACCAGCGAGGTGCAGCGGATGCTCATCGCCCGCGACCTCGGCGTCGGCTGACCGACGTCGACCGCGCCCGGGTGTGCGCTCACCGGGGTCATCGCGACCTGCGGAGCCCTGAGGAGCGCACACCCGCGCGGGTGGAGCACCTGGCCTCGCTCGCGGGCTGAGCCGCGCGCTCGCTCAGCGGCGGGCGAGCTCCGCGGCCAGCGGGTCGAGGCCGAGCTGCCCGAGCGCCAGGACGTCGCGGTGCCACTGCGCCAGGTCGAAGGCGTCGCCCGCACGCCGCCGGGCCTCCTCCCGGCAGGTCAGGAACACCCGCTCGCCCACCTTGTAGACCGGCGCCTGCCCGGGCCAGCCGAGGTAGCGGTGCAGCTCGTCCACGCGCATGGCGTCCTCCATGCTCACGTGCCGGCGCAGGAAGGCCAGCGCCACGTCGTAGTCCCAGCGGGTGCCGGCCGCCGCACCCGCGGGGATGGGCAGATCCAGGTGCACCCCGATGTCGAGCACCACCCGCGCCGCCCGGAGCTCCTGGGCGTCGAGCATGCCCAGCCGGTCGCCCGGGTCCTCGAGGAAGCCCAGCTCGCCCATCAGCCGCTCGGCGTAGAGGGCCCAGCCCTCGGCGTTGCCCGAGCAGGAGCAGAGCAGCCGCTGCCACCGGTTGAGCCGCTCCGCGTCGTGCACCGTCTGCCCGATCTGCAGGTGGTGGCCGGGCACGCCCTCGTGGAAGACGGTCGTGGTCTCCCGCCAGGTCGTCATCTCCTCGACGCCCTCGGGCAGCGACCACCACATCCGACCCGGGCGGCTGAAGTCCTCGCTGGGGGCGGTGTAGTAGACGCCCTCGCCCGCGGTGGGGGTGAGCCGCCCCTCGATGCGGCGTACCGGCCCCGGGATGTCGAAGTGCACGCCGTCGAGCGCGGCCACCGCGCGGTCGGCGGTCTCCTGCAGCCAGGCCTGCAGCGCCTCCCGGCCCCGGATGATCCGCGCCGGGTCGGCGTCGAGCGCGGCCATCGCGCCGGCCACCCCCGCGCCGGGCGCGATCTCCTCGGCCACCCGCTCCTTCTCGGCGACGATGCGGGCGAGCTCGGCCCAGCCCCAGTCGTAGGTCTCGTCGAGGTCCAGCCGCGCCCCGGTGTGGTACCGGGACTCCACCAGGTAGCGGTCGCGCCCCACGCCATCGGCCTCCGGCGCCAGTGGCAGCAGCACCCGTTCGAGGTGCCCGGCGAAGCCCAGCAGAGCGCCCGACGCCCGCTCGGCGCCGTCGGCCAGGTCGCGGCCCAGCGCGCTGCGCGGCTCGACCGGCGCCTCGCGCGCCAGCCGGGTGAAGAAGCCGGGCCGTTCCGGCGTGCCGGCCCACTGCCGTGCCCGCTCCGCCGCCAGCCGCACCTGCCGGGCGGCGGAGACCCGGCCGCGGTCGGCGGCGCCGTCCAGCCCGCGGGCGTAGCTGAGCAGCGCGGCAGGCAGCGCCGCCAGCCGGACCGCCACGGCGGCCCAGTCCTCGTCGGAATCGGTGGGCATGAGGTCGAAGACCTCGCGGAAGCCCTGCAGCGGGCTGTCGACCGTGTTCAGGTCGGCCTGGGCGTAGCCGGCGTCGTAGCGGTCGAGCTCCGCGCCGAGCCGCTCCAGCATGGCGCTGCGGGCGATCTCGTCCCGGCGGTCGACCGGCTCCAGCGCCTCGGCCTGGGCGCGGGTGCGGCGCAGCAGCTCGGCTTGGGCGGCGTGCCCGTCGGTGCTGAGGTCGGGCCACCGGTCGTCGTGGCCGCGCACGCCGATGTAGGTGGCGACCACCGGCTGGGCCGCGGCGTAGCTCTCGACGAAGCCGTCGGCGAGCTGGTCCAGGGGGGACGGCGGGCGCGCGGGGGAGCCGGTCATCCCGCTGACGCTATCCCGGTGATCCGTGGTCGGCCGTCAGCGCGCGGAAGGTGCGCGCTGCGGGACCGCGACGCTGAGCAGGACGACGGAGTCCTCGTCGGCGTGCAGGCTGTGCCGGCGGTCCGGGATCGGGCAGATCTGGTGGGCGTCGAGGGGCGCGGACGCCTCGCCCGCCACCAGGCGGACCCGGCCGCGGACGACCAGCAGCGTGGCCGGCCCAGGGCTCTCGTGCTCGCCCAGCTCCGCTCCGGCGCGCAAGGCGATCACCGTCTGCCGCAGCCCGTCGACGGGGTGCGGCAGGGTGCGTCCGGCTCGGCCGGAGTGCTCGCCGGTGGCCTTCTCCAGGAGCTCCTCGGCGAGCGCGGACAGGTCGGTCATCGCGGGTCCGCTCATGGCCCGAGGCTAGCCACGCCGGTCGGCGCACGCTCAGGCCGTGACGTCGATCAGCGTCTTGCCGACGGCGCCGTCCTCCACCGCCTGGTGGGCGGCCGCGGTCTCGGCCAGCGGGTGCACGTGCAGCGGCAGGCCGGCGTCCTCACCGACCCGTATCGCGCCCTCGGCGACCGCGGTGGCGACGTCCTCGATGCCGAGCACCTTGGCCCGCTCGGGCTCGGTGTAGACGAGCACGAACTGCCAGCGGGCGTTGGGTCCCATCTGCGCGCGCACCGGCACGGTCACCTCGGCGCCGCCGTCGTCGGCGTACATGGCGACCGCGCCGTGCATCCCGATCACCTGGGCGTCGACGGCGGCGTTGACGGCGGCGGAGACCTCGACGATCGCGTCCACGCCCTTCGGCGCGATCTTGCGCACCTCGGCGACGACGTCCTGCTCCTTGTAGTCCACGACGTGGTCGGCGCCGGCCACGGCCGCCAGCTGCGCCTTGCGCGGGCTGCTCACGGTGGCGATGACGGTCGCCTCCGCCCAGCGGGCGAGCTGGATGGCGGCGTTGCCCACCGCACCCGCCCCGCCCTGCACCAGGACCGTGTGGCCGGTGAGCGCCCCGGCCCCCAGCCGGTCGGGGAGGGACTCGGCCACGGTCAGGCAGCGGTGCGCGGTGAGGAACGGGATGCCGAGCGCCGCGCCCAGCTCGAACGGCGTGTTCTCGCCCAGCAGGACGACGTGCCGCGCGGGGACGACGGTGAACTCCGCGGCGGTGCCCCACGGCCGCTGCCACGCGGCCTCCCAGATCCACACCCGCTGGCCGAGCATCGCCGGCTCCACGCCCTGGCCGACGGCGTCGACGGTGCCCGAGCCGTCCTGGTTCGGCACCTGCCCGTCCGGGCCGGGCTGCGCGTTCGTGCGCGACTTCCAGTCGGTGGGGTTGACCCCGGAGAAGGCCACGCGGACCCGCACCTCGCCGGGGCCGGGCTCGGGCACCGGGCGGTCGACCAGCTCCAGGACGTCGGGGCCACCGGGCTGGGTGTAGGAGATCGCTCGCACACACCGGCCGCTACCCCGGCTCATCGGAGGCACACCACCTACCCGGCGTCGAAGGAAGTCGTACGGTTTCTCGTACCACTCGCCGATGGAGGTCTCATGTCCGTCACCGCCAGCGAGGCCCGTCAGCGGCTGTTCCGGCTGATCGAAGAGGTCAACGCCGATCAGGTCGCGGTCGAGATCGTCTCGAAGCGCGGTACCGCGTTCCTCGTCCCGGCCGACGAGTACCACTCGCTCAAGGAGACGGTGCACCTCCTGCAGTCGCCGAGGAATGCCGAGCGCCTGCGGGAGAGCCTGGCGGAGGCCGCCGGTGGGAAGGCGGAGCCGCACGAGCTGCTCGAGTGAGGATCGTCTTCACGACCCATGGCGGGGAGGACTGCACCAGTTGGGTGGGGGACCGGAAGATCCTGGCGCGGATCGACCGGCTGATCGCCGAGGCCGCTCGGGACCCCGCCACGGGCACCGGGAAGTCCGAACGCCTGCGCGGTGACTTGTCGGGCTGCTGGTCGCGCCGCATCGATCAGGAGCGCCGGCTCGTCCACACGGTCCGGCGCAACGATCTCGTCGTCCTGCAGGTGAGGTACCACTACTGAGCCGAGCGGGCGGACGATGCGTCAGCCGGGCGGGGCGTCGTCGTCGGTCGGCCACTCCGGGACCGGCAGGCCGGACACGGTCAGCAGCCGCTCGACGGTCTGCTCGACCACCTCGTCGGTGGGCGGCACGCCGCCGGGCGAGGCCATGAGCCGCCGCACCTCCGCGGGCTCGAGCTCCGTGCCCACCGCGTCGCGCACCCACCGGGCGAACCCCTCGGCCTCGGCGTCGACGTCCACCGGCACCGAGGCGTCGGGCTCGTCGAAGTAGATCCGGGGTTCGTAGCCGAGGAAGAAGCGGCCGCCGGAGGCGTCGGCGGCGCGGTAGTCCACGGTCGCGATGTCGCTGTCGTGGACGTCGACCATGAGGAACGGCACCGCCGTCGGCCGCCCTGTGCGCCAGCGTCCCTCGCTGTAGACGAGCGTGCCGAAGTACCCCATGACCCGAGGCTACTGACGTCCGAAGTCGCGGCTCGATCGTCGAGCGGCTTGCTGCGGCGGTGTCACCGAGTCAGCGGCTGTGCAGAGCCTCCGGCGCGAGGTCGCCGGTGAACACGGCCCCCTCGGGTGTGCCGCTGCCACGCAGTGACTCGCCGAGAATGCCTGAATCCGACACGAGTAGATCGGCAGGGAGAGGAACTCCGACCATGGAGGTTGCCTCGGCAGGTGCGGGGGGAGTCTCGTTGCCAGCGGTGGTGCCCTCGGGTGTTGGGTTCTCGCTCATGCACGTCGCCCTTCTCGGCGAGCGTGCGCCACCCTCTGCACCTCGGCAAGCCCCTTGCTGTCGCCCTCCGCACTCCCCATGATCTCGGGATCTGAGGGGTAGAGGGCCGCCCAGTCGGGCTGCTCTGATGACGGCGAAGGCACCGGCACCTGGGGGCTCTCAGTACTCGGTGTCATCTCGCTACCGCCTCAGCTCCGGATGACGTCGACCATACCGCCGACGACGACTACGGCAGCGGCGGCGAGGAGAAGAAGGGCCGCCAGCCGTAGTCGGCGCGCCTTCTGCACCAAGTGCTCCTCATCCTTCGCGTGGAGGTCGATCCGTGTGTTGAGGAGAACCAGACGGGTGAACGCGGCCCGCTGCGTCAGGTAGCGATCCCTGAGCTTGTCTGGCCGGATGCCCTTGTCGACCCGGGGCCACAGGGCGCCGACAGCCACTGCTCCCGTGCTGATGGCCACGCCTTGGGCAAGGAGGCCGGCCACGCCGGCCTGGGCGCTCACGAGTGCGACCAGCACGCCTGCGCCGCTGAGCAGGAGTCCCGCCTTTGTCTCGATGGAGGCGGCCCGAGCCCGGTAGGAGTCTTCCTCCCGTGTGAGGGCGGACTCGATGACGTCGAGGGAGGGTGTGCGAGACGGGTCCAGTTGAGGTGACGTCACGGACGACCGCCGAAGGCGTGGGGATGTCGATCAACGGCGATCGGCTGGTGACCAACGGCATCCACGGCCGCGAGGCTGACGACGGGGTCCGACGTTCCAGCCTGCCGCTCCCACCCACCACGGGCGGGCAGCAGCACTGGCTGGCAGACCGCCGGGCCGGCCGGGCTGGGCGCCGAGGTCTCTCAGGCAAGCGACCCTGGGGGCAGGTTCACCACGACTGCCTCCTGGCTGCTGCGCGCCAGGACGACGACCGCCTCCTCGTCGCCGGGGTTCTCCTCGCGGTGCGGGGTCCAGGGCGGCACGAAGACGTAGTCGCCCGGCTCGGGGGTCAGCCGGACCTCCTCGCCGTCCCGGGCGAACACGAACACCGGCCGGCCGGAGACCACGTAGATGCCGGTCTCGGAGTCGCCGTGGTGGTGGTTGGCCGAGGCGGTGCCGGGCGCGACGTGCGCCTCGCCCATCCAGACCTTCTCCGCCCCGACGCTCTTCCCGGACACCGCCTCCCGCCGGGTCATGCCGCTGCTCTGGCCGGTGTCGGTCGAGAGCTCCGCCGCGCGGACGTGCCGTAGCGGCGCGTGCCAGTGGTCGGTGCCGCCGGGGGTGGGGTCGGGTGCCATGGACGGACGCTAGCGCTGGTCGGCCGTGCACGGCAGGCGGGACCATCGGGAGATGCTGCGCAGGACGGTGGTGGGTGCGGCCGTCGTCGTCCTGCTGTGCACTCTCCTGGTGAGCCTGCTGTGGGCGTTCCAGCGCCGCCTGGTCTACCTGCCGGACGCCGGACCTCTCCCGCCGGCGGCGGAGGCGGTGCTGGGCGCGCGGGACGTCGTGCTCGAGACCGACGACGGCCTGCGGCTGGGCGCCTGGTTCGTCCCGGGCCGCACGCCGGACGCCCCTGGGGTGCTGGTCGCCAACGGCAACGGCGGCCACCGCGGCCTGCGGGCGCCGCTGGCGCGGGAGCTCGCCGACGAGGGGCTCGCTGTCCTGCTCTTCGACTACCGCGGCTACGCCGGCAACCCGGGCAGCCCCAGCGAGGCCGGGCTGGCGCTCGACGCGCGGGCGGCGCGGGAGTTCCTGCTCGGGGGCGGCGGGGTGCCGGCCGACCGGCTCGTCTACTTCGGGGAGAGCCTCGGCGCGGCCGTCGCCACCCGGCTGGCGGTGGAGCACCCGCCTGCCGGGCTCGTGCTCCGCTCGCCGTTCGTGGACCTGGCCGCGGTCGGGAGCGAGCACTACCCGTTCCTGCCGGTGCGGGCGCTGCTGCGGGACCGCTACCCGGTGGCCGAGCAGGTCCGCCGGATCGAGGTGCCCACCACGGTCGTGTACGGCGGCGCGGACTCGATCGTCCCGCCGGCGCAGAGCCGGGCGGTGGCCGACGCCGCCGCGGGCCTGCACCGGGTGGTGGAGGTCCCGGGTGCCGATCACAACGACCTCGTCCTGCTCGCGGGGGAGGAGGTGGTCGAGGCAGTCGTGGAGCTCGCCGAGCGGGCCGTCGCGCCGGAGGGCGACTGACGTGGGCGCGGCACGCTCCAGAGCGCGCGCCGGAGGTGGCCTCCGGCGGGTCAGTCCATGCGCCAGGTCGACAACGCCGACGCCGTGGGCGTGAAGAACCAGGCCAGCAGGATGACGCAGACGAGGAAGAGCACGACGAAGGCGGCCGCGACCGGCCGCGGAGCCCGCCGCGCTGCGGGCAGCGTGTGCCACTCCTGCACGACCGCCGCAGCGCTCGTCCCTCCGACGGCGAGGAGCGCGATCGGGGTCAGCGCCAGGGAGAGGTAGCCGCCCAGCTGCGCGAGGCCGCCGACGGTCCCCTGTGGCCACAGGTCCTTGGGGTCGTGGGCGCCGCTCGCCACCTCGGCCAGCGGCAGCGCGTCGAGGCCGTTGACGTAGTAGGGAATCAGCACGCCGGCCAGGTAGGGCGCCGCCGCGACCACGACGCACGCGGTCAGGACGGCGACCGACCGCCAGGACCTCGCGGGTGCGTCGACCGTCCGCAGGAGCGCCACGGCGGCAGCGTGTCAGGAGCCACCGGGGACCGGCAAGGGTCAGGTGCGACCCGGACGCCCGCGCCGCGGTCAGCGCGGGGTGATCGGGAGCGTGAGCCGGGTGCGGCCCTCCTCGGACCGCGCGGTGGCGATCCGTTCGGGCGACGGCGTGCCGTACTCGGTGGTCCGCTGGCGGGCGGGCCGGCCGATCGCGGCGGCCATCGCCTCCAGCTCGGCGATGGTCTTCAGCGAACCGTTCTCGCTGCCGGCCATCCGGCTGATCGTCTCCTCCATGAGCGTGCCGCCGAGGTCGTTGGCGCCGCCCTGCAGCACGGCCTTGGTGCCGGCGTCGGCGAGCTTCACCCACGAGGTCTGGATGTTCGGGATCCGGCCGTGCAGCAGCAGCCGGGCGACGGCGTGGATGGCCCGGTTCTCGCGGACCGTGGGCCCGGGGCGGGCGACGCCGGCCAGGTAGATCGGTGAGTTGTGGTGCACGAACGGCAGCAGCACGAACTCGCTGAACCCACCGGTGCGGTCCTGCAGTGCGGCGAGGGTGCGCAGGTGCCCGACCCAGTGCGCCGGGGTGTCGACGTGCCCGTACATCATCGTCGACGTCGTCGGCAGGCCGACCTCGTGCGCGGTGCCGATGATCTCCAGCCAGGTCGCCGTCGGCAGCTTGCCCTTGGTCAGCACCCAGCGGACGTCGTCGTCGAGGATCTCCGCCGCGGTGCCGGGGATCGAGTCGAGCCCCGCCTCCTTGAGCGCGGTCAGGAACTCCCGGAACGACAGCCCGGTGCGTGCGGCGCCGTTGACGATCTCCATGGGACTGAACGCGTGCAGGTGGATGCCCGGCTGGCGCTTCTTCACCTCGCGCGCCAGGTCGAGGTACGCGGTGCCGGGCAGGTCGGGGTGGATGCCGCCCTGCATGCAGATCTCGGTCGCGCCGGCGGCCCAGGCCTCGTCCACCCGGTCGCCGACCTGGCTCATCGAGAGCGTGTAGGCGTCGGCGTCGGTGCGCCGCTGGGCGAAGGCGCAGAACCGGCAGCCGGTGTAGCAGACGTTGGTGAAGTTGATGTTCCGGTTGACGACGTAGGTGACGTCGTCGCCGTTGACGTCCCGGCGCACGGAATCGGCGAGACCGCACAGCGCCTCGAGGTCGGCGCCGTCGGCGCCCAGCAGTGCCAGGTACTCGGCGTCGGAGAGCCCGGCCGGGTCCCGCTCGGCGTGCAGCAGCGCCGCCAGCACCTCGCGGTCACCGGCAGCCAGCGCGGTGGAGCGCCCGTCGCGGGCGCTCTCGGTGCGTGACCGCAACTCCGACCAGTCGCCGTAGACGGCGTCGAAGTCGCTGCGCCGGTCCGAGGTGCGCCCGACGGTGTCGACCTCGACGTGCAGGTCGACCCGGCCCGACGACGTCCACGACTCGTCGGGCTCCTGCCACGGCAGCCCGACCGGCAGGCGCCCCTCGACGGCCAGCCCGTCGGGCCCGGCGAGCGCGTCGATGTGCGGCCGCACCCGCGGGTCCAGCCACGGTTCGGGCTGCCGCACGTACGGCGGCTGGGCGGCCAGCCGCTCGCGCAGCGTGAAGCCGGCCTCGGCGGTGAGCGCCGCCAGCTTGTCGATGTTCGGCCACGGCCGCTCGGGGTTCACGTGGTCGGGCGTCAGCGGGGAGACGCCGCCCCAGTCGTCGACCCCGGCGCGCAGCAGCAGCCCGAGCTCGGTGGAGTCGGACAGGTTCGGCGGCGCCTGCACCCGTGCCTTCGGGCCGAGCAGCAGCCGGGTGACGGCGACGGCGGCGACGTACTCCTGCAGCTCCAGGTCGTCGTGGGCCTGCATCGCCGTCCGCGGCTTGGCCCGGAAGTTCTGGACGATGACCTCCTGCACGTGCCCGTGCCGCAGTGCTGCGGCCCGGATCTGCAGGACGGCGTCGACCCGCTCGGCGTAGTCCTCGCCGATGCCCAGCAGCACGCCGGTGGTGAACGGGACGGCGGAGCGCCCGGCGTCCTCCAGCACCCGGAGCCGGAGCGCGGGCTCCTTGTCGGGGCTGCCGAAGTGCGGGCCGCTCTTCTCCGACCACAGCCGCGTCGCCGTCGTCTCCAGCATCATCCCCATCGAGGCGGAGACGGGCTTCAGCCGCTGGATCTCCTCCCAGGTCAGCACGCCGGGGTTGAGGTGGGGGAGCAGCCCGGTCTCCTCCAGCACCCGGATCGCCATCGCCCGCAGGTAGCCCAGCGTCGAGTCGAAGCCATGCGCCTCCAGCCACTCGGCGGCGACCGGCCAACGGTCCTCGGGGCGGTCGCCGAGGGTGAACAGCGCCTCCTTGCAGCCCAGCGCGGCGCCGTCGCGGGCGATCCGCAGCACCTCGTCGGGGGAGAGGTAGGGCGCCTTCCCCTCGGCGCGCAGCTGCCCCGGGGTGGTCACGAACGTGCAGTAGTGGCAGCGGTCGCGGCACAGGTGGGTGAGCGGGATGAACACCTTGCGGCTGTAGGTGACGACGCCCGGTCGCCCGGCGCTGGTCAGGCCCGCGTCGCGGACCCGGGCCGCGGCGGTGAGCAGTCGGTCCAGCGGGTCGCCCTCGGCCAGCCCGCGGGCGTGCAGCAGGGTCTCGGCCTCGACGGCGTCGAGGGCCACCCCGCGCTCGGCGCGCACCAGGGCACGGCGAAGGGCGGACTCGGACGGTGCGGGGAGCGCAGTCATAGCGCCTCCGACGCTAGCCCGCGCAGCTGACGGGCGGGCTGCCCGCCCCGTCGGAACCGCCCGTAGGTGTGCGCTGATGCGCACATCCAGGTCCCGAACTGCGCACCGGCGCACGACGTCCGGTGCTCGACCGGCGGGCGGGACGTCAGACGTCGCGGCGCTGGAAGGACAGGGCGGTCAGGCCGAGGATCACGGCGACCCACACCACGGCCCAGGCCAGGTACGCAGGGCTCAGCGGGGCATCGGCGAGGAAGGGGAAGCCGCCCTCCGGGCCCATCTGGATCAGCGCACCCGGGTCCTGGAAGGCGTTCATGGCGCCGCGCCACAGGCCGTCGGTGGGCAGGAGCACCCGCGACACGCTGCCCACCCGCTCGACGCCCTCGTTGCCCAGCGCCCCGCCGATGCCCCCGACCACGCCGGCGACCCACGTGGCGCCGAAGAGGCCGACCGCGACGATGCCCGACGCCATCGGCGAGATGACGCTGGAGAGCAGCAGCGCCAGGGTGAGGAGCACGATCGTCTCGGCCCCCAGCAGGGCCAGTCCCGCGGCTGGGGACGGCGGCCAGTAGCCGACCACCGCCCGCACGACGAGCAACTGCGCCAGGCCGGCCAGCACCACGTACCCGCAGCCGAAGGTGAGCAGGCCCAGCCACTTGCCCAGCAGCACCGAGGACCGGCGGACCGGCCGGGCGAGCACCGCCAGCGCCTGCCCCGACTCGACCTCACCGGCGAGCGTCGGGCCGGCGAGGAAGGCGGTGCCGATCGCCGCGATCAGGCTGAAGCCGAACATGATCAGGTTGATCAGCATCGAGGCCACGAGGCGGGCCTCGCCGCTGGTCAGCGTGCCGAGCTCGGTGTCCAGGCCGATCAGCCGGGAGAACCCCCAGCCGCTGAGCGCGAGCAGCGCCACGGTCAGGATCAGCAACGCCCAGACCACCTTGCGCCGGAACGCCTCGCGCAGGGTGAGCCCCGCGACGGTCAGGACGATCACGTGTTCTCCTCGCCGGCGCTGGTCGTCCACGTGACCGGCGATGCTGCGCCCGTGCGCGACCTCGCGAGCTCGGTCACGGTGCCGGCTCGTCGTGGCGCAGCACGGCGAGCAGCCGTTCCTCCAGGCTGATCCGCACCGGTTCGACGGCGTGCACGCGGACCCCGAGGCCGACCAGGTCGCGCACCAGGTCGGGCACGGTGACGCCGTCGTCCTCGGCGGCCAGGGCGACGGTGAACCAGTCGCCGCTGCGGGTCAGCGTGCCGGTCACGCGCAGCCGCTCCTCGACCCGCGGGGCCACGTCGCCCAGCCGCAGCCGCACCTCGTGCTGGCCGAGCAGCTCGGCGAGGGTGCCCGAGGCCGCCACCCGGCCCCGGTCGAGGATGACCACCCGGTCGCACACCCGCTCGACCTCGCCGATCAGGTGCGAGTTCAGCAGCACGGCGACGCCGCGGGCCCGCAGCGAGAGCACGATGTCGCGGACGTCCACCCGGCCCAGCGGGTCCAGCGCGCTGGTCGGCTCGTCGAGGACAACGAGTTCGGGCCGGGCGACCAGGGCGACGGCGAGCCCGAGCCGCTGCTGCATCCCCTTGGAGAAGCCGCCGACCCGGTCGCCGGTCCGCTCCGCCAGGCCCACCAGCGCCAGGCACTCCCGGCGCTCCTCGGCGGGGACGTCGACCCGGGAAAGCTTCACGTGCAGGTCCAGCACCTCGGCCGCAGTCAGCCACGGCTGGTAGCGGAACAGCTCGGGGAGGTACCCGACGGCGCTGCGCGAGCGGGGGTCCGACGACGGGCGGCCGAGCAGCAGCACCTCGCCGGCGTCGGGCCGCACGAGGCCGAGCAGCATCTTGATGACGCTGGTCTTCCCGGCGCCGTTGGGCCCGAGCAGGCCGACGACCTCGCCGCGGCCGACGGTGAAGGAGACGTCGTCGACGGCGGTCCGGCGTCCGTACCGCTTGCGCAGCCCGGAGCACCAGACCGCCGGGGACGGCGGCAGGCCGTCGAGCGCACCGCCCGCCGTCCCCACCGCCGTCGTGCCGGTTGCCATGCCCCGGACCGTAGCGGCGTCAGCCGAGCCCACGGGCGACCGACAGCAGCTCGTCGGCGCTGAGCGACCCGGCGACCCCGGTCATCACGCCGTCCTCCACCCACACCACGCCGGCGAAGAGCCCGTTGCGGGAGGTGAGCACGGTCGCCTCCGAGCCGTCGACGTCGGCCGTGGAGCTGGTGACCATCTCCGCGGGCACCGGCAGCGGCAGGGTCGCGGCGTCGGTGGAGAGGTCGCGCAGCTGGTCGGCGAGCCCGTCGGGGAGCCCGGGCAGCGAGAGCAGGTAGTCGCGGACCGTCTCGAAGGGCACGCCCGAGGAGAAGACCTGGGGCGCCCCCACCCGGGCGACGACGAGGGTCGGCACGCCGGTGGGCTGCGACCACATCGCGGCCACCCCGGGCCCGGCCTGGAACCGGAGGGTGCTCCCGTCGATCCCGGGGGGCGGGGGCAGCAGGACCTCGCCCTCGGCCGCGGCGGCCTGCGCGGCCTTGTCGGCGGAGAAGGTGAAGGTGGCGCCCACCACGCCGGCGACCTGGTAGGCCGGATCGCCGGTCACGCCCTCGGGCAGCTCGGCGACCTCCGGGACGTCCAGCCCGGTGCGCTCCCGCGCGGTGGCGGCGTCGGGCACCTGCTCCGGGTCGGGCTGCTGGGTGATCTGCAGGTCGCCGTAGGCGGAGAGGTCGGGCACCTGCACCAGGTCGGTGGCGGTGACCTCGACCGGGTCGACCCGCTCGGTCTGGAAGATCGGCAGCCAGTCGTTGGCGGCCGCGACCCCGGCGCCGGTCAGCAGCGCGACCGCGCCGAGCGCGGCCACCGCGGGCCGGCGGGCGGCGGCGCCCCAGCGCCTCCGCGTCGCGGCGCGCGCCGGGCGGGATGCGGGAACGGTCGAGGACCCGGCGGCGGAGAACCGGGCCCAGGCGGCGTCGGTGTCCACGGCGCCCGGCCCGCCGAGCGCCGCCCCCACGAGCTGAGCGTCGGCCCGGGCGTCGTCGAGCGCGCGCAGGCAGACCGGGCAGCCGGAGACGTGGGTGCGGTCGGCGTCGGAGACCCCGGCCGGCTCGTCGACCAGCCGGCGCAGGACGCCCTCATTCGGGTGAGGCATGACGGTTCAGCTCCTCGCGAAGTGCGGATTCGGCGCGGCGGACGGTGGTGCCGACGCTGCCGGGTGACAGATCGAGCGCGGTGGCGACCTCGGCGTAGCTCAGCCCGCTGTGGCGCAGCACCAGCGCGGTCGCCTGCTTGCGGGGCAGCCGGGCGAGGGCCGCCCGGACGCGGCTGCGGTCCTCGAGGGTCAGCACGGTGTCGGCCACGTCGGGGGTGACGGCCTCGGCCGTGGCGGCCACCGTCTCCTCCCGGGAGGTGCGGCGGCGACCGGAGCGGATCAGGTTGAGCGCGGTGTGCGCCGCGGCGACCGACAGCCAGCCGCCGGCCTCGGCGGCGGGCACCGCCGAGCGGCCGAAGGACAGGAAGACCTCCTGGGCGACGTCCTCGGCCTGGTCGCGGGAGCCCAGCACCCGGGCGGCCACGCCGACGACCCGCTGGTACTCCCGGCGGAAGACCTCCTCGAGGTCGGGCCGCACCGCACCGCGGGTCGCTGCTGCCGGCACGCCGCCCGTCCCTCCGACCCGGCGCACCGCACCGGGGAATGTCAGGACGGCCGCCGGTGCCGGCCGTCCGTGCCGTACGAGGTCCATGCCGGTGTAGCACCGCCGGGCCCGCGGATGTGACACGCGGCCCGCGGCGGGCTGCTCAGCCGCGGCCGGCCGCCCCGCCCGCCTCGTCGACGAACCGGCCGCGCAGCCGCAGCAGCGGCCGGGCGCCGGGGTTCAGCACCGGCACGTCCTCCACCGCCAGCAGCGCGAGCACGTGGTCGCCGGCCTCGACCAGCCGCTCCAGCCGGCAGTCGAGCGCGGCGAGCCCGGCGGAGAGCACGATCGCGCCGCTGCCCGGGGCACGCGTCCACGGCACCTGCTCCAGCAGGTGGCGGGCGCTGGGCCGGCCCGCGGAGGCGAACCGCGAGGCGACGATCGCGTGCTCGGCGGCGAGGACGGTCAGCGCGCCGGTCCCGACCTCCTCCAGGACCTCGGCCGGGTAGCCCTCCGCGGCCAGCCCGACGGCGACCAGCGGGGGCGAGGCGGAGACGCTCATGACCGAGCTGACCGTCGTCCCCACGTCGTCGATGTCGTCCCGGACGGTGAGCAGGCAGACGCCGGCGGCGTGCTGGGCCAGGGCGGTGGCGAACGCGGCGGGGTCGACCGGCATGGCGGCCAGTCGACCACACCCCCAGGATGGACCCCGTGAGCGGACAGGGGCGTGAGCATCGCAGCGAGGGACGAGCGAGGAGCGGAGCGCCCCGCGGGAGCGAGCAGGAGGACCCGACCGAAGCCGAGCGCACGTACGACGTCGTGGTCCTGGGAGCCGGTTCGACCGGGGAGAACGTCGCCGACGTCGTCGTGCGGGGCGGGCTGTCGGCGGTGCTGGTGGAGCCCGAGCTGGTGGGCGGGGAGTGCTCCTACTGGGCCTGCATGCCCAGCAAGACGCTGCTGCGGGGCACCGAGGTGCTCGCCGAGGCGCGGTCCGTGGACGGCGCGGCGCAGGCGGTCACCGGGGAGCAGGACGTGGCGGCCACCCTCGCCCGCCGCGACTCGTTCACCTCGCACTGGGACGACTTCGGCCAGGTCGAGTGGGTGCGCGGCGCCGGCATCGACCTGCTGCGCGGCGCCGGCCGGCTCGACGGCGAGCGCACCGTCGTCGTCACCGCCGAGGACGGGACGACGACCCGGCTGACCGCGCGGCACGCCGTCGCCGTCTGTACCGGGTCGCAGGCGGCGGTCCCGCCGGTCGACGGGCTGGCCGACGTCGACCCGTGGGGGCCGCGCGAGGCCACCAGCGCCAAGGAGGCGCCGGCCCGCCTGCTGGTCCTCGGCGGCGGCTACGTCGGCTGCGAGATGGCGACGGCCTGGCAGGCGCTGGGTTCGCAGGTGACGCTGCTGCAGCGCGGGGACCGGCTGCTGCCGGGGCTCGAGCCGCAGGCCGGGGACGCCGTCGCCGCGTCGCTGCGGGAGGCGGGCGTGGACGTGCGGCTGGGCACGGAGGTCACCGCCGCGCGCCGCGACGGCACCGAGGTGGTGCTGACGACGGCGGACGGCGAGGTGCGCGGCGACGAGGTGCTGGTCGCGACCGGCCGCTCCGCGCGCACCGGGGAGATCGGCGCGGAGACCGTGGGCCTGGAGCCGGGGGAGTACCTCTCCGTCGACGCGACGCTGCGGGTCGAGGGGTTCTCGTGGCTCTACGGGGTGGGCGACGTCAACGGGCGCCGCCAGCTCACCCACATGGGCAAGTACCAGGCCCGCCAGGCCGGCGCGGCCATCGTCGCGCGCGCCCGCGGCGAGGAGGTCGGCACCTCGCCGTGGTCGCCGTTCGTGGCCACCGCCGACGACGTCGCGACGCCCTCGGTCGTCTTCACCTCGCCGCAGGTCGCCAGCGTCGGGCGCACCGCCGCCGAGGCCGCGGAGGCCGGGCTGCCGCACCGCGTCGTGGAGTACCCGATCGGCAGCATCGCGGGCGCCGCCGTCTTCGCCGACGGCTACACCGGGACGGCGGTCGCGGTCGTGGACACCGAGCGCGAGGTGCTCCTCGGGGTGACCTTCGTCGGCCCCGCGGTCGCCGAGCTGCTGCACGCGGCGACGATCGCGGTCGTCGGCGAGGTGCCGATCGCGCGGCTGTGGCACGCAGTCCCGGCCTACCCGACGATCAGCGAGATCTGGCTGCGGCTGCTGGAGGCCTACCGCGGCTGAGCCGGGCGCTCACCCCCGCGACGGCGGCGCGGGGGGCCGTGCTGGAGTGAGCCGGTGCAGTTCGACCGATCCTCGCGTTCCCCTTGGCGCCGCTACATCGCCCTCGGCGACTCGTTCACCGAAGGGCTCAGCGACCCCGATCCCGAGCGCGCCGGCGAGTTCCGCGGCTGGGCCGACCGGCTGGCCGAGCACCTCGCGGCCGCCGCGTCCGGTGCCGACGTCGAGTACGCGAACCTGGCGATCCGGGGCCGGTTGCTGGCCCAGGTGCTCGCCGAGCAGGTGCCGGTGGCCCTCGACGCGAAGCCGGACCTGGTCAGCCTGGTCGCCGGCGGCAACGACCTGATGCGCCCGGGCGCCGACCCCGACGAGCTGGCCGCGCAGCTGGAGTCCGCCGTCGTCCGCTTCCGCGCCGCGGGTGCCGACGTGCTGCTGGCCACGACCGCCGACACCCGGAACACGCCGATCCTGCGCCGGCTGCGCGGCCGGATCGCCGTCTTCGACGCCAACCTGTGGTCGATCGCCGCGCGGCACGGCGCCGCCGTCCTGGACCAGTGGGGCGCGGCGTGGCTCCAGGACTTCCGGCTCTGGGACTCCGACCGCATCCACCTCACCCGCGAGGGGCACCGCCGGATGGCGCTGGCCGCCGCCGCGGCGCTCGGGCTGCCGGGCGCCGACGGTGAGGACTGGCGCACCCCGCTGCCACCGCAGCTGCCCCGCGAGCTGCGGGCGGCGTTGGCCGAGGAGGCCGCCTGGGTGCGCGGCTTCGTGGCGCCCTGGATCGGCCGGCGGCTGCGCGGGCGCTCCTCCGGCGACGGCCGGGCGGCCAAGCGCCCCGTTCCGTTGGCACTGCCCCGCGGGTGACTTGCTGGTGACGCGCTGGAACGGTCCCGTCGTTCAGTCGTCGTCGGGGTCGGCGAGCTCGTCGAAGAGCGTCCGGGCGGACAGCCGGCCGGTGTCGGTGACATCGTGCCCCGCGGGGGTCGACGGCGGCCGCTGGCGGGGGAGCTCGGGTGCGGGCGCGGGCGGCTCGGGCAGCAGCTCGCCGGCGACGTCCTCGGCGGGGGCCTCGGTGACCTCGCCGATGAGCACCTCCGCCGGGCTGGGCAAGGGCGCCGGTCGGCCGAAGGCGTAGCCCTGCGCCATGGCGCACCCGTGGTCGAGCAGCCAGGCGGCCTGGTCGAGGTCCTCGATGCCCTCGGCGATCACCTGCAGGCCCATGCCGCGGCCGAGCTGCAGGAGGCCGTGCACCAGCGCGGCGGTCGAGGGCTGGGTGACGACGTCGGCGACGAAGGACCGGTCGATCTTCACAGTGTGGATGGGCAGCCGGTGCAGCGCGGTGATCGCGGAGTAGCCGGTGCCGAAGTCGTCCAGCGCGAGCGTGACGCCCTGGTCGGTGACGACGGCGACCGAGTGCAGCGTGGCCTCGGCGGCGAACAGCGCCGTCGACTCGGTGATCTCCAGCTCCAGCCGGTGCGGCGGCAGCCCGGACTCCTCCAGGGCGGCCGCGACCAGCTCGCTGAAGCCGTCCTCGGCCAGGTGGCGGGCGGAGATGTTGACGTGCACCCGCAGGTCGTCGGCCCAGGTGGCGGCGTCCAGGCAGGCGCGCCGCAGCACCCAGGCGCCGAGCTTCGAGGTGAGCCGGTTGTTCTCGGCGACGTCCAGGAAGACGCCGGGCGGCAGCAGGCCGCGGGTGGGGTGCTGCCAGCGGATGAGCGCCTCGTACCCGAGCAGCGTCTCGTCGGCCAGGTGCACGATCGGCTGGTAGAAGAGCCGCAGCTCGTCGTTGTCGAGCGCGTGCCGGAGCTCGGTCTCCAGCTGCAGGGCGTCCACGTCGCTGCGCGACAGCGCCCCCTCGTGCACCTCGATGCGGGCGCGCTGGCCGTCGGCCTTGGCCTTGGTCAGCGCGCTCTGCGCCTGGCGCAGCAGGTCGTCGGGGGTCATGTCGGCGCCGAGCGTGAGGCCCACGCTGGCGGAGAGGGTGATCTCCCGGCCGTTCACCACGAACGGCTCGTCGAGCACGCTCAGCAGGCGGTCGGCCAGCGCGCGCAGCCCGTCGAGGTCCTCGACGTCCTCGGCGACCACCAGGAACTCGTCGGCGCCCAGGCGCACCGCGGTGTCCTCGACCCGGGTGCTCCACCGGAGCCGGTCGGCGAACTGGCTGAGCAGCAGGTCGCCGGCCTCGTGGCCCAGCGCGTCGTTGACCGCCTGGAAGCGGTCGATGTTCAGGTGCACCAGGCCGACCTGCAGGCCGCGGCGGCGGGAGAGCGCGACGGCGTGGCGCAGCCGGTCGGTGAGGGCGCGGCGGTTGGGCAGCCCGGTGAGCGGGTCCATGAACGCGCGGCGGACGGCGTCCTCCTCCGCGCGGCGGCGGTCGGTGACGTCGACCAGCGAGAGGACGACGAACTGCGGCGTCCCGTTGTTCTGCCGCACCACCTCGTGGGACTGGACCACCCACAGCTCGGTGCCGTCCGAGCGGCGCAGCCGGCGCTCGCCGTCGAGCAGCAGGTTCGGGTCCAGCGGGGGCTCGCCCGGCGCCGGCTGCAGCCCGAGGTCGCCCACCGGCGGGTCGTCGGGGTGGGCCAGCAGGTCGACGTGCCGGCCGGCGAGGCCCTCGGCGGTGCGGCCGGTGAGGGCGCACATCCGCGGGTTGGCGACCAGCACGTGACCGTCGAGGTCGACGAGGGCCTTGGCGATCGGCGCGTCGAGGAACAGGGCCTGGAACAGCTGGCCCCGGTCGGCGAGCAGCGTGTCGATCGCCCGCAAGCGCTGCCCGGCGCCACCGCCGGGCGTGCCCGGGGAGCGGGGCATCTCGGGTGCGGGGAGGCTCACCGGGACAGCGTCACGCATCGCAGGCGAGAAGTGACGGAACCCGTTCACGGAGAGTCGTGATCGCCCCGTCACACTCCGTCGCAGCAGGTCACATGCGTCCCACGGGTCGCGCCCGCGCCGGGGACCTGCCATGCGCCGTGGGAATCGGGGCCGCCCTCGTCGCGCTCCTGCAGCAGACATCGACGAAAGGACCAGGCGTGGACAAGCGGATCGGGTTCCTGTCCTTCGGCCACTGGCAGCCCATCCCCGGCTCGCTGGTGCGCACCGGGCGGGACGCCCTCGTGCAGAGCGTGGAGCTGGCGGAGGCCGCCGAGGAGATGGGGCTGGACGGCGCCTACGTGCGGGTGCACCACTTCGCCCGGCAGCTGGCCTCCCCGTTCCCGCTGCTGGCCGCGATGGCGGCCCGCACGCGGCGGATCGAGCTGGGCACCGGCGTCATCGACATGCGCTACGAGAACCCGCTGTACATGGCCGAGGAGGCGGCGACGACCGACCTGCTCGCCGACGGCCGGCTGCAGCTGGGCGTGAGCCGGGGCTCGCCGGAGACGGCGCTGCGCGGCTCCGAGGCGTTCGGCTACCTGCCCGGCGAAGGCAGTACGGACGCCGACCTGGCGCGGCAGAAGACCGCGCTGTTCCTGGCCGCGATCTCCGGGCAGCCGGTGGTCGACGCCGACCCGCGGATGACCGGGGGCGCGACCGGCAAGCTGGCGGTCCAGCCGCAGTCGCCGGGGCTGGCCGACCGCATCTGGTGGGGATCGGGCACCCGGGCGACGGCGGAGTGGACCGCGCGGCAGGGGCTGAACCTGATGAGCTCCACGCTGCTGGTCGAGGACACCGGCGTGCCCTTCGACGAGCTGCAGGCCGAGCAGATCGCCCGCTACCGCGCCGCCTGGGCCGACGCCGGCTGGGAGCGCGAGCCGCGGGTGTCGGTGAGCCGCAGCGTGCTGCCGATCACCACGGACCAGGACCGGCAGTACTTCGGCGGCGGCCGGGACGGCGAGGATCAGGTCGGCATCCTCGAGGGGGTGCGGGCGCGGTTCGGGAAGAGCTACACCGGTGAGCCCGACGCGCTCGCCGAGGCGTTGGCCAAGGACGCCGCCGTCCGCGAGGCCGACAGCCTGCTGCTCACGGTGCCCAACATGTTGGGCGTCGAGTACAACGCCCGGCTGCTGCGGACGATCGTCGAGCACGTCGCGCCCGCGATCGGCTGGGTGTACCCGGACCGCCGCGCCTGACCGACCCCGGGCATAGGAAGCTTTACCTGCGCTTTGCGGCCCGGATCCGCAGGTAAAGCTTCCTATGCCTCATCGAGGGCGGGCGCTCCAGCGCAGGTCGGGCAGCGGCGCGGCCGGCGTTCACCCGCCCGGCGGAACCCGATGCGCCAGGGGTGCCCCGCCGCTCGTCGCACGTCAGGCTGCGCGGGTGCCTTCTGCCGACGACGACGCCCGCTGGGCCGAGGCGCAGCGAGTGCTCGACGGGCTCCCGTCCGAGGCGCTGGAGGCGCGGGTCCGCCGATGGCGTTGGCTCACCATCCTCCTGGTGGTGGGGCTGCTCCTGCTGTCCGTGGCCTTCGCCTTCGCGGTGGCCGCATGGGCCGGCGACGAACCGCCTGCGACGGAGGACGAACCGCTTTGGCGCGAGATCGCGGCGCTCGCCGTCGCGGCGTCCGCGCTGGTGCTCGTGGCGGTCGGCTCGATCGTGCAGTGGCGTGTCACCCGCAGGCTCGGCGGCTTGCGTAGCCCCCTGACGGTGCTGGACCGGCGACAGCGGAAGCTGCTCCTCCAAGAGCTGCGCGGCACCGTGCCGGTCGAGCCGGAGCACGTGCCTCTGGTCCGCCACCTGGCCGAACGGCTTGCCGCTCAGCAGTGGCTGCTGATCTTCCAGCTCGGCCTGCTGCTCATGTTCGTCGGGCAGTTCATCGGTTCGCCGTCAGCCTGGCGCCTGGGCTTCGTCGTCGTGTTCGGTCTCGGCATCGCCGTCGTCGCCCCGCTCGTGCGCCGGGACGAGCGGCAGGCCCGCCGCTTCCTCGCCGAGCATCCCGATCCGCGGGTGGCCTCGTGAGCGGACCTCTCGGCGACGACGACCGGGACGCCTGGGCGCGGGCGCAGGCCGAACTCGACCGGCTCCCGCCGGAGCCTCCGGAGCAGCGGGGGCGGTGTCGCATGGTGCAGCGGCGGCAGCGGGTCCTCGCCGTCGTGCTGCTGACGGCGGCCGCCGCGATGTTGCTGTTCGTTGTCGTCGCCGACGGTGCCGTCACCGGGCCGGGCGAGGTCCCGCGGTGGCAGAGAGCCACCGGTCTCGCGGTGCTGGTGGCGGGCTTCGGCGCGCCGCTCCTCGCGATGGGAATCGGCGGTGCTGGGCACGACCACGCACGGCACCGGCCGGTGGAGTGGCTGACCGGCGCCCCACGGCGGGCGCTGCTGCGTGCGGCGCGCACCGGGTCGCCGCTCGAGGAGCAGCAGTTGCCCCTCGCGCGCCTCGCCGTCCGCACGCACCTGGCCGCGCAGGGCATCCGCTCGGTACAGGTGGCGGCGCTCCCGCTGGCCCTGACGGGGTCTGCCGTGACTCATCCGGAGCCGGTCGCCTTCGGTTTGGTGGTGGTGATCCTGGTCGCCTCGGTCGCCGCGCTGACCCATCTGCGGAGGGACGCCCGCCGCTTCCAGCGCTTCCTCGACGAGCACCCTGATCTGACCAGCGGGTCGCGCTAGGTGCGCAGGTCGAAGCCCAGGTCGAGCACGGGCGCGCTGTGGGTCAGCGCCCCGACGGCGAGGTGGTCGACGCCGGTCGCCGCGACCTCGGCGGCCCGCTCCAGCGACAGCCCGCCGCTGGCCTCCAGGCGCACGCCCGTGCCCCGCACCAGCTCCACGGCGGTGCGGGTGTCGGCAAGCGAGAAGTTGTCGAGCAGCACCAGCTCCACGCCCGCTGCGATCGCCTCGCGCACCTGGTCGAGGGTGTCGCACTCGACCTCGAGCGGGATGTCCGGGGCCGCCGCCCGCACCGCCTCGACCGCGGCGGTGATGCCGCCGGCCGCGGCCACGTGGTTGTCCTTGACCAGCGCGGCGTCGCCGAGGGCCATGCGGTGGTTGACCCCGCCTCCGCAGCGCACGGCGTACTTCTCCAGCACCCGCAGCCCCGGGATGGTCTTGCGGGTGTCTCGGACCGTCGCCCCCGTGCCCGCCACGGCGTCGACCCAGCGCCGGGTCAGCGTGGCGACGCCGGACAGGTGCCCGACCAGGTTCAGCGCGGTGCGCTCCGCCGTCAGCAGCGACCGGGTGGGCCCGGCGACGGTGAGCACGGGCGCGTTCGTGCGGGCGGCCATGCCGTCGGCCGCGTGCAGCGTCACCACGACGTCGTCGCCGCCCACGATGCCGAACACCGCAGCGGCCACCGGGACGCCGGCCAGCACGCCCGGCGAGCGGGGGACGACGTCACCGGTGGCGCGAGCGCCGGCCAGGACGGTGGCGGCGGTGGTGACGTCGGGGCCGAGCGCGAGGTCCTCGTCGAGGGCCCGGCGGATCACCTGCTCCACGGCCGCGGGGTCCAGGCCGCCGTCGCGGAGAACGTCGGCCAGCTCCGGCCGCAGCGCGTGCCACTCGGTCATGCCACTCCCTGGGTCTGGTCGGCAGCGGTCAGCGGCACGGTGCGGGTGTGCAGGTGGCCGGTGTCGTCGATGCGGTGGGCGAGCCGCACCTGCCACTCGGGCCGGGTACCCGGCGCGTCGGCCCGACGGTGGCAGCCCCGGCTCTCCGGGCGGGCGAGCGCGGCGGCGGCCAGCAGGGTGGCGACGGTGTGCACCGCCGTCGCCTCGACGGCGGCCAGGTCGAGCGGGCCGCTGGTGCGGGGAACCCCGGCGAGCACGCCGGTCAGCTCGGTCAGGCCACCGGCGGTGCGCATCACGCCCGCGAGCCGGCTGGTGGCGACGCCGATCGCCGCGCGCGCCGCGGGATCGACCGCCCCGCTCGGGACGGCGCGCGCGGCCACCGGCTCCGCCGGGAGGCCCGCGGGCAGCGTGGAGTCGAGCAGCGCGGCGCAGCGGCGGGCGGCGACCAGCCCCTCGGTGATCGAGTTGGACGCCAGCCGGTTGGCCCCGTGCACGCCGGTGCAGGCGACCTCGCCGACGGCGAACAGCCCGGGCACGCCGGTGCGCCCGTCGAGGTCGGCGAGCACCCCGCCGCAGGTGTAGTGCGCGCCCGGCGCGATGGGCACCGGCTCCGTCGCCGGGTCGGACCCGGCCGCGCGGCAGGCGCGCAAGATGCCGGGGAAGCGGTTCTCCAGGAAGTCGGCACCGAGCCCGGTGGCGTCGAGGAAGACGCAGTCCGCACCGGTCGCCGCCAGGTGCGCGGCGACGGTCGCCGAGACGACGTCGCGGGGGGCGAGGTCGGCCAGCGGGTGCGCACCGGCCATGACCCGCCGTCCGGTGCCGTCGACGAGCACCGCCCCCTCGCCACGCACCGCCTCGGAGATCAGCACCTGCTGCCCTGCGGCGCCGGGCCCCCGCCAGAGCACGGTGGGGTGGAACTGCACCATCTCGACGTCGGCGACCTCGGCCCCGGCGCGCAGCGCGAGCGCGAGCCCGTCACCGGTCGTGCCGGCGGGGCTGGTCGCGGCCGCGTATGCCTGACCGTAACCCCCGGTGGCGAGGACGACGGCGTGCGCACGCAGGTCACCGGCGTCGGTCAGGGCGCCGTCGGCGGAGATCCGGGCGACCCGCAGGCCGACGACCTCGCCGCTCGCGGCCCGCAGCGCGTCGAGCGCGACGGTGCGCTCGTGCACCTGCACGCCGGCCCCCCGCAGCGCCTCGGTGAGCGTGCGGGTGACCTCCGCGCCGCTGGCGTCACCGCCGGCGTGCACGATCCGGTCGCGGCTGTGCCCGCCCTCGCGGGTGAGCGCCGGCCGGCCCCGCGGGTCCAGGTCGAGCCGCGCGCCCAGCCCCTGCAGCAGCCGGATCGCGGCCGGCGCCTCGGCGACCAGCGTCTTCACGGCCGCCTCGTCGCAGAGCCCGGCGCCGGCGGTGAGGGTGTCCTGCACGTGCAGGCCGGCGTCGTCGTCGGCACCCAGGACGGCGGCCAGGCCGCCCTGCGCCCACCGCGTGCTGCCGGCGCCGAGCGCATACTTGGTGACGACGGTGATCCCGCGGCCGGCGCCGGCGAGCGCGAGTGCGGTCATCAGCCCGGCCGCGCCGCTGCCGACGACGACCACGTCGGTGGTGCGCCGCCACGTGGCGGCGGGCAGCGGCAGCGCGGGGACGACGGCGGGGACCACCGGCGCGGTGCGGCGCGGCCCCACGGTCACTCGCCGACCAGCGACGGGGTGCCGAGGGCGATCATCGCCTCGACGGCCGAGCGGGCGCGGGCGGCGACGTCCGGGTCGACGGTGACCTCGTCGCGGCCCTCGCGCAGCGCGCGCAGCAGCTTCTCCGGCGTCGACATCTTCATGTAGGGGCACTCGGCGCGCGGGTTCACCGCCTCGAAGGCGGCCGCGGGGTTGGCCTGGCGGAGCTGGTGCAGCATGCCGATCTCGGTGGCGACGAGCACGCGCTTCGCCGTCGTCCGCCTGGCTTGGTCGAGCATCGCGCCGGTGGAGAGGACGTGCACGCGGTCCGACGGGAGGTCGCCCTGGCCGACCATCCACAGTGCGCTGGTGGCGCAGCCGCACTCGGGGTGCACGAGCACCTCGGCGTCGGGGGCGTCCTCGATGCTCTGCCGCAGGTCGGTGGGGGAGATGCCGGCGTGCACGTGGCACTCGCCCATCCAGATGCGCATGTTCGTCCGGCCGGTGACCCGCTGGACGTGCGCGCCGAGGAACTGGTCGGGGAGGAAGAGGACCTCGCGGTCGGCGGGGATGGACTCGACCACCTCGACGGCGTTGGACGAGGTGCAGCAGATGTCGGTCTCGGCCTTCACCTCGGCGGTGGTGTTCACGTAGGAGACGACGGCGGCGCCGGGGTGCTCGGCCTTCCACGCGCGGAGCTGGTCGGCGGTGATCGTGTCGGCCAGCGAGCAGCCGGCGGCGGCGTCGGGCACCAGCACCGTCTTCTCGGGGCTGAGGATCTTCGCCGTCTCGGCCATGAAGTGGACGCCGGCGAAGACGATCGTGCTCGCGGTGCTGGCGGCGGCGATGCGGGAGAGGGCGAGCGAGTCGCCCACGTGGTCGGCGACGTCCTGGATCTGCGCGGCCTGGTAGTTGTGCGCCAGGACGACGGCGTCGCGCTCGGCGGCCAGCCGGCGCACTTCGTCGCGCCAGTCCTGCCACTGCTCCGGCGTCCACTGCGCGGTGGTGGGGGCGGGGAGCGTTGCGGTCACCGGGACCTCCGGAGGAGTGGCGGGTTTCGTACTATCAGGCGAAAACCTCTGGTGGGAAACCTAGCATGGAATCCGTGACGTCCGTGTGGTCCTCGCCCGAGCGGCCGGCCTTCCCGCACCAGGCCCTGGCCGTGGTGCTGCAGGTCCGGGGCGCGCGCCTGCACGCGATGCTCTGGCGGCGCGCCAAGGAGCCCTTCGCCGGCGCCTGGGCGCTGCCGGGCGGGCCGCTGCGGCCCGACGAGACCCTCGGCGCCTCGGTGGGGCGGCAGCTCGCCGCCAAGGTGGAGGTCGCCCAGCTCGCGCACCTGGAGCAGCTGGAGACCCGCAGCGACCCGCACCGCGACCCGCGCAGCCGCACCGTGGCCACCGCCTACCTGGGGCTCATCCCCGGCGACCTCGACCCGGCGCTGCCCGAGGACACCGCCTGGCACCCGGTCGACGCGCTGCCGGAGACCGCCTTCGACCACGGCTCGATCGTCGGGTCGGGGCTGGAGCGGCTGCGGGCGAAGCTCTCCTACACCAACGTCGCCTTCGCGCTGGCCCCGCCGACGTTCTCCGTCGCCGAGCTGCGCGAGGTGTACGTCGCCGCGCTCGGCTACGAGGTCGCCGCGACCAACCTGCAGCGGGTGCTGCTGCGCCGCGGCGTGCTGGAGCCGACGGGGGAGATGGCGGCGTCCGGCCGCGCCGGCGGGCGCCCTGCCGCGCTCTACCGCTTTGCGACGACCACCATCGAGGTGACCGACCCGTTCGCCGTCCTCAAGCCGCCGTCGACCCGGAGGCGCTGAACCGGCCGACGCCCCCGGGTCGTGCGCAGCGGGTCAGGCGAACTTGGCCTTCGCGTGCTCGCTGAACTGCCGCATCGCGGCCACCGGTCCGATCTCCAGGAACGCCGTGTCCTCGTCCATGCGAGCGGTGTGCCCGGCCGGCCAGTAGTAGGCGTGCCCGGCCGGCGTGAGCTCCTCCCCGCCGTCCGCGCCGGTGAGCCGCACGGCACCCTCCAGGACCAGGCCCCAGTGCGGGCTCGGGCACCGGTCGCCGGGCAGGCCCTCGAGCACCGGGCCCATGTCGGTCCCTGCGGGCACCCGCGCGAACCGCACGGCCAGGTCCCCCCACTCCGCGTACCGGGTGACGATGCCGCCCTGCTGGATCTCGATGGGGAGTTCGTCGAGTGCGCCGTTCATGGCCCTGTCCTCTCGTCGTCCACGACCGGCCGATCAACCGGTCGTAGGAGAGGCGGGACAAACGTTGTTCCCCCGGGGAGGTCGACGGTCCGTCGACCGGCTCCGTCCGCCCCTACGCTCGGGTGTCCCGGTGGCGGAGGCGCGATGACGGCGAGTGGGCTCGGTCAGGCCCCGGTGGACGGCCGCGTCGGCGCGGCGCTGGACCGGGGGGACTTCTCGGCGGCGGTCGCCCTGCTGCGGGAGGCGGAGCAGCAGCGGCCGCTGACGCCCGAGGAACTGGACCTGCTGGGGCGCAGCGCCTACGGAGCCGGTCAGTTCGAGGCCGCGATCACCGCCTGGGAGCAGCAGAGCGCGGCGTGCCACTCGCTCGGCGACGAGGTCGCCGCCGCGGCAGCAGCGACGACGGTCGCCATGTTCCTGATGATGGACACCGGGCTCATGGCGCCGGTGCGTGGCTGGCTCGCCCGGGCGGAGCGGCTGCTCGGCGACCGGCCGGAGTCGCCGACGCACGCCCTGCTCGCGATGACGCACACCTACGAGCGGTTCATGTGCGGGGACGCGGACGCCTCCGCCCGCTGGGCCGAGCAGGCCATCGACCTGGGGGGACGCCACGACGTCCCGCTCGCCGCCGCCCTCGGCCGGGTGGCGACCGCGCGACTGATGATCCTGGACGGGGCGGTCGAGCCGGGGCTGGCACTGCTGGACGAGGCGGCCGTGAGCGTGGTGTCCGGTGAGCTCGATGCCCTCGGCGCCGGGATGGTCTACTGCGAGCTGATCTGCGCCATGCAGGGCCTGGCGCAGTACGACCGGGCCGAGCAGTGGACCGAGGCCATGGAGCGCTGGCGGGTGGGCCACGCCTACGGCGGACTCATCGGCCGCTGCCGGGTGCACCGCGCCGAGATCCTGCGGCTGCGCGGCGCCTGCTCCGCGGCCGCGGACGAGGCGCTCGAGGCCTGCCGCGAGCTGCGCCCGTGGATGCGGCGGGAGTTCGGCTGGCCGCTCACCGAGCTCGGGGCGATCCGGTTGCGGACCGGCGACCTGGTCGGTGCGGAGACAGCCCTGCTCGAAGCGCTCGCGCACGGTTGGGATCCCCAGCCGTGGCTGGCGCTGCTGCGGCTGGCGCAGGGCCGGGTCGGGGTGGCCGCCGCGATGATCGCCGACGCGCTCGAGCACCCCTGCGCGGTGCCGTCCAAGGAGTGGCCGCCGCTCGGTGCGCTCCGGCGGGCGCCCCTGCTCGCGGCGCAGGCCGAGATCTGCATCGCCGCGGGGGATGTCGAGGCGGCGCGGACGGCGACCGGTCAGCTGTCCGGGATCGCGGAGACCTACCGCAGCCGGGCGCTGTCCGCCGCGGCCGCCCTCGCGCGCGGCCGGCTTCTGCTCGCCGAGAGGGACGCCGAGGCGGCCGTCGGCGAGTGCGAGGAGGCGGTGACCGGCTGGAGCGACGTCGGCGCCCCGTACGAAGCCGCCGTCGCACAGCTCGTCCTGGCGGACGCCGAGCGGTTGCTGGGGCGGGTGGCGCGGGCCGAGCTGCACGAGCAGGCCGCTCGCGCGACGGCCGCTCGCATCGGAGCTCCGCTGGCGGGTGGACACCCCACCCGTGCACCCTCGTCGCCCACCCCCTCGGAGTGCGTGTTCCGTCGCGACGGGGACGTCCGGACGGTGGCCTTCGCCGGCCGCACCGTCGTCGTGCGGGATCTCAAGGGGATGCGCTACCTGGCCCGCCTCCTGGCCGAGCCCGACCGCGAGTTCCACGTCCTGGACCTGGTCGGCGGCGAGACCGGCGAGAGGGCCCGGCCGGGCGGAGACCTGGGACCGGTCCTCGACGGTCAGGCGCGGGCGGCCTACCGGCGCCGGTTGGCCGAGATCGACGACGACCTGGCAGAGGCCGAGGCGCTCGGCGACGACACGCGGCTCGCCTTGGCGCAGGCCGATCGCGACTACCTGCTCCGGGAACTGGCCGGCGCGTTCGGCCTCGGCGGGCGGGTCCGCGTCGCGGGATCGGCGTCCGAGCGGGCCCGTGCCAGCGTGAGCCGATCCCTCCGCTACGCCGTCTGCCGGATCGCCGAGCACCACCCGGCGCTGGCCGACCACCTGGTGCGGACGGTCCGCACCGGGACCTACTGCTGCTACGTGCCCGATCCGCGGATACCGACGTCCTGGGAGCTCTGACGGGGGAGCCGTCCACCGACCGGCACCCCTCTCCCGGAGCTCACCGGCACGTCCGCCGTTTTCCGACCCATCGCATGCGCGGTGTTCGCTCACTCGCCGGTGGCCCCGTCCAGCGCCTCGCGGAGCAGGTCGGCGTGGCCGTTGTGCCGGGCGTACTCCTCGACCAGGTGGAGCAGGATCCAGCGCAGCGAGAACGTGTCGTCGCGGCCCCACGGCCGGTCCTCGGCGTCGAGGGGCAGCCGGCGGGCGACCTCGCCTACCGCATCGGCCGCCGCACGCCAGGTCGTCCACGCCGCGGCCACGTCCTCCGCCGTGACGGTGTCCGGGTCGACGCGGAACTGCTCGTCCCTGTCGCGGACGACGTCGGGCCACAGGTCGTGCGGGAGCCCGCCGAAACCGACGAGCCAGCCGGTCTCCACCGCCGCGAGGTGGCGCACCATGCCCAGCAGCGTGAGCTCGGAGGTCGGGACGGCCCGCGTGGCCAGCTGCCGGGGCGTCAGCTCCGCGCACTTCCACTCCAGCGTCTGCCGGTGGTACTCGAGGAAGGCGATCAGCAGCGTCGCCTCGTCCCCGGTCAGCGGGGGCTCGGTGCGGTGGTCGGCAGGGGTCATCGGGACCTCTCCTCCGGGTCGGGGCGCGCGGTGGGCGCCGTCGGCGCGCATCCTGCGGCACGGGTCCGACATCCGGGGTGCGGATCGTCGCGCTTCCGTGCGTTCGGCCAGCCGCCGCCTCTGGACGTCGACCGCTCGCCCGGCGGAGGAGATGCACCGAGCGCAGGACGGTCACCGTTCGGCCACGTCGGCCCGCGCGGTCCGCCGCTGCTTCCGCAGGAGGAAGGCGCCCAGGCCCAGGTTCGCGACGGCCAGGAGGGTGAAGGCCACCGTCGCGACCATGCCGCCGGACGTGCCCCACCCGCCGGCGGCGAGCACCGTCCACATGGTCCCGAGGACGAAGTACAACGTCGGGCTCGGGCGTCTGACGGGCTTGTCCACGTGCCTTTCGTAGGTCGTGCATGGGGAAAGAGCAAGCGTCGAGAACGGCCGGTCGGGGCGGACCGGTGCGGAGCGGGAGCGCTCGTCCCGGCCGGGTTCGCCGGGTAGCGCGTGCCACGGCGCATCGACGCTCGTCGCGATCCGGGAGGCCGGCGGGCGGTGATCGTGCCCGCAGCGGTGAGCTCGCCTCGCTACAGCCGGTGTGCGTGACCATCGTGGGTCACGGCGTCACGCGGGCAGTGCCCCCATGCCGAACGGGTGGACGTGGCTGCGGGGGTGGCCGGTGCAGCCGCAGACGGCGGCCTCACCTTCGTGGTCGCGGTAGTCGCAGCACGGCACCAGCTCAGCCGCCGTAGCTCCCGCGACCGGCTCGCGGTCGGCCAGGCGGACCAGCGTGTAGCCGACGACGGCCAGGGCTCCCAGGAAGGCGACGGCGACGACCAGCGTCTTGACGATCTCGATGACGGCGGCGGCGACGACCAGCACCGCGATCAGTCTCCACATGGAAGCGATCATTCCCCCAGCACGT
The DNA here is from genome assembly GCF_030731085.1 of Blastococcus carthaginiensis. Classification (NCBI taxonomy): domain Bacteria; kingdom Bacillati; phylum Actinomycetota; class Actinomycetes; order Geodermatophilales; family Geodermatophilaceae; genus Blastococcus; species Blastococcus carthaginiensis. The sequence continues at coordinate 87,101 of NZ_JASNFN010000004.1, read as the reverse complement.
CGGCGTGACGACCGGGCATCGGTCTGCCTGGGGACTCCAGCACCCGAAGCCACCGATCCGGACCACGAGTGGGACCAGAGCAACGGCGCCACCCACGGGGCGGATCCTCGGAAGCGCGCCCGGCAGGGATCGAACCTGCGACCAAGTGCTTAGAAGGCACCTGCTCTATCCGCTGAGCTACGGGCGCTCGGACGCCGATCATCGCACCGCCCGGCGAGGTGGCGGCAGCGGCTGGTCACCGCGTCGTCCACAGGAGGGAGGCGCATCCACAGTTCCCGGGACGGCCTCCCGGTGGGTGAGCGCAGCGGTGAGGGTCGATGGCACACCGGCACCGCGCCGGTCGCGCCGTCCGGCGCAGCACCCCGAGGAGCACCGTGAACGACACCTTCGTCACCGTCGTCGGCAACGTCGCCGACGACCCGCGCCGCAAGACCACGCAGAACGGCGCGGTGACCAACTTCCGCCTCGCCTCCACCGCCCGCCGTTTCGACGCCGGCCTCGGGCAGTTCGTCGACTCCGGCACCTTCTGGATCGACGTCGAGTGCTGGAACGGCCTCAGCGGCAACGTCGCCAGGTCGATCAGCAAGGGCGACCCGGTGATCGTCCACGGCACCCTGACCACGCACAGCTGGGAGTCGGACAACGGGCCGCGCAGCAAGCCCCAGATCAGGGCGTACGCCGTCGGCCCGAACCTCGCCAAGGGCATGGCGGTCTTCAAGCGCGACCGGTCCGGCCGTGCGCCCGACGCGGCCGCGGGGAACGCCCCGGGCACCGCCGTCGAGCCCGGCCACGGCGCCGAGCCCGACGCTCCCACGCCCGGGTGGGACTACGAGGGGGCGGACGCGACGTTGTCCTCCGTGGACGGCCCCGATCTGCCGCAGGAGCCCGCGCACGCCTAGTTGCCCGGGCTGGGAGGATCGGAGGCGAGAACGTACGGGGTGGGGTCGCGACCTGCGGCCCCGCCCCCGCTCGCGAGACGACGGAAGGCTCCGAAGCCAGTGGCTCAGTACATCTACACGATGGTCCGCGCGCGCAAGGCGCACGGCGACAAGGTGATCCTCGACGACGTCACCCTGTCGTTCCTGCCCGGCGCGAAGATCGGCGTCGTCGGCCCCAACGGCGCCGGCAAGTCGACCGTGCTCCAGATCATGGCCGGTCTGCAGCAGCCCTCCAACGGCGACGCGACGCTCGCACCCGACGCGACGGTCGGCATCCTGCTGCAGGAGCCGCCGCTCAACGAGGAGCTCGACGTCCGCGGCAACGTGGAGGAGGCCGTGAAGCCGCTCCGCGACGCGCTGCGCCGCTTCGAGGAGGTCAGCGCGGCGATGGGCGAGCCCGACGCCGACTTCGACTCCCTCCTCGCCGAGCAGGGCGAGCTCATGGAGGTCATCGAGAACCACGACGGCTGGGAGCTCGACGCCCGCATCGAGCAGGCCATGGACGCGCTGCGCTGCCCGCCGGGCGACGCCGACGTGACCGTCCTCTCCGGTGGCGAGCGCCGCCGCGTCGCGCTGTGCCGGCTGCTGCTGGAGGCGCCGGACCTGCTGCTGCTCGACGAGCCCACCAACCACCTGGACGCCGAGAGCGTGGCGTGGCTGGAGCAGCACCTGGAGAAGTACGCCGGCACCGTCGTCGCCGTCACCCACGACCGGTACTTCCTCGACAACGTGGCCCAGTGGATCCTCGAGCTCGACCGGGGCCGTGCCTACCCCTACGAGGGCAACTACTCCACCTACCTCGAGACCAAGGCCGCCCGCCTCCAGGTCGAGGGCGCCAAGGACGCCAAGCGCGCCAAGCGCCTCAAGGAGGAGCTGGAGTGGGTCCGCTCCGGCGCCAAGGCCCGCCAGGCGAAGAGCAAGGCGCGGCTGGCCCGCTACGAGGAGATGGCCGCGGAGGCCGAGAAGTTCCGCAAGCTGGACTTCGAGGAGATCCAGATCCCGCCGGGCCCGCGCCTGGGTAGCGTCGTCGTCGAGACCCGGAAGCTGACCAAGGGCTTCGGCGACCGCGTGCTCATCGACGACCTCTCCTTCACGCTGCCGCGCAACGGCATCGTCGGGGTCGTCGGCCCCAACGGCGTCGGGAAGACCACGCTGTTCAAGATGCTGGTCGGCGAGGAGAAGCCGGACGACGGCGAGATCAAGGTCGGCGACACCGTCCAGCTCTCCTACGTCGAGCAGAACCGCAGCGGCATCGACCCGAAGAAGACGCTGTGGGAGGTCGTCTCCGACGGCCTGGACCACATCAAGGTCGGCAACGTCGAGATGCCGTCGCGGGCCTACGTCGCCGCGTTCGGTTTCAAGGGCCCCGACCAGCAGAAGCCGGCCGGCGTGCTCTCCGGCGGTGAGCGCAACCGGCTGAACCTCGCGCTGACCCTCAAGCAGGGCGGCAACCTGCTGCTGCTCGACGAGCCCACCAACGACCTCGACACCGAGACGCTCACCAGCCTCGAGGGTGCGCTGCTGGAGTTCCCCGGCTGCGCGGTCGTCGTCAGCCACGACCGGTGGTTCCTGGACCGGGTGGCAACGCACATCCTCGCCTACGAGGGCGACTCCAAGTGGTTCTGGTTCGAGGGGAACTTCGCCGACTACGAGAAGAACAAGGTGGAGCGGCTCGGTCCGGACGCGGCCCGTCCGCACCGCGCCACCTACCGCAAGCTCACCCGCGACTGAAAGAAGGACCCCTTCGCCCCCCACCGCTCGCAGGCGCGCGGGGGGGCCCGGCCACGGGGCCGTTGCAGCACCTCACCTCGGCCGGCCCGGAGCACCTGCTCCGGGCCGGCCGTCGGCGTCTCCGGTCGGACTCCGGGGGACCGGCTCGGCGACCCCTGGTCCAGCCGGTCCGGCGCCCCTAGGGTCGCGCCAGCCCGTCGTGCACCGGCACGACCGTGACGGCACCGGAGCGCGCATGAGCCTGATGAGCATGGCCCGAGCCGAACGCGAGGATCTCCGCGCACTCCTGGTCGACCTCACCCCCCAGCAGTGGGCCGCCCCCTCGTTGTGCGGGGGCTGGTCGGTCCGCGACGTGGTGGCGCACGTGCTGAGCTACGAGGAGCTCGGCGTGGGGCAGTTGGCCGGGCGGTTCGTCAGCGGCCGGTTCACGGTGGACCGCACGAACGCCGTGGGGCTGCGCGAGTACGGGACACGGACACCTGCCGAGCTGATCCAGCTCCTGGACGACCACCTCACACCGTCCGGGCTCACCGCCGGGATGGGCGGAGCCATCGCGCTGACCGACGGGATGATCCACCAGCAGGACATCCGGCGGCCGCTCGGCCTGCCGCGGTCCATCCCGGCCGAGCGGCTGGTGCCGGCGCTGCGCACCGCGCTGTTCGCCCCCACGCTCCTCGGGGTGGTGCGGGTGCGCGGGCTGCGGCTGGTGGCCACGGACATCGACTGGACGTTCGGGCGCGGCCCGGAGATCAGCGGCCCGGCGGAGGCACTCCTCATGACCATGGCCGGCCGCCGGGGCGTCGTCGGCGAGCTGTCCGGATCCGGGCGGGAGCGGCTCGCCCGGCGCCTCCCCGGATGACGTCGGGCGTCGGCGTCCGGAGGTTCAGTTCCCCGCGAAGCGGGCGACGAACCGGGCCTGGCCGCGGGTCTCGATCGCGTGCGGCCGGTAGTGGCTGCGCACGAAGGCGACCGCCCGGGCGGGGGGCAGGCCGTCGAGCACGGCGAGACAGGCCAGCGCCGTCCCGGTACGCCCCGTGCCGCCGGCGCACGCCACCTCGACCCGCTCGGACCCCGCCCGCTCCAGCGCCTCGCGCAGCGCGTCGTGGAGATCCCCCGGGGAGGTGGGCAGCCGGAAGTCGGGCCAGCGCACCCAGCGCGTCTCCCAGGGCACCGGGCACGGTGCCCGACCGAGCAGGTAGATCCCGAACCCGGGAGCCGGGCCATCCGGCAAGGGGCGGCGCAGCCCGCGTCCGCGCAGCCGGCGTCCCGACGGCAGCACCAGCACGCCCGGCTCGGTCCCGGCCCAGAGATCCACACCGGCACCGTAGGCCGCACGTCCGCCGTCGGGAACGGGTACCGCGCGGTGCGCTTCGGTGATGCGGCAGGGTGGGGCCCGTGAGGCACACCGTGCACGTCCCCATGCGCTGGTCGGACATGGACGCCTACCAGCACATCAACAACGTCGCCTTCCTCGGCTACTTCGAGATGGCCCGCGTCAATCTGTTCTTCGAGCAACCCACGCACGACGAGCGGACCGGTCTTCGGCGCGGGCTCGTCGTCGCCTCCCACGAGATCGCCTACAAGCGGTCGGTCGTCTACGACCGGGAGCCGCTGGAGGTGCAGGTCTGGATCTCCGGCGTGCGGGCGGCCGCCTTTACCTGCCACTACGAGCTCTTCGACCACGGGCAGCTGGCCGTCACCGGCAGCACCCTGCTCGTGCCGTTCGACTTCGCCCTGAACCGGCCACGCCGGCTCACCGCGGAGGAGAAGGAGTTCCTGGCCCGCTGGGCCGACGAGCCGGCCGGCTGAGGTGCGGAGGCTCCCGGCGGGCAGTAGCGCTCTGCCCACCGGGGCGGGGCAGAGCGCGAGCGTCGCGGAACCTAGGTGGTGTGGCGGCTGGCCGGCCGACGAGCCGGCTGAGGTGCGGAGGGTCCCGGCGGGCAGTAGCGCTCTGCCCACCGAGGCGGGGCAGAGCGCGAGCGTCGCGGGACCGGGTGGCCGGGTCAGCCGGCGACGTGGCGTGGCACCGGCCGGTCGGCTCCGGTCGGCGCGCCCCGCCGGGCGGCCTCCTCCTCGGTCATCGTCCGCACCACGGCACCCTCGGCGATCACCGCGCCGCCGAACACCGCCGCGTTGATGCCGCCGCGGTGCACCATCGCCTTGACCAGCTTCAGCCCGGTCAGCCGCTCCAGGTGCGTGCACGGCGGGCACCGCTTCATCCCGAACAGCAGCGCATCGCCCACCGCGAACCAGCGGCCCACCAGCGAGGGCAGGTCCACACCGGTGGTCACCAGGTTGCGCCGGGTGTCCGCGGTCGAGAACTCGCCGCCCACCTCCGCGGCCACCGCGGCGACGTCGTCCCGGTCGATCAGCGTCAGCTGCTTCTCCAGGTCCGGGTACTGCGCCCACGTCCCACCGCCGAGGGCGTAGCGGTCGCCCTCGAGCCCGACCTCGGGCAGCAGCCGCGCCGAGGGCAGCCGGCGCAGCGGGGCCGCCGCCTCGGGCGTCGACCAGATCTCGAGCAGCGAACCAGCCTCCATCGCGGGCCTCCGGGCTCAGGCGGCAGCGGGGGAGCGGCGCCCCCGGGCCGGGGGGACGTCGTCGGCGCCGCGGGCGTCGAGCGCCTCGCTGATCGTGTGCGCCATCTGCAGCAGCTGCACCAGCAGCGGGGTCACCGTCGTCCGGACGCCGCGGAGGCCGCGCGCCGAGCCCCCACGCGCGGCCTGGGCCTCCCGGATGCGCTCGGCCCGCTCGGCCAGCACCGGGATGAACCGCAGCGCCATCGAGACGACCAGCCCGATCCGCGCCGGCCGCACGCCCACCACGCGCAGCGGCGCGCACAGCCGCTCGATCACGGCGACCATCTCCGTCACCCGCGTCGTCGCCGTGACGACGGCGGCGGCCAGCACGAGCGCGAGCAGGCGCAGCACGGTCAGCGCGGCCGTCGGCAGATCGCTGAACAGGGCGTGGAAGACGAACAGTCCGGCCAGCCACCACCGCACCGTCCGTGCCTGGCGGGCCAGCGTGGCCGCGGGCAGCCGGGCGGCGCCGAGCCCCACCGCCAGCACCGCGAGCAGGGCGGCGCCCGTCACCGGCAGCGCGGGCACCGCGAAGAGGAGCACCGCCAGCGCCGCGAGCGCCAGCAGCTTGCCACCGGCCGGGATGCGGTGGACCAGGCTGCGCCGCGGGACGTAGAGCGCGAGGGTCATCGCCGCTCCATCAGTGCCCGGTAGGCGGCGACCGCCGGCCGGGGCGCGGCGTCCTCGACGATCCGGCCGCCGTCGACGACCAGCACGCGGTCGAAGCCGTCGAGCAGGTCGAGCTGGTGGGTGACGACGACGACCTGCTGCTCGAGCTCGTGGATGACCCGCGCGACCCGCCGCGCGTTGACCAGGTCCAGCAGCGTCGTCGGCTCGTCGAAGACGACGCGGGCGGGCCGCATGACCAGCACGCCGGCGATCGCCAGCAGCTGCTTCTGCCCGCCGGAGAGCAGGTGCGCGGGGTGGTCGGCGTGCCCGGCCAGCCCGTACCGCGCCAGCACCTCGGCGACCCGCTCGGCGCGCTCGGCCGCCGGCACGCCCTGGTTCTCCAGCCCGTACGCCGCGTCCTCGGCGACGGTGGGGTGCACGATCTGGGCGTCGGGGTCCTGGAACACGAAGCCCACGCGGCGGCGGACCTCGCGCACGGAGGTGCGGGTGTCCAGGCCGTCGACCAGCACCTGCCCGGTCGTGGGCACGACCAGCCCGTTGAGCAGCCGGGCGAGCGTGCTCTTGCCCGAGCCGTTGGCCCCCACGACGCCGATGCGCGCCTCGGTCAGCTGCAGGTCGACGTCGGTGAGCACGGGGCGCTCGCCGTAGCGGTGGGAGACCCCGCGCAGCTCTATCCCGCGCGCGGGGTCGGCGACCGCATCGGGCCGCGACTCCGGCCGGCGGAACCTCACCGGGTGGCGACCGCCCGCTGCGGTCGCTCGATGACCGGGTAGCTGCGGCGCACCTGGGCGGCGATCGCCGCGGCGATGAAGGCCTTGGCGGCGTCCCCGGGGAGGAACGGCAGGGCGCCGGACACGATCGCCTCGCCCAGCGACAGGTTCGCGACGGCGGCCAGCACCGGCACGCCGATCAGGTAGATGACGACCATCCCGCCGACGACGTTGAACACCATGCCCCAGGCGACGTTGTAGCGGGCCCAGAGCCGCTCGGTCAGCCAGCCGGTGACGAACGCGGCCAGCGGCCAGCTGAACAGGTAGCCGGCGGTCGGGCCGGCGAACACAGCCAGACCACCCGTGCCGCTGGAGAGCAGTGGCAGGCCGATGGCGACCAGCACGAGGAACAGCAGTACGGCGAGGAAGCCACGCCGGGCACCCAGGACGCTTCCGGCCAGCATCACGCCGAGGGTCTGGGCGGTGATCGGGACGGGGCCGATGTTGACCGCCGGCAGGGTCCCCAGCACGGCGATGACGGCCGCGAAGAGGGCGATGTAGGCCAGGTCCCGGGTCTTCATGTCAGCTCCTGCGATGCGCCGGTGGTCAGGCGCCGCCGGCCCGGCGTCACCTGCGGCAAGGTACCCGAGCGCCGCGGGGCGCCCGGGTACCGGCCGGTGAGGTCAGGCCTGCAGCCACACCGCCGCGTCGTCGGGCAGCTTCCCGTCGTCGACCGGCGCGCTGCTCAGCAGCACGCGGCCCTCGGGCACCGGCACCGGGGCACCCGACAGGTTGACCAGGCAGACCAGACCACCCGAGCGGCGGAAGGCGACACAACGGTCGGGTGACTGCAACCACTCGACGTCCTCCCCGCTGACCAGCGGTGACGACGCCCGCAGGGCCAGCGCACGTCGGTACAGCGACAGCATCGAGTCGTCGTCGGCACGCTGCGCCTCGGCCGTGAGCCCACCCCACCCGTCGGGCATGGGCAGCCAGGTGCCGGCACCCGACGAGAAGCCGTAGGAGGGCCCGGTGCCCGACCACGGCACGGGGATCCGGCAGGCGTCCCGCCCGCGCTCGGTGCCGCCCGAGCGGAACCAGATGGGGTCCTGCAGCACCTCGTCGGGCAGGTCGACGTCGGGCATGCCGAGCTCGTCGCCGTTGTAGAGATAGGCCGCACCGGGCAGGGCCAGCTGCAGCAGGGCTGCCGCGCGGGCGCGCCGGTTGCCGAGCTCGCCGTCGCCGTAGCGGGTCACGTGCCGCGGCCGGTCGTGGTTGGACAGCACCCAGCAGGCCGGCGCGGGGGTGCCGTCGACCGCGGCCAGGGAGTGGGTGATCGCGTCGCGCAACCCCTCGGGGGTCCACTCCGCGGTGAGCAGCTTGAAGTTGAAGGCGAGCTGCAGCTCGTCGTCGCGCAGGTACCGGGCGAGCCGGTCGTCGTCGGAGACCCACACCTCGCCGACCGCCATCGTGCCGGGGTACTGGTCGAGCATCGCCCGGATCCGGCGGTGGACCGCGTGGACGCCGTCCTGGTCGAACCGGTGGTCACCGGGGCCGTGGTCGTCCAGCAGCCCCGTGTCGTCCATCGGCACCATGTCCGGCAGCCCCTCGGGCTTGGCCATGCCGTGCGCGACGTCGATGCGGAAGCCATCCACCCCGCGGTCGAGCCAGAACCGCATCGTCTCCTCGAGGTCGGCGACGACCTCGGGGTTGGCGAAGTCCAGGTCGGGCTGCTCGGGGGCGAAGATGTGCAGGTACCACTGCCCGTCGGGCACCCGGGTCCAGGCCGGGCCGCCGAACACCGACGGCCAGTTGTTCGGCGGCTCGCTGCCGTCCGGTCCGCGCCCGTCGCGGAACAGGTAGCGCGCCCGCTCGGGCGACCCGGGCCCGGCGGCCAGCGCCGCCTGGAACCACTCGTGCTCGTGCGAGCTGTGGTTGGGCACCAGGTCGATGGTGACCCGCAGGCCCAGCCGGTGGGCCTCGGCGAGCACCGCGTCGAACTCCGCGAGGTCGCCGAAGACGGGCTCGACGTCGCGCGGGTCGGCGACGTCGTAGCCGTGGTCGGCCATCGGGGAGGGGAAGAACGGCGTGATCCAGAGGGCGTCGACGCCGAGGTCGCGCAGGTAGGGCAGCCGCGACCGCAGGCCGATCAGGTCGCCGACGCCGTCGCCGTTCCCGTCGGCGAAGCTGCGGATGTAGACCTGGTAGAAGACCGCCTCCCGCCACCAGTCGGCGCCGGGCGTGCGGAAGGGGAACGGCTCGGGGCTCACCGGGCTCCTCTGGATGGGTACGTGCGGGGGTGAGGTGCGCTCGGGTCCCGGCGAGGGGACCGGCGCGGCGCGGGGCCGGCTCGTGCGTCGTCGCTCCGAGCGGCCGGTCAAGCGTACGGCGACGTCCTCAGCGGTTCTGCATGCTCCGGGCCGCCATCTCCAGGTAGCCCCACAACGTGGCGTCCTGCTCCGGCGGCAGCTCGAGGGAGTCGACGGCGTCGCGCATGTGGGTGAGCCAGGCGTCCCGCTCGACCGGGCCGATGGCGAACGGCGCGTGGCGCATCCGCAGCCGCGGGTGCCCGCGCTGCTCGGAGTACGTGGTCGGCCCGCCCCAGTACTGCACCAGGAAACCGCGCAGCCGGGTCTCGGCGCCCTCCCAGTCGTCCTGGGGGTACATCGGCTGCAGCACGGGGTCGGTGCGGACGGCGGCGTAGAAGCGCTGCACCAGCCGGCGGAAGGTCTCCTCGCCGCCGACCTCGTCGTAGAAGGTCCGCGCCGACGGCAGGGACCGCCTCGACTCGCTCATCCCCCGGGTGCCTCCTCGGCCTCGATCGCGGCGTCCGCCCGGTTGCGCGTCCGCCGATAGGCCACCAGCGCCGGGGCGACCGCGATCATTCCGACGGCGCCCGAGAGGGCGACCACGACGGCGGGCCGGAGACCCTCGGCGGCCAGACCCGCGGCGAGCGCACCCACGCCCTGCACACCGGCCAGCCCGCTGGCCGCGACCCCGAACGCGCGCCCGCGGTACGCGCTGGGCACGGCCTGCACGAAGGCGACGTTGAGCGGGATCGACCAGGCCGCGCCGAGCCCGGAGAGGAACAGCATCCCGACGAGGACCCAGAACGGCACCACGCCCGGCCCGGCGACCGCCGCGACGACGCCGCCGACGAGCACCGGCGCCAGGGAGACCGCCACCAGGGGGACGACGAGCCGCTCCCGCCGCGCCGGTGGGACGAGGCGTGCGATCACCAGGCCGCCGATCGTGACCCCCAGCGGGTTGGCCGCGAGCAGGACGCCGACCGCCGTCGCCCCCTGCCCCAGTGAGTCGACCAGCGGCGCGGCGATCCCCTCGGAGGCGTAGACGAACCCGGTCGTCACCCAGAGGACGCCGACGATCGCCAGCAGGCGGGGGCTGTGCCGGATGAACCGCAGGCCCTCGGCGGTGTCCCGCCACAGCGATCCGGGGCTGCCGCCCCCCTCGGCCACCGGCGCCGGCCGGGGGTTCAGCCGCGCCCACAGCCAGATGGCGGAGACGACGAAGGTGGCCGAGTCGACCAGCAGGGCGGCGGACGGGTTGAGGACGGCGATCAGCGCACCGCCGGCCAGGAACCCGCCCACCTGGGCCAGTTGCAGCGTGATCCCGGTGAGCGAGGTCGCGACGGCGTAGCGGTCCCCGTCGAGCACGTCGGCCATGAGCGCCGACCGCGCCGACTCGAACGGGGGTGCGCACAACCCGACCACGAACAGCAGGGCGAGCAGGACCGGCAGCGGCATGCCCGGGATCGCCATGAGGGCGACGAGCACGGCGCGGGCGGCGTCGGTGGCGATCAGCACCCGGTGGCGGGGCAGCCGGTCGGCGAAGGCCGACAGGAACGGCCCGCCGAGCAGCCACGGCAGGTGGCTGATCGCGAAGGTGAGGGCGGCGAGCAGTGGCGAGGAGGTGCGGTCGTACACCAGGACGGTCAGCGCCACCCGGGCCAGTTCGTCACCGGCCGCGGACAGCAGGTAGGTGCCGAACAGGGGCCGGAACTCGCCGACGGCGAAGACCTCGCGGAACGTGGCCTGCCGGACGGCGCCCTCGGCGGGACCGTCCGGGGCGGCGGCGGTCACCGGGGCCCCGATCCGGCGCCGGTGGGAGAGCCGGGCAGCGGGACCGGACCGCGGATGCCCTCGGCGGTCTGCGCGCACAGCCGGGAGCCGGCGCAGGCGGCGGCATCCGCCTCGGCCGCAGCGGCGAGCACGGGCGGTGATCCGGTCATTACCGGAATCATTTCAGGCGCGACCCGCGGAGTCTGCACTGCCGACTGCGCGTGTTCATCCCGTTACCCGATGCACCGGTCACCCGGTCAGGCCGGTGTGGGCCGCCAGGAAAGCGAGCTGGTCGGCCGCGAGCCCGACCGTTCGGCTGACCGCGCGGGCGCCGTGCCCCACCGAGGTCTCCCGGCGGAGCACGACCGGCGCCGCGACCGAGGTCGCGTGCTGCAGCGCGGCGGCCAGCTTCCGCCCGTGCAGGGGATCGACCCGGGTGTCGGACTCGAACGTCGTGAACAGCACCGCCGGGTACGCCGTCCCATGGCGCACCGCGTGGTACGGCGAGTAGCCCAGCAGCCAGCCCAGCTCCACCGCGTCCTCGGCGGTGCCGTACTCGTCGTTCCAGGTGCGGCCGAGACCGAAGCGCTCGTAGCGCACCATGTCCAGCAGGGGGGCGCTGCAGACGACGGCGGCCGCGAGGTCGGGGCGCTGGGTCAGCGTGGCGCCGACCAGCAGGCCGCCGTTCGACCCGCCCATGACCGCGAGCTGCCCGTGCGTCGTCCAGCCCTGCGCCACCAGGTGCTGCCCGGCGGCGGCGAAGTCGTCGAACACGTTCTGCTTGCGCTCGCGCATGCCGGCGCGGTGCCACTCCTCGCCGTGCTCCGACCCGCCGCGCAGGTTGGCCACCACCCAGACGCCGCCGGCCTCCACCCACGCCAGGGCCTGCGCCGTGTAGGCGGGGGTGAGCGAGACGTTGAAGCCGCCGTAGCCGTAGAGCACGGTCGGGCGGGGCCGGTCGGGCGCCCCGGAGCCGGAGAGGACGAACAGGTGCACGGGCGTGCCGTCCGCCGACCGCGCGTGGGTCTCCACGACGGTCACCGCAGGCGCCTCGCCGGCGACGTCGGCGGACTCCCAGGGCACCAGGGTCCCCGGCGTTGCCGCGTCCCAGCGCAGCACTGAGGGCGGCGTCGCGTAGTCGGTGTAGCCCACCCAGGCCGCGGTGCCGCCCTCGGGCGGGGCGCTCACCCCGGAGATGCTGCCGGCGCCGGGGCGTGCGACCTCGCTGATCCGGCCGCCGCCGTCGCCCGCCCAGAGGGAGAGCCGGTCGGTGGCGTCCACGGCGTGCACCGCCAGCACCTGCAGGGCGCCGTCCGGTGCGTCGACGTGCGCCACGTCGGAGAGCACGGCGCCTTCCTGCTCCGGGACGACGTCGGTCCACGCCTCCGGCGCCCAGGTGGCCGGGTCCTCGGGGTCGGCGACCGCGAGCCGCCAGCGCGGGGCGTCGCGGTCGCTCACCAGCCACAGCCGGCCGTCGCGCGCCACCCACGCGGCGGTCTGGGCGTCGACGCCGCGCTGCAGCTCCCGCAGGCCGCCGTCTCCGGCCAGGTCGGCGAGCCAGACGTCGTCGCGCGGGGCGGTGCCGGCCGACGCCGAGACGACCAGCCAGCGGCCGTCGGCGCTGGTGCGGACGCCGTAGTAGTTGGTGGGGTCGAGCCCCTCCCCGTGGACCAGCACGTCGTCGTCCGGGGAGCCGCCGACGCGGTGGCGCCACACGCGGCGGTGGAACTGCTCCTCGCCCGCCGGCACCTGGTCGGGCGCCAGCCGGCGGACGTAGAACAGCTCCGCGCCGCCGGGCAGCCAGCCGACGGGGGAGTAGCGGCACCGGTCGACCGGCCCGTCGAGCAGCTCGCCGGTGGCGACGTCGAGGACGTAGAGCCTCGACTCCTCGTCGCCGCCGGTGCTCACCTGGTAGGCCAGCCGGTCCCCCTCCCACGAGGGCGACCACGCGTCGAGGGTCGTCGTCCCCTCCGGGTCGAGCGCCATCGGGTCGACGAGCACCCGCACAGTCCCGTCCGCCTCGCGCACCCGCAGCACGGCGTGCTCCTGGCCGGGGTCGCGGCGGGTGGAGAACGCCCGCCCGCCGCGCCACACGGGCACGCCGACGGCGCCGGCGCGCACCAGCTCCCCGAGCCGCGCGGCGAACCGGTCGCGGGCCGGCAGCGCGTCCAGCACCTCGGCGGCCAGGCGGTCCTGCGCCTCCGACCACTCCTGCGTGCGCGGGTCGGCGGGGTCCTCCAGCCAGCGGTAGGGGTCGGCGACGCGGTGGCCGTGGAGCTCCTCGACCAGGTCAAGGCGCGGGGCGTCGGGGTAGCGCATGGCCGGAACGCTAGCGGCGGGCACCGACACCCGCCGGGGCCCGGGAGATTTCCAGTGCGCCGCGCGGCGGTTCTCGGGTCAGAATGGGGCTGCCCGCGGGTCGTGCAGCACCCGGCGGTCCGGGGCCTCCGGAGGTGATCCGTGCCGCGTTCCGCGCCCGGGTCGACGCCGGCGGGTCACCCAGGCTCGCGGCGCGACCCCGTCCCGCCGCTCGTCCCCGTGCCCTCGCCCACGACCACGGGCGCCACCCTGCTGCTCAACGCCACGTACGAGCCGCTGTGCGTGGTGTCCAGCCGGCGGGCGATCGTGCTGGTGCTCGCCGAGAAGGCGGAGTCGGTCGACATCACCGCCGACGTCGTCCACGCCGAGACGCTGAGCCTCCCCGTCCCCGTCGTCGTGCGGCTCACCCGCTACGTCCGCGTGCCCTACCCGGCGTCGGTGCCGCTGTCCCGCCGGGCGGTGTTCACCCGCGACGGGCAGACCTGCGTGTACTGCGGCGGATCGGCCACGAGCATCGACCACGTGGTGCCGCGCAGCCGCGGCGGCACGCACACCTGGGACAACGTGGTGGCCGCCTGCCGCCGGTGCAACCACACGAAGGCCGACCGCTCGCTGGCCGAGCTCGGCTGGAAGCTGCCGCGCCCACCGAGCACCCCCAGCGGCGCGGCCTGGCGGCTGCTCGGGCACCGCACCGTCGATCCCCGCTGGCGCGAGTGGCTGGGAGTGCCGGAGAGCGTGAGCGCGTGAACGCCGCCCGCCGGCTGTGGGCGCTCGCCGAGCCGTTCCACGCGCTCACCTACTTCGCCGACGAGGCCCGCTCCGCCTTCGCGGGAGCGGGGTTGACGGGATTCTGGTCCGGCTACTTCGCGGGCCGCGCCGCCCCGCTGGGCGCCGTCGGCCCGGAGGTGGTGACGGCGGTGTTCGTCAACTTCGCACCGGAGTTCGTGGCCCGCCGCGTCCCGGCGGTGTGGGCCCAGGCCACCCCGGCGGTGGCGCTCGCGGCCCGCCTGGCCGGGGTCGACGCCGCCGTCCGCCGGGTGCTGGGGGAGAGCTGGAGCGGGTCGGACGAGTCGGTGGAGGCGGTGCACCTGGCCGCCACCGCGGCGGCCGCCGTCGATGTGCCGGGGCGCCCGCTGGCCGCCGCGAACACGGCGGTCGAGGTGCCCGGCGAGCCGCACCTGGTGCTCTGGCAGGCGCTCACCACGCTGCGCGAGCACCGCGGCGACGGGCACACCGCCGCGCTCGTGCAGCGCGGGATCGACGGGGTGCAGGCGCACGTGCTGGCCGCCGCGGCCGGGCGCTCCGACCGCGCGTGGCTGCAGAAGGCGCGCGGCTGGGACGACGCGGCGTGGGAGCAGGCGGCCGCCGCGCTGGCCGACCGCGGCTGGCTGGCCGGTGCGCAGCTCACCGCGGAGGGGCGGGCGGTGGCCGCCGCCGTGGAAGCCGACACCGACCGGCTGGCGGCCGGCCCGTGGCGCGCGCTCGGCGACCGCGGCTGCGACCGGCTGGCCGAGCTGCTGACCCCGGTGCGCGCGGCGGTGGTCGCGGCGGGGCTCTGGCCGGCCGGCAACCCCATCGGCGTCCCCGAGCCCCTCTAGGTCACACGGGCGCGCTCGGCGGGGAACGACTCGAAGGAACGGTCCTCGAGCACGTCGCGGAAGCGCGCCATCGCGTCCCACACGTCGACGAAGCGGGTGTAGAGCGGCGCCGGCCCCAGCCGCACCCGGTCGGGCGTGCGGAAGTCGGGCACCACGCCGCGGTCGACCAGCGCCTGGGTGAGCTGCCAGGCCTGCGGGTGGGCGAAGGTGACGTGCGCGCCGCGGCGGGCGGCCTGCCGCGGCGAGGCGAGCACCACCCCGTGCGGGACCAGCCAGGCGTCGCCCAGCGCCACGACGAGGTCGGTCATCGTCCGGGCCTTGGCGGCCAGGCGGTCGATCCCCGCCTCGGCGACCAGCGCCGCGCCCACCTCGACCGCGGCCATGCCCAGCACCGGCGGCGTCCCGGTGCCGAAGCGCTCGATGCCGTCGGCCGGCACGTACTCCGGTCCCATCGCGAACTGGTCCCGCTGGCCGAACCAGCCCTGGATCGGGGAGCGCAGCCCCGCCTGGAGGTCGCGGCGCACGTAGAGGAAGGCCGGTGCCCCCGGCCCGCCGTTGAGGTACTTGTAGGTGCACCCGACGGCCAGGTCGGCCCCCGAGGCATCCAGGTCGGTCGGGACGGCGCCGACGGCGTGCGAGAGGTCCCAGAGCACCAGGGCGCCGACGTCGTGCACCGCCCGGGTCACCGCCACGACGTCGGCCAGCGCGCCGGAGCGGTAGGCCACGAGCGACAGGACGACGACGGCGACCCGCTCGTCGAGGGCGGCCGCGAGCACCGCCGGGTCCAGCCCCTCGTCGAGGTCGGCCTCGATCTCGCGGACCGTCATGCCGCGGGCCTCCGCGACGCCCGCGACGACGTAGCGGTCGGTGGGGAAGTCGTCGGCGGTGCAGACGAGCACGTCGCGGCCGGGGCGGGCGGCGGCGCCGGCGACCAGCAGCTCGTAGAGGTTCACCGTGGTCGAGTCGCCGACCAGCACCTGGCCGGGGCCCGCCCCGAGAACGCCCGCGCCGAGTTCGTCGCCGAGCCGCGTCGCCGCCCCGATCCACTGCGACCACGAGCCCACCAGACCGCGCGCCCACTCCTGCTCCACCACGCGGGCCACCGCCGCCGGCGTCGCCAGCGGCATCCGGCCCAGGGAGTTGCCGTCGAGGTAGAGCAGCCGGTCGGGGTCGTCGTCGTCGGTGCCGGCGAACCGGGCGCGGAAGGCTGCCAGCGGATCGGCGGCGTCGAGCTGCTCGGCGTGCGCCCGGGTCGGTTCCACCGCCCCACTCTGCACGGCGGCCGTCCGACCGGCCGGGTGCCGGGGCTAGCGTCGGCCCCGTGACCGCGCTGCACGACCTGACCGCCCTCGAGCAGGCCGCCGCCGTCCGGGCGAAAGAGGTGAGCCCGACCGAGCTGGTGCGACACGCGCTCGCCCGCATCGACGCCCACGACGCCGGCCTCGGCGCCTTCCTCACCGTCACCCCCGAGCGGGCGCTGGCCCAGGCGGCCCGGGCCGAGGCACGGGCGCGCGCGGCAGGGGAGCTGCCGCCGCTGCTCGGCGTCCCCACCGCGATCAAGGACCTGAACAACACCGCCGGCGTGCGGACGACGTTCGGCTCGGCCGCCCTCGCCGACTTCGTGCCCGCCGTCGACGACGCGGTGGTCACCCGGCTCGCCGCCGCCGGGACGATCAGCGTGGGCAAGACCAACACCCCGGAATTCGGCTTCCCCTGCTACACCGACAACGACCTCGCCGGCCCGGCCCGCTGCCCGTGGGACACCTCCCTGCTCGCCGGCGGCTCCAGCGGAGGCGCGGCCGTCGCCGTCGCCGCCGGGTTCGTGCCGTTCGCGCAGGGCAGCGACGGCGGGGGCTCGATCCGCATCCCGGCGAGCATCAACGGGCTGTTCGGCATCAAGCCGACCCGCGGCCGGATCAGCAACGCCCCCTACGGCAGCGAGGTGACCGGCCTGGGCACCAGCGGCCCGCTGGCCCGCACCGTGCGCGACGCGGCGGCGATGCTCGACGCGATGGCCGGTGCGGAGATCGGCGACCCGTTCTGGGCCCCGCCGCTGCCGCCGGGGGAGACCTTCCTCGGCTGGGCCGACCGGGAGCCGGGCCGGCTGCGCATCGGGCGTTACACCGAGTCGGCGATGCCCGGGGTGGAGCTGGAGCCGGAGGTGGCAGAGGCCTTCGAGGATGCCGGGCGGCTGCTCGAGAGCCTGGGGCACGTCGTCGAGGACGTGCCGACCGGGCTGCTCGACCCCGCGGTGCTGCCCTCCTTCGAGCGGGTCTGGGCGCTGGGTGCCACCACGCTCCCGGTCCCGCCCGGGCAGGACCAGCTGCTGAAGCCGCTGACCCGCTGGATGCAGCAGCGGGGCCTCGCCCTGTCGGCGCGGGACGCGATGCAGGCGATGTTCGCGCTGCGCGTCTTCTCCCGGCAGTTCCTCCGGGCGACCGCCGGCTACGACGTGCTGCTCGCGCCGGTGCTCACCATGCTGCCCCGGCCGATCGGGTGGTTCGGCGAGGACGGCGAGGGCGGGGCGGACTTCGAGCGGCAGAAGCGCTACGCCGCGTTCACCGCGCTGTTCAACGTCACCGGGCAGCCCGCGGTCAGCGTCCCGCTGCACTGGAGCGCCCGTGACCTGCCGATCGGCACCATGCTCGTGGGCCGCCCCGCCGACGAGGCCACGCTCGTCTCGCTCTCGGCCCAGCTGGAGGCCGCGCGGCCGTGGGCGCACCGGCGCCCCGCCGTCTGGACCGAGAGCCGATGAGGACGGACGTGTCCCGGTAAGTTGTCGGGCGTGACCGTCGCCGAGACCCTCCTCGTCTACGCCGCCATCCCGCTCGCCATCGTGCTGGTGCTGGCGCTGCTGACCCTGAAGCCCGGCAAGGGCCGGCGTCCCCGGTACAAGCCCGGCCAGCCGTGGGACCACGCCCCGGTCTGGTACGAGCCGCACCCGGCGCACGTCGGTGGCCACGGCCCGGCTCCCAGCCACGGTCCGGCCGCGGTCCAGGGCAGCGACACCGCCGCCCTGGGCTCGTCGGTCTACCCGGAGCAGCCGGGCGAGCGGGCACTGGAGTCCGGGGGCGGGGTCGGCCCGGCGCTCGGCTCCGGTGGCTCGCACACCGGCGGTGCGACCGCCGCGCGTCTCCCGCAGGCGGCGGGTCCGCTCGGCGGCGCCCGCGGGACCTGGTGACCGAGCCCGGTGACCGCTTTCCACGTCCCGACGACCATCCCCGGAGGCCGGCGATGACCCGCGCGCCCGAGATCGACACCCCCCGCACCGGCACCGACGTCGGCGGCACGCTCCACCCGCGCACGGCGGAGGCCAGGATCGACGAGATCTTCAGCTTCCGGGAGCTGGCCCGTCTCGACGAGGCGCTGACCATGTCCTCGCGCGAGACGGGGCTGCGCTTCACCCTCTACGTGGGCGAGCTGGCCACGCCGACCCGCGCCGCCGCCGAGCAGCTGCACGCGCGCTCGGGCGAGCACCCGACCGACGCCGTGCTGATCGCGGTGTCGCCCGGCCAGCGCGTGGTGGAGGTCGTCACCGGCGCCGGGGCCGCGCGCCGCCTGCCCGACCGCGCCTGCGCCTTGGCGGTGCTCTCCATGACCAGCGCCTTCGCCAACGGTGACCTGGTCGGTGGCATCGTCAACGGCCTGCGGCAGCTGTCCGACCAGGCGGGGCACCCCGCCGGGCTCCGCACCCACTGATCGACGACGGAGGCGCCGCGCCCCGGCCGGGGTGCGGCGCCTCCGCGGTGCCCCGGGCTCCATGTTGATCAGGTGACCTGATCGTTCCGGGTCCTGGCTCACCACCGGTGCTGAGCCAGGACCACAGATGACCAGGTCACCTGATCATCAGCGGAGGCGGCAGACGACGACGAGGGCGCCGCACCTCCTCGGGAGTGCGGCGCCCTTGTCGTCTGCGGGGGCCGGCTACTCGGCGGCGGCGTCCCGCTCCCGCGCACGCAGTGCACGGGCGATGCCGTCCCGCCCTTCGAAGACCAGCCGGCGCAGCGCGGGCGGCTGCTCGGCGTCGGAGAGCCAGGCATCGGCGGCCGCGATCGTGCGTGGCTCCACCACCGGCGGGAAGAGGTACTGCACGGCGTTCTTGGCGATCTCGCCCGGCCGGCGGTCCCACAGCGGGCGGACGTCGGCGAAGTAGCGGTCGACGTAGCCCGCGGTCAGCTCCCGCTGGGCCGGGTGCCAGAAACCCTGCAGCACCGCCTCGTGCACGGCGTTCGGGATGGATTCGTCGGTGAAGGCCCGCTGCCAGGTCTCCTCCTTCGACTCCGCCGTCGGCCGCAGGGCCCGTGCCGTGGCCGCCCGCCGGATACCCGTCGCGGTGGCATCGCGCTCGGCCTCCGCGTCGATCTCGGCGTCGCCGGCCGCACCGATCGCGACCAGCCCGTGCAGGAACGCCCACCGCGCGTCGGCGTCGACGACCAGGCCCTCGGGGGCGCGCGAGCCGTCGAGCAGCCCGCGCAGCGCCGCCGCGTGCTCCTCGGTGCGCGCAGCGCTGGCCAGCGTGCGGGACCACAGCAGCTGCTCGTCGCTCCCGGCGGGGGCTGCCTCTAGCGCGGCGAGCGCGTGGTCGGCCAGCTGCGCCCACCCGGTCGGCGCCCACGCCGGGTCGGCGAAGGAGGAGAGCGCGCTCTGGACCCGGGCCAGCAGCGACTGGATGACGCTGCTCTCCGTCTCGGCGCCGATCCCGGCCAGCACCAGCTGCACCCACTCGCGGGCCGGCAGCTCGGCATCGCGGGTCATGTCCCAGGCCGCCGACCAGCACAGCGCGCGCGGCAGCGAGTCAGGCAGCGCACCGATCCGCGAGCGCAGCGTGGCCAGCGACTTCTCGTCGAGCCGGATCTTGGCGTAGGTGAGGTCGTCGTCGTTGACCAGCACCAGGTCCGCGGCCGGGTGGCCGACCAGCTCGGGTACCTCGGTGCGGGCGTCGGCCACGTCGAGTTCCACCCGGTGGCTGCGGGTCAGCCCGTCGGGGCCCTCGCTGTAGAGGCCGACGGCCAGCCGGTGGTTGCGCAGCACCGGGTGCTCGGCCACGGCGGTCTGCTCGATGGCGAAGCTCGTGTAGCGGCCGTCGTCGCTGAGCTCGAAGACCGGCCGCAGGGTGTTGACCTGGCTGGTGCGCAGCCACTGGTCGGCCCACTCCGAGAGGTCGCGGCCGGAGCTCTCCGACAGCGGACCCAGCAGGTCGGCCAGGGTGGTGTTGCCGTACTCGTGCCGGCGGAAGTAGCGCTGGACGCCGGCGAGGAACTCCTCGCGCCCCACGTAGGCCACCAGCTGCTTGAGCACCGAGGCGCCCTTGGCGTAGGTGATGCCGTCGAAGTTGACCTCGACCGCGGCGACGTCGGGGATGTCCGCGGCGATCGGGTGGGTCGAGGGGAGCTGGTCCTGCGCGTAGGCCCAGGCCTTCTCGGTGTTGGCGAAGGTCGTCCACGCCGTCGTGTACTCGGTCGCCTCGGCCTGGCACAGGGTGCTGATGTAGGTGGCGAAGGACTCGTTGAGCCACAGGTCGTCCCACCAGCGCATGGTCACCAGGTCGCCGAACCACATGTGCCCGAGCTCGTGCAGGATCGTCTCCGCGCGGCGCTCGTAGCGGGCGCGGCTGACCTTCGAGCGGAAGACGTAGTCCTCCAGGAAGGTCACCGCGCCGGCGTTCTCCATGGCGCCGGCGTTGAACTCCGGGACGAAGAGCTGGTCGTACTTGTCGAACGGGTACGGGTAGTCGAACACCCGGTGGTAGAAGTCGAAGCCCTGCTTGGTGACGCGGAACAGCTCGTCCGGGTCCAGGTGCTTGGCCAGCGAGGCCCGGCAGTACAGCCCGAGCGGGATGCCCTCGTGCAGGTCGGTGACCTTGGCGTACGGCCCGGCGATCAGCGCCACCAGGTAGGTCGAGATGCGCTTGGTGGGCGCGAAGTGGACCAGCTGCGATCCGCCCTCGCCGGCCTCGATGGTGCGGTCGCCGGTGTTGGAGACGACCTGCCAGTCGAAGGGCGCCGTCACGTGCACCGTGAACGCGGCCTTGAGGTCGGGTTGGTCGAAGCAGGTGTACATCCGCTTCGCGTCGGCCGGCTCGAACTGGGTGTAGAGGTAGACCTGCTCGTCTTCGGGGTCGAGGAAGCGGTGCAGGCCCTCGCCGGTGTTCGAGTAACGGCAGTCCGCCGTCACCACCAGCGTGTTCTGCTCGGCGAGGCCGGGCAGCGGCAGCCCGCCGTCCTCGGTGTAGGAGCTGACGTCGAGCTCGGTGCCGTTCAGCGTCGCCGAGTGCACCGTCTCGGCGACCAGGTCGATGAAGGTGTCCGCGCCCGGGCGGCGGCAGGTGAACTCGACGGTCGTCGTCGACCGGAAGGTGCGCTCGCCGGGGTGCCCGGCGCCGTCGGTGACGTCGAGGGAGATGTCGTAGCTCTGGACGGCCAGGAGCTCGGCGCGGGCGGCGGCGTCGGTGCGGGTCAGGTTGGGTACGGCCACGCCCGAGAGCTTGTCATGCGGGGACGACGCGTCGCCCGCCGTCCACCGGTCCGGGGAACAACCGGGTCCCGCCGCGACTTGCCTGACCGCAGACGGCACGGGCACTCGGCGACCCGGGCCACCGGAGCGAGGAGCAAGGATGACCGATGCAGTGCAGAGCGCGCCGACGAAGGCCCGCGTCGACTTCTGGTTCGACCCGCTGTGCCCGTGGGCCTGGCTCACCAGCCGCTGGGTGCTCGAGGCGGCGAAGGTGCGCGACATCGACCTGCACTGGCACGTCATGTCGCTGGCGGTGCTCAACCGCGGTCGCGACCTGCCCGAGGACTACGCCGAGATGATGGCCAAGGCGTGGGGCCCGGTGCGGGTGGCGATCGCGGCCGCGCAGCAGCACGGCGACGAGGTGCTCGGCGACCTGTACACCGCGATGGGCACGCTGCGGCACCACGAGGGCGTGGAGCTCGAGGACCTCATCGTCCCGGCGCTGGAGCGGGTCGGGCTGCCGGCGTCGCTGGCCGAGGCCGCCGGCTCCACCGAGTACGACATCGCGCTGGAGAAGAGCCACCACGAGGGCATGGACCCGGTCGGCGAGGACGTCGGCACGCCGGTCATGCACATCGACGGCGTAGCGTTCTTCGGTCCCGTCATCAGCAAGGTGCCCACCGGTGAGGACGCCGGCAAGGCCTTCGACGGCGCCGTGCTGCTGGCCAACCTGCCCGACTTCTGGGAGCTCAAGCGCACCCGGACCTCGGACCCGGACATGAGCTCCGTCCCGGCCGACGCCCTGGAGCTCGCCCGTACCCGCTGATCGCCGACGCGGGGTGCGGCATCCTGTCGGGATGCCGCACCCCACCCGCCAGCGCATCTTCATCTCCGGCGCCAGCTCCGGCCTCGGCGAGGGCATGGCCCGCAGGTTCGCCGCGATGGGCCGCGACCTCGCCCTGTGCGCCCGCCGGGTCGACCGGCTCGAGGCGCTGCAGGCCGAGCTGCGGGCCGCACACCCCGGCATCCGCGTCGAGGTCGCCCCGATGGACGTCGACGACGCGGCCTCCGTGGCCACCGTCTTCCCCGACCTCGCCGAGCGGCTGGGCGGCTTCGACCGCGTCGTCGTCAACGCCGGCATCGGCGCGGGGAGGTCCGTGGGCGCCGGCGGGGCGGCCGGCAACCGCGCCGTCCTGCACACCAACGTGCTCGGCTCGCACGCCCAGTGCGAGGCGGCGATGGAGCTGTTCCGCCGCCAGGGCATGGGACACCTGGTGCTGATCTCGTCGGTCGCCTCGGTGCGGGGCATGCCCGGCAGCCGCACCGCCTATGGGGCCAGCAAGGCGGCGCTGAACTCGCTGGCCGAGGGCATCCGCTCGGACGTGTACGGCTCGCGGATAGTCGTCTCCACGATCCTGCCCGGCTACATCGCGACCGACATCAACGTCGGCCGGCGGGGCCCGCTCACGGTGGACCTGGACAAGGGCGTCGGTGCGCTGATCGACGTCATCGAGCGCGAGCCGGCGCGCGGCTACGTGCCGGAGTTCCCGTGGCGCCCGGTCGCCGCGCTGCTGCGCGTGCTGCCGCTCTCGGTCGTCCGCCGGGTCACCGGCTCGTGAGGGGTCGCCCGGCGGCGACCGCCATCGTCGCGGCCGGGTAGGGCCCCGGCCCTCCCCCGCGCAGCGCGGTCAGGACGGCGAGCAGCTCCTCCCGCTGGGCACCGACGAAGGCCGCGTCGACCACCGCGCCGTGGCCGGGCACCACCGGACCGCGGGCCAGGGCGTGCAGCCGGCCGAGGGTGGCCGGCCAGTCCGCCGGCCAGGAGTCCCCGAAATCCGGCGGCGCCCCCTGCTCGACCAGGTCCCCGGCGAAGAGCACGGTCCCGTCGCCGGGGGTCTCCACCTCGACCACCAGATCGTGGTCGGTGTGCCCGCGGCCGAGGTGCTGGAGGACCACCTCGCGGCCGCCGATGTCGATTACGGCCACGTCGTCGACGAGGTGGTCCGGCGGGTCGATCGGGGTCGCCCGGAGGAGCGCGGCGTCCTCGGCGGCCAGCGCAGCGACGACGGCGCCCCGCTGCGCCTCACCGTCGACGCGCAGGGCCTCCGCGCAGCCCCGCGAGCCCCACACCGGCGCCGGGCGGAATGCCGCGTTGCCGAAGCAGTGGTCGTAGTGGGCGTGGGTGTTCACCACCGTCCACGGGTCCGGCGTGACCGCGCGGACCGCCGCCACCAGGTCCGCCGCCTCGCCGAGGTGCGACCGGGTGTCCACGACGAGGCAGGCGCCGTTCCCGAGCACGAGGCCGCAGTTGAGGTCCAGCGAGCGGTGCCGGCGCACCAGGACGCCGTCGGCCACCTCGTGCCAGCCGGTGCTCACCAGCTGATCCGCATCGGGCGGCCGCGGGCGTCGCGCCGGTCGTCGCCCACGGAGGACGCGGTGCCCGCGGCGAGGCGTTGTGCGGACCATGCCGCGGCGCAGGCGTCCAGCGCGTCGACCATCGGCACGCGGGCCGGTGCGTCGAGTAGCGCCCGTTCGACGTCCATGACCCCGCACAGCGCTTCGAGCCGCTGCATCGTGCCGCGGGCGGTGATCTTGGGATCGGCCACTCGCAGATCCAGGCGTCGGAAGGACAGTTCCGGGTGCACCTCGACGACCCGTGCATCAGGCGGGTCGCCGAGCGCGTCGTCGAGTTGCCGGATCGAGGGCAGCAGGTTCCACGCCTGCTTCGAGAGCGCCTTCCCGGACGCCGCGATCGAGATCCGGCACGCGTCGGGGTAGTCGACGGCGCCGAGCACCGGACGCAGTGGAGCCGGGAACACCGAGCTCCCGGCGCGGCGAAGGCGCCCTCGGGCTTGGACGTCGCAGGCGCGGACTCCGTCGTCCGAGAGCCCGATCGGCATGTCGACGGCCACCACGTCGACGTCGGGGACGGCGAGCACGGCATCGACGTCGTCCAGCGCCAGCAGGGTCACCGACCGGCCCTCCAGCAGCGCCCCGACCCACCGCCCGCGCCAGCCGTCGACCCCCAGCACCGCCACGGCGTGAGCCTGTCAGACTCCCCGGCATGCGCGTCTTCATCGGCACCGACCACGCAGGCCTGGAGTTCAAGGAGCACCTCAAGCGGGCGCTGGCCGAGGCCGGTCACGAGCCGGTCGACTGCGGCGCGTTCGAGTACGACGCCCAGGACGACTACCCGCCGTTCTGCTTCGAGGTGGGGGAGCGGACGGTCGCCGAGCCGGGCACCCTCGGTGTCGTCATCGGCGGCTCGGGAAACGGTGAGCAGATGGCCGCGAACAAGGTGCCCGGGGTCCGCGCCGCGCTGGTCTGGAACACCGCGACCGCGCAGCTGGCCCGCGAGCACAACGACGCCAACGTGGTCGCCATCGGCGCGCGGCAGCACAGCGACGAGGAGGCCACGGCCCTCGTGCTGGAGTTCCTCGGCACCTCGTTCAGCGGCGACGAGCGCCACGTCCGCCGGATCGGGCTGATCAGCGACTACGAGCGCGACCGGCACCGCCCTGCGGGCGGGCTGCCCACCCGGTCCCAGCACCCCTGACCCACCGGGGGCGGTGCTCGACCCGCCGCCCGCAGAGGCGTGTGCAGACCTGCCTACGCATGATCATGCATGGGCGTGCATAATCGTTCCCGTGTCCAAGGTGCTCACCTCCCTGCCCGTCGGCGAACGCGTCGGCATCGCCTTCTCCGGTGGTCTCGACACCTCCGTAGCGGTCGCGTGGATGCGCGACAGGGGCGCGGTGCCCTGCACCTACACGGCCGACATCGGCCAGTACGACGAGCCGGACATCGCCTCGGTCCCGGGCCGGGCGACCGCCTACGGCGCGGAGATCGCCCGGCTGGTCGACGGCAAGGCCGCCCTGGTCGAGGAGGGCCTCGCCGCGCTGACCTGCGGCGCCTTCCACATCCGCTCCGGCGGCCGCAGCTACTTCAACACCACCCCGCTGGGGCGCGCGGTCACCGGCACCCTGCTGGTGCGGGCGATGCTCGAGGACGACGTCCAGATCTGGGGCGACGGCTCGACCTTCAAGGGCAACGACATCGAGCGGTTCTACCGGTACGGCCTGCTGGCCAACCCCGCGCTGCGGATCTACAAGCCGTGGCTGGACGCGGACTTCGTCACCGAGCTCGGCGGCCGCACGGAGATGTCGGAGTGGCTGGTCGCCCACGGCCTGCCGTACCGGGACAGCGCCGAGAGGGCCTACTCCACGGACGCCAACATCTGGGGCGCCACGCACGAGGCCAAGACCCTCGAGCACCTGGACACCGGCATCGAGACCGTCGAGCCGATCATGGGCGTGCGGTTCTGGGACCCTGCGGTCGAGATCGCCACCGAGGACGTGACCATCGGCTTCGCCGAAGGGCGGCCGGTGACGATCGACGGCGAGGAGTTCGGCTCCGCCGTCGACCTGGTGCTGGCGGCCAATGTGATCGGCGGGCGGCACGGCCTGGGCATGTCCGACCAGATCGAGAACCGGATCATCGAGGCCAAGAGCCGCGGCATCTACGAGGCGCCGGGCATGGCGCTGCTGCACATCGCCTACGAGCGGCTGG
Source organism: Blastococcus carthaginiensis (assembly GCF_030731085.1). Lineage (NCBI taxonomy): Bacteria > Bacillati > Actinomycetota > Actinomycetes > Geodermatophilales > Geodermatophilaceae > Blastococcus > Blastococcus carthaginiensis. Next base: position 61,495 of record NZ_JASNFN010000004.1, on the reverse strand, counting down.
TCAACGCCATCCACAACGAGGACACCCTGGCGACCTACCACTCCGAGGGCCGGCGGCTGGGCCGGCTCATGTACGAGGGGCGCTGGCTGGACCCCCAGGCGCTCATGCTGCGGGAGTCGCTGCAGCGCTGGGTCGGGATGGCCGTCACCGGTGAGGTGACCCTGCGGCTGCGTCGCGGCGAGGACTACTCGGTCCTCGACACCGCGGGCCCGGCGTTCAGCTACCACCCGGACAAGCTCTCGATGGAGCGCACCCAGGACTCGGCGTTCGGCCCGGTCGACCGCATCGGCCAGCTGACCATGCGCAACCTCGACATCGCCGACTCGCGGGCCAAGCTCGAGCAGTACGCGCGGCTGGGCATGGTCGGGGGCGCGCCGACGCACGCGGCCATCGGCGCGGCCCAGGCGGCGGCGACCGGGCTGATCGACGTCACCGAGGAGGGGGGTGCCGAGACGATCGCATCCCGCGGTCAGATGCCGGCCGACGAGGAGCTGCTGGACCGGGCGGCGATGGAGGCCGGCACCGACTGATGCCCGGGCGGTGTCCCCCCGTCGGACATCTCCTCCCGCGAGATGTCCGACGGGGGGACACCACTCCGCGCTCGCCCCGGCCGACCGGCCTTCCACCGCTCGCCGGCGACCGGCCGCGTGCGGTCCTCCCTACCGCTCGCCGGGCGCGCGCCCGCGTGAACCTCCTTGCCGCCGCGTCGTCATCCCCGCCCCGCCGTCGCGCCGCCCTCAGAAGTTGTCGGGGCACCAGGGCGTGACCGGCCAGCTGAACGCCGTCGACGCCAGCGTGACCGCCCCGGGGCTCACCTCGGTCACCCGCCCGGCGGCCTGCAGCGCGGCCAGCGGGACGCCGCCCAGGTAGGCCGCCGAGAGCTCCTCGATGCCCAGCACGATGTCGGGGTCGCGGTCGGTGGGCCCGCAGTAGCCGCCGGCCGGGTGCCCGGAGAGCCGCCAGCGCCCGTCGTTCCACGGGCAGAACGGGTCGCGCACCTCCAGCACGAGGTCGATCGGGGCCGGGTAGCGGCGGGCGGCCAGGGCGCGGTCGACGTCGACCAATCGCACCCACAGCCCGTCGACCGGCGTGCTGTGCAGGGCCCGTGCATCGGTGACCAGCCAGCGCAGCGGGTCCTCGGGGGAGGCTGCCGGGTACTTCAGCGTTCGCACCAGGTCGACCGACAGCAGCACCTGCCACAGCGCGGCGTAGGCCGGGGTGCCGGTCGCCCGCATCTCCTCGACGGTCAGCGTGCCGTCGGGCTCGCCGGTGTCGCTCCACGCGCCCTTCACCCGGTAGGCGGCGTACCCGGTGACCGTGCCGTCGGCCTCCCGGTGCAGCAGGTACCGGCGCGCCGAGGCACCGTGCCGGCCGGAGGGGTCGTCGCGCATGTGGCGGTCCCACCAGCGGTCGTCGCGCACCATGTTGCCGGGCACCCAGCGGTGCACCGCCGCGTGCACGGCCACGGCGGCCGGGCGGTACTCCTCGGCGGTCACCTGCTCGACCCGGCCGGCGCCCAGGTCGACGTCGGGCCGCAGCCGGAGCCGTTCCGTGCGGCCGGAGAACCGGGCCTCCCGGGTCGCCGGCGCGTAGCCGAAGCGCCCGTAGATCGGATACTCGGCCGCCCACAGCCCGGCCACCGGCTCGCGCTGCTGCTCGTGCAGCTCGGTCAGCTGGCGGCGCATGATCGCGGTGAGCACGCCGCGCCGGCGGTGCGTGGGTGCCACGGTGACCCAGGTGATGCCGGCACAGGGCACGAGCGCCCCGGGGACGGCGAGGGTGCGGCTGTAGGTGCCGGCGGTGGCGACGACGCGGTCGCCCTCCCACATCGACAGCGACCGGTCCAGCTCCGCCACCGACGACGGCCGCTCGGCGAAGGACGCCGGCGCCTCCTCCGCGAAGACGTCGTGCATGGCGTGGGCGAAGGCCGGCCACTCGTCGAGGGTCACCGGGCGCAGTCGGGCGTCGACATCGATCACGTCGACGTGTCTACCGGTCGGGTCCGACGCTCCGCCAACGAGTTCGGCGGCTCACGGGTCCGTCGTCAGCTGCGCAGGTAGGCCAGCGTCGCCAGCACCCTGCGGTGCTGGTCCTCGTCCTGGCCGAGCCCGAGCTTGGCGAAGATGTGCTGGGTGTGCTTCTCCACCGCTCCCGGCGTGACCACCAGCGTCCGGGCGATCGCGGTGTTCGAGCGGCCCTCGGCGATCAGCCCGAGCACCTCGCGCTCCCGCGGGGTGAGCCGGCGCACCGGGTCGTCGGCCCGGCGGCGCGCGAAGAGCTGGGCCACCACCTGCGGGTCGAGCACCGTCCCGCCGCCCCGGACGTCCTCCAGCGCGGTGAGGAACGTGTCGACGTCGGCCACCCGGTCCTTGAGCAGGTAGCCCACGCCGCCGGCACCGTCGGCCAGCAACTCGTCGGCGTAGGCGACCTCCACGTACTGGGAGAGCACCAGCACGGCGGTGCCCGGCGCCGCGGCCCGGGCCTCGACCGCGGCCCGGAGGCCCTCGTCGGTGTGCGTCGGGGGCATGCGGACGTCGACGACGGCGACGTCGGGCCGGTGCTCGGTGACCGCCCGCACCAGGGAGGGCCCGTCGGCGACCGCGGCCACCACCTCGGCGTCGGCCTCCTCGAGCAGCCGCACCAGCCCCTCGCGCAGGAGCACCGAGTCCTCGGCCAGCACTACGCGCACGGCAGGTCCCCGGTCAGCCGGGTCGGCCCGCCGCGGGGGCTGTCGACGACGAGCACGCCGTCGACGGCCTGCAGGCGGTCGGCCAGCCCGGCCAGGCCGTGCCCGGGCGCTGCCACCGCGCCACCGGAGCCGTCGTCCTCGACGACCACGCGCAGCCGGGTGCCGGTGCAGGTGACCTCGACCCGGCACGCCGTCGCGCCGCTGTGCTTGGCCACGTTGGCCAGCGCCTCGCTGACGACGAAGTAGGCGGTGTTCTCGGTGACCGGCGCGAGCCGCTCGGTCGGCAGGTCGACGGCGAGGTCCACCGGCACGGGGGAGCGGGCGGCGAGCGCGGCCAGCGCGGCGGCGAGACCGCGGTCGGCGAGCACCGGCGGGGCGATGCCGCGGGACAGCGCACGCAGCTCCTCGAGCGTCTCCCGGGCGAGGCCGGCGGCCTCGCCGAGGGTCTCCCGGGCGGCGTCCGGGTCGCGGTCGAGCTGCCGCTGCGCGCGGGCGAGGTCCATGCCCAGGCGCACCAGCCGCTGCTGCGGGCCGTCGTGGATGTCGCGCTCCAGCCGGCGCAGCGCCACCGCCTCGGCGGCGACCGCCGCGTCCCGGCCGCCCGCCAGCCGGCCGATCTCGGCCTGCGTCGCCGCCCGGGAGGTGAGCAGCACCCGGCCGAAGCCGGCCTGCAGCAGCGCGACCGCCCGGACGACGAAGGGCAGCAGCAGGGCGAAGACCAGACCGATCAGCGCGTACAGCGCGATCCGCCGGAAGGCGGTGCTCTCGAAGCCGAGCAGTTCGAGCAGGTCGGTGTTGCCCGGATCGCGGGAGGCGTCGGGCAGCGCCCAGTCCCACAGCCCGTAGGTGAGGCCGCCGAGGGCGACCGCCCAGGACGTCACGGTGACCGTGAACGACAGGATCACGAACGGCAGCCGGAGCACGGCGTGCAGCGCGTCCAGCCAGCTCTGCGGGTCGCGCAGCGGCGTGATCAGGCGGCGCACCGGGCGTCCCTCGGCCCGGCGGTACACCGGTCGCGGGACGGCCTCGCCGAGGACCGCGGGCAGCCATGCCCGCTCGGCGGTGGCGAAGCCGCGGGCGGCCAGCAGGGTGGCGGCCAGCACCGCCACCCCCACCCAGACGACCAGGAGCCCGGTGCCCACCGCCAGTCCGGTGACGACGACGACGAACGCCGCCACCCCGGCGGGGAACCCGGCCAGCGCGTAGCCGGTGTCGACGGCGAGCTGGCGGAACCGGCCCTGGCGGCGGTCGACGGGGAGCGGTGCCGGCACGGAGGTCGTGGGTAGCACGGCGGTGTCGGTGATCATGCCGTCGAGCCTGGCCGGGATGGGGCTCGGGACCCATCCCGCTGCCTGGCGGACCGGGGTTCGGGCCGGCCCGACCGTGCGTCGTCGATCATCTCGCGGGGATCGTTCCGTCCGGCGGCCGCCGGTGTCCAGTACCCCGGCCGGTTGCCGTCCCCGGCTAGGGTCGGTAGCCGCTGGCCACGCCGACCTCGTCGTGCCCCCGCAGGACGGGCGTGCCCCGGTGGACGGAGAATGCCCGTGCGCGCTCGTGCGCTGCCGATCGCCCTGACCGCCGCGCTGCTCACCGGGGCCTGCACCAGCTCCCCGGACGAGGGCTCGGACCCCGAGGAGCAAGTGGCGCAGATCGTCACCGCCGCCCCGGGGGACCGCCTGACCCTCGTCGCGGACGAGGACCCGGTCGCCATGGCCGCGAGCGCCAGCCGCACCTTCTTCGACGAGGCGGGCGTGGTCGTGCTCGTGGCGGAGGACGACCCGGCGGGCACGCTCCTCGGCGCTTCCGCCGCCGTCGCGCTCGGCGTCCCGCTGCTGGTGGGGGCCGACGGCTCCGGGGTGGACGAGCCGGTCCTGGCCGAGCTGGAGCGGCTGGGCACCACGACGGTGCTGGCCGTCGGCGACGCGGCCCCCGCGCCAGCCGCCGCGTCGTCGTCGTCGTCCGCGGCATCGTCCTCCCCGGCGGAGATCGACGCCGAGGTCATCGGGGTGCCCGCCGACCCGGCCGCCGTGGCGGCCGTGCTGGACCAGGAGCTCGCCGAGGCGGACCCGGTCGCCGAGGGCGGCGAGGTCGCCGCCGTGGCCGCGCTGGACCCGGCGGAGCCGGTCGCACTGCGCCCGGAGGGCGGCCGCGGCGGCGCGGCGGAGGAGTCCTCGACGGAGGAGGACGGCGAGGCGGACGCCGAGGGCTCGCTGCCCGAGATCGAGGGCGCCGAGCCGCTCGAGGGCACGCTGGTGATGACCACCGGGACCCCGGATGCGCTGGCCGCCGCGGCCACCGCACGGGCGGCCGGTGCGCGGGTGCTGGTCACCGGCGGCACCACCGACCCGCGGGCCTCGCAGGAGCTGATCAGCACCCTCGCCGAGGACGACGCCGAGCACGTGGTCGCGCTGGGTGCCGGCTTCGGTGCGGAAGAAGGTCTGGACTGGAAGCTCGCGACGGCGGCCACCGGGACCCAGCTGCCCGGCGGCGGCCAGGTCCTCTTCCCGGGCCGGATGATGGTGGCGCTCTACGGCCACCCGGAGACCGGCGCGCTCGGTGTCCTCGGTGAGCAGCCGGTCGATGCGGCCATCCAACGGGCCCGGGACCACGCCGCCCCGTACGAGCAGCTGGTCGACGCGACCGTCGTCCCGACCTTCGAGATCATCGCGACCGTCGCCTCCGCGTCCGCCGGGCCGGACGGCAACTACTCCGCCGAAGGCGACGTGGAGATGCTGCGCCCCTGGGTCGAGGCGGCCGGGGACGCCGGGCTATACGTCATCCTCGACCTGCAGCCGGGCCGCACCGACTTCGTCACCCAGGCGGAGCTGTACCGGCCGCTGCTGGAGCTGCCCTACGTGGGGCTGGCGCTGGATCCCGAGTGGCGGCTGGGCCCCAACGAGGTGCACCTCGTCCAGATCGGTTCGGTCGGCATCGAGGAGGTCAACCGAGTGGTCACCTGGCTGGCCGACCTGACGCGGGAGAACGAACTGCCGCAGAAGCTGCTGGTGCTGCACCAGTTCAGGGTCGACATGATCCCGGGCCTCGAGCAGCTGGACACGTCCCGGGACGAGCTGGCGATCATGGTCCACGTCGACGGCCAGGGCGGCCAGGGCGCCAAGCAGGCCACCTGGCAGGTGCTGCACCGGAACGCCCCGGAAGGGCTGTTCTGGGGCTGGAAGAACTTCTACGACGAGGACATCCCGATGCTGACCCCGGGGCAGACGATCGAGCAGGTCGACCCGCTGCCGGAGCTGGTCACCTACCAGTAAGGCTCCCGACAGCCGTGTCCGTCCACCGGCCGTTACCGTCGATCGCGGATCCCCTGCACACCGTCACGGGGACCGTTCGATCGAGAGGAACCACCGGATGAGACGGCGGACCACGCTGTCCGTGGCGGCCACGGCCGCGGTGCTGACCATGGCGCCCCTGAGCCCGGCCGCGGCCGCGCCGCCCGCGGCGGACGACCTGACGCTGACCATGCTGGCCACCACCGACCTGCACGGCCGCGTGCAGAACTGGGACTACTTCGCCGACCGCGCCTACTCCGAGAAGGCGGACTTCGAGACGGGCCTGGCGAAGGTGGCCACCGTCGTCGACTCGATCCGCGCGGAGCGGGGCGAGGAGAGCGTCCTCGTGGTCGACAACGGCGACTTCCTGCAGGGCACGCCGCTGAGCTACTACTACGCCAAGCAGGAGCCGGTCACCAAGACCCGCGTCGAGCACCCGATGGCGGTGGCGTACGACGCCATCGGCTACGACGCGCAGGTCGTCGGCAACCACGAGTTCAACTACGGGCTGGACCTGCTGCGGGCCTACGAGAAGGACGTCGACCACCCGGTGCTCGGCGCCAACGTGCTGCGCGAGGGCTCCGAGCGGCCGTACCTGCGGCCGTACACGATCGAGACGATGCGCGTGCCCGGCCACAAGCCGGTCAAGGTCGGGATCATCGGCCTGACCACCCCCGGCTCGGCGATCTGGGACAAGGGCAACGTCGAGGGCCGCGTGACCTTCCAGGACATGGTCGACGCGGCGGAGAAGTGGGTGCCGGTCGTCGACCGCAAGGCCGACGTCGTCGTCGTCCTGTCGCACGCCGGGGTCGGCGGGACGTCGTCGTACGGCCCCGAGGTGCCGACCGAGAACCCGTCGGACGTCATCGCCCGCACGGTGCCCGGCATCGACGCGATGGTGGTGGGCCACACGCACCGGAACGCCCCGTCGCAGATCGTCACCAACGAGGTCACCGGTGAGGACGTGCTGCTCACCCAGCCCTACCGCTGGGGCGCCACCGTCTCGCAGGTCGACATCGACCTGCAGCAGGTCCGCGGGAAGTGGGACGTCGTCGGCACCTCCGCCACGGCGCTGAGCGCCGCGGGCGTCGAGGAGTCGGAGGAGGTGCTGGACGCCACGGCCGAGGCGCACGCGACCACCGTCGCGTACGTCAACCAGGTGGTGGCGCAGTCGGCGGAGGAGCTCTCGGCGGTCACCAGCCGGTACGAGGACACCGCGATCCTGGACTTCATCCAGGACGTGCAGACCGACACCGTGGCCGCCGCCCTGGAGGGCACGGACCGGGCCGACCTGCCGGTGCTCTCGATCGCGGCGCCGTTCAGCCGGGAGGCGGTGTTCCCCGCCGGTGACGTCACCATCCGCGACATCGCCGGGCTCTACATCTACGACAACACCCTCGAGGCCGTGGAGCTGACCGGGGCCCAGCTGAGGGAGTACCTGGAGTTCTCCGCCCGGTACTTCCAGCAGGTGACGGGGACCGGGGCGATCGACGTCGAGACCCTCACCAACGCCCCGACGGCCGAGGCCCCGAACGGGACGCCGGACTACAACTTCGACATCCTGTCCGGCGTCGAGTACGCCATCGACGTGGCGCAGCCGGTGGGCTCGCGGATCGTCGACCTCTCGTACGAGGGGCAGCCGGTCGCGGACGATGCCCGGTTCGTCGTGGCGGTGAACAACTACCGGCGCAGCGGCGGTGGCGCCTTCCCGCACATCGACACCGCGCCGGTGGTCTACAACGAGCAGCTGGAGATCCGGCAGCTGCTCATCGAGCGGGCCCAGGCGGTCGGCGTGATCGACCCGGCGGAGTTCTTCGTCGGGAACTGGCAGCTGGTGCGCAACGGCGAGCCGCTGCTCCCGTGACGCACTGACACCGACCCGCCCGACCGGGTGGGAACGGTGGGGAGCCCCCGGAGCCACGGCGCTCCGGGGGCTCCCCTTCTGTCGGTGGCCTGTGGTGTGCTGACCGGCACATCGATCCCGAGGGGTGGACTCCTGTGACCAGTGCCGTCATCGGTCCCGCGGAACAGCTCGACCCGAGGCTGCTCGAGCACCGCCGCGAGCTCACCGGCTACTGCTACCGCATGCTCGGCTCGGTGTTCGACGCCGAGGACGCGGTGCAGGAGACGCTCGTCCGCGCCTGGCGCGGGCTGTCGGACTTCGAGGGCAGGTCGGCGCTGCGCTCGTGGCTCTACCGCATCGCCACGAACGTCTGCCTGGACCAGCTCGCCGGCCGGCAGCGCCGGGCCCTGCCGATGGACCTGGCCGGCTCCCCGTACCCGCCTGTCCCCGCGTCGCTGGCCGGGCGGCGGCCGACGACGGCGTGGGTCGAGCCGGTGCTCGACCGCCAGGTCCTCCCCGAGGACGGTGACCCGGCCGACCGGGCGGTGGCACGGGAGTCGGTGCGGCTGGCGTTCGTCGCCGCCCTCCAGCACCTGCCGCCCAAGCAGCGGGCGGTGCTGATCCTGCGCGAGGTGCTGCGCTGGAAGGCCGACGAGGTCGCCGAGCTGCTCGACACCACCGTCGCCTCGGTCAACAGCGCCCTGCAGCGGGCCCGGGCGACGCTCGCCGACGTCGGCGGCCGCCCGGCGCCGCGCACGCTGGACGACGACGCCCGCGCCCTGCTCGCCCGCTACCTGGATGCCTTCGAGCGCTACGACATCGACGCGTTCGTGCAGCTGCTGCACGAGGACGCGACCCAGCACATGCCGCCGTTCGAGATGTGGCTGCGCGGGCGGGAGGACATCAGCACCTGGATGACCGGCCCCGGCGCCGGCTGCCGCGGGTCGCGGCTGATCGAGACCTCGGCCAACGGCACACCGGCGGTGGCCCAGTACCGGCCGGCCGAGGGCGGTGGTCACGTGCCGTGGGGCCTGCACGTGCTGGAGATCGAGGACGGCCGGATCGCCCACATCTCCAGCTTCCTGAACCTCGACTGCGAGCTGTTCGCCGCCCTGGGGCTGCCGACGGAGCTGTAGGCCGGGCAGGCGGCACGGCCCGGCAGCTCCCGCGGGCCCCGGGGCGGATACGGTGCGCACCCCGCTTGACCGGGTCGGCGCACCACGCCAGCCTGTGGAGATGACGGCACTGGTGATGCCCGTGCACGGGCGATGGGCGTGGGACGCGCGCGGGGAGGGCCGGGCGGTCCGGGTCTCGACGCACGTCGAGGCGGGGCTGCTCAACCTCAGCCTCTGGCGCGGGGAGACGTGCGTCGGCACGGTGCGGCTGGCGCCCGAGGACGTCGCGCAGCTGGTCGCCGGGCTGACCGACGGGCTCAGCGCGCTGGCCGCCCGCCCACGGGTGCTCGCCCCGGACGCGGCGCGGGTGGCGGAGCTGGAGACCCGGCTGGCGCGGCTGGAGCAGCGGCGCGATCCGCTGTGGCGCCGGGCCGCCGACGCCGCCGGCGGCTGGGCGGTGCGGAAGGCCGCGCGCCGGCCACGCTGATCCGCCGCCGCGGACCGCCGAGCTCGGGGGAGGTCCGGTGCGGGGGCTCATCGACTCCGTCGTCATCCGGCGGCGCACGGGTCACGGGCGTCGGGCGGGGGACCGGTCGCCACGCGGTTGCTGCCGACCGGCCGCCGTCGACCGTGCGAGCGTTCCCGCTGGGTGTCCGCCGGTCACACCTCGGCCCGTCTGCCGGCCGGACCCGATCAGGACCCGCGCGAGCAGGTGCGGGCGCATCAGCTCCGCAGGCCGGGCGAGCATCCCGATGACGCGGATGAAGGCTGCGGCCACGACCGGATCGCGGTGCGCCGCCGGCAGCAGGCGCTGCAGGTAGGCGGTCGTGAGCCGCCACGACACCGGCCGGGGGCCGTCCACCTCCGGGTACGCGAGGTCGGAGCCCGTGGCGAGGTCCCACGCGTCCTGCACGGCCCAGCGCGCCGCCGCGAGCGTCCGGAGGCCGATGCGGTCCACGCCGCGCGCGTCGAGGGCACGGCCCAGTTCCACGGCCTCGATGATCGCCACGGTCATGCCCTGCCCGAAGCGTGGATCGAACGAGCAGACCGCGTCCCCGGCGACCAGGTAGCCCTCGGGCAGGCGCCGCAAGCGGTCGTACCGGTGCCGCGAGAACGACGGGAAGGCGGCTCGGGCGGCCTCCCCGCTCGGCTCCGCGCCGGCGACGATGTCCGAGAGGTCCCGGCTCCAGAGGCCGGCGGCGTAGTCGGCGAAGCCGGCCGGATCGGCCGGCGGGCGCTCCCCGAGCATGCCGATGAGGGTGACGATCCAGCGCCCGTCCTCGATGGCCAGCGCGACTCCGCCCCGGCGCCCGTCGGGCGGCACGTCCACCAGCACGTTGCGCGCGCCGTCCAGCACCGCAGGATCGCGGCGGAACATGCGGGTGGTGTAGTGCACGTCGACCTTGAGCCGCTCCTCGGCAGGAGGCGCGTACCCGAGCTCGGCCAGCCAGCGGGGCGACGGGGAGCCGCGCCCCGTGGTGTCGACCACCAGGTCGGCGTCGAGCGTCCGCTCCTCCGCGGGCTCCGCCTCGGAGCGCAGCCGCACGCCCGTGATGCGGCTCCGTCCTGCGTCCGTCGTCAGCTCGCGGGCGGCCCAGCCGTCGAGCACCTCGACGCCGTCGAGCGCGCGGACCCGGTCGCGGACGACGCCCTCGATCAGCGGCCGGGTCGCCCCGGTGATCCGGAAGTCCGTGCCGGTGAGGTCCAGCCGGCCCCCGCCCATGTGGAAGCGCCACTCGGGTGACTCGATGACGTGCGCACCGGCGGCGGTCAGGTCGTCGACGATCCCCGGCAGCAGCTCCTCCAGCCGGCTCAGCCCACCTGGCACCAGCAGGTGGATGTGCTGCCCCTGGGGCACACCTCGCCGCTCGTCGCGGCGGTCGGGCAGCAGGTCCCGGTCGACCAGCGTGACGTGCCGGAAGCGCCGGGCCAGCGGTACGGCGTGCACGAGCCCGGCCATGCCGGCACCCAGCACGATGGCGTGTTCTCCGAGGTGGGGCACGGCTTCCTCCCGGGGGCAGCGGCTGCGTCGTCCCCTCACGCTAGGAACGGGGGACCGGGCCGGCATCGGTCAGACGGTGCACATCCACCGGCAGCGGTGATGCACCGTCCTGTGCACGTCCGTCACACCAGGTGGTGCTCGTAGGCGTAGGCCGTCGCGGCGGACCGGTTGGGCAGCGCCAGCTTCGTGAAGACGTTGTGCAGGTGCCGTGCCACGGTCTTGTCGCTGATGACCAGCCGGGCGGCGATCTCGCGGTTGGTGCACCCCTCCGCCACGAGGCGGACGACGTCGAGTTCACGGGGCGTCAGCCCGGCCGCCGGAGGGGGAGCGCCCAGGCGCTCCAGATCGGGCCCGGCCCCGACCGTCTCGAAGACACGCCGCGCCGTGGTCAGCTCCATCGCGGCCGTGTCCTCGTCGCCCAGCCCGCGCAGCGCGTGGCCGACCAGGACACGGGTCCGGGCCGCCTCGTAGGGGGCCACCAGCGCCGACCAGCGCGCCAGGGCATCCGACAGGTCGCCCAGCGCGGCCGCGTACCTGCCCTCGGCCAGCGACACCGCACCCCGGGCGCGCGCGGCGGTGGCGCGCATGGCGCTCGTGCCGACGGTGCGGGCGATGCCGTCGAGCTCGAGGCAGGCGGCCCCGGCCGCCCCGGTGTCCCCGGCGGCCAGCAGGATCTCCACGCCGGCGGCCAGCAGCTCCGCCCGTGAACGGGGAGCGCGGACCCCGTCCACCACGCCGGCGGCAGGGCGGTCCAGGGCGCAGCGGATCGATGCCACCGCGGTCTGCGTGCGTCCCTGGGCCAGCCGCAGCAGGGCGAGTCCCGGTTGCGGGTCGTGGCCGAGGACGACCGCCTGCTGGAAGGCGGCTTCGCCGGCGGCCTGCTCACCTCTCACGCGGTGCAGTTCGGCCAGCCGGTAGTACGCCGTCCCGGCCGCGAGGTCGGGTGGGTCCGACAGCCAGTGGCAGGCGCGCTCGGCCTCCGCGACCGCTTCCGCCCAGTCACCGCGCCACTGGGCCAGCTCGGCCCGGTGCACCAGGCACTGCCCCCGGAACGGGATGAGGCCGGGCTGCGCGTCGCACCAGCCGGTCAGCGCCGCCGTCCACTGCTGGGCCCGGCGCAGGTCGAGGACCTCCTGGCAGGCGAGGACCACGGCGCAGTAGACGATCCCGGACGCGACCGGCGAGACTCGGCCGGCCTGGACGGCGACCATCGCCTCGTCGAGGTGGGCCAGCCCGCGGGCCGCCGCACCGCCCCGGATCAGCGCCTGGCCCTGCCCGAGGCAGCCGAGCGTGGCCAGGTCGGCGTCCCGGAAGCGCCGGCCGGCCGTGGTCGCCTCCGCGAACGCGTGGTGCGCCCCGGCCGGATCACCGCGGTCCAGGGCGCGGAGCCCGGCCGGGAGCAGCAGGTAGCCCCGTTCGGCGCACTCCTGCGGCGCCCCCTCCTCCAACGCACGCTGCGCCCGGGCGAGCCACCCGCCGCCGCGCGCGTCCGCTCCGTGCGCGAGGAGGAGCACCAGGCCCAGCCAGAAGGCGCACCGCGCAGCGGCCAGGACGTCGCCGCGGTCGGCGAAGGCCTCGTACGCCCTCTCCCACGCGACCTCCGCCACCTCGTCCTTGCGGGTGAGGTGGGCGCTGAGCCCGAGCCGCAGCAGGTCCTCCGCATCCTGCAGCGCGCCCTGGTCATCGGCGGCGACCAGGTGGGTGCAGGCCTGCTCCCACGCGCGCTGTTCGACGGCCGCGCGACCCAGGGAGAGAGGGTCCATGGGTCCTGGCTACACCTCGGCGGGTGGTCCGGACAGTGCTTCCCGCGCGGGGCGGCGCCGAACCAGCGGCCAACGGCGCACCGGCCGAGCCCACGGAGCCCGGCTCAGGACGAGGCGGGGCGGGCGCCGGGGGCCGGCGCGTCGTCCCGGGGGTGCACGGCCGGGCCGGCGACCGGGCACTGCGTGCGCTCCTCGATCCGGACGCGTCCGGAGCCGGACGGCTGCGCCGGGGCCTCGGGAGCGTCGTGGCCGAGCGGCCGGCGCACGTACAGGACGGCCAGCAGGGCACCGGCGGCGAGCAGCCCGGCCAGGATGAGCATCGCCGTGCGGAAGCCGTCGGCGAACGCCTCCGGGTCGGTGTAGTCGTCCCCGCCGATCCCGGCGGCCACCGGGACGACCGCCACCGCGAGCAGCCCGGCCGCCCGCGCCACGGCGTTGTTGACCCCCGAGGCGACGCCGGCGTAGCGGTCGGCGGCGGAGTCCAGCACCGTCGCCGTGAGCGGGGCGACCAGCAGCGTGAGCCCCGCGCCGAACAGCACCGCCGCGGGGAGCACGTCGAGCAGGTAGGAGGCGTCCGGGCCGATCCGGAGCATCAGCAGCACACCGCCCGCCGCGACCAGCGGCCCGCCAGTGAGCAGGGAGCGCGGCCCGATCCGCTGGGCCAGCGCGCCCACCCGGGCCGAGAACAGCAGCATGAGCACCGTGACCGGCAGCAGCGCGGTCCCGGCCAGCAGCGGGCTGAAGCCGGAGACCACCTGCAGGTGCAGGACGAGCAGCACGAACAGCGCCCCGAGCGCGGCGTAGACGAAGAGGGTGACGCCGTTGGCCGCGCTGAACTGCCGCTCCGCGAACAGCGACGGCGGGACCAGGGGGTGCTGCGACCGGCGCTCGACCCCCACGAAGGAGGCCAGGGCGACGGCCCCCGCCGCGCCCCACAGCCAGGTCGCCGCGCCCGCGCCGCCCTCCCCGGCGGCGGTGAGGGCGTAGGTCAGCGCACCGAGCCCCACGGCGACCAGCGCCGTCCCGGCCCAGTCCAGCCGCGGCGCGGCCGCCGGGTCGCGGGATTCGGGCACGTGCCGCACGGCGACGAGGACGACCAGGGCCGCCAGCGGCAGGTTGATCAGGAAGACGGCCCGCCAGCTCCACTCGACCAGCCAGCCACCGACGAACGGCCCGATGGCGGCGGCGACCCCGGAGAGTCCGGACCAGGCACCCACCGCGGCGGCCCGGTCGGGGCCGGAGAAGGACGCCGAGATGATCGCGAGGCTGCCGGGTGTCAGCAGCGCCCCGCCGATGCCCTGCAGGGCGCGGGCGGCCACGAGCGTCTCGATGTCCGGCGCCAGCCCGCACAGCAGCGAGGCGAGGGCGAACCAGCAGACGCCGACCACGAAGAGCCGGCGGCGCCCGTAGCGGTCGCTGAGCGAGCCGCCCAGCAGGATGAGCGCGGCCAGCGTGAGCGTGTAGGCGTTGACCGTCCACTGCAGCCCGGCGAAGTCCGCCCCGAGGTCGGACCCGATCCGTTCCAGGGCGACGTTGACGACCGTGGCGTCCAGCATGGCGACGCCCGAACCGAGCACGGTCGCGAGCAGCACCCAGCGGCCCTGGGCGGTGTCCATCCGCAGCCCCGTGCCGACCGGAGGTGGTGCGCTCATGCGTGGTCCTCCTCCGCCGGCCGCCGACAGCATCGGTGCGTCGCTCGTCGCTGTCCAACGCCCGCGGTGGCCAGGGATTCCTCCGGCCGCCCACTGCCTTGGGGACCGCCGCCGGCGGCGCGCATGATGTCGGCATGTCGCCCCAGGCAGACCTCGTCACCGCGGCCGGCGAGGTGCCGGGCTACCTGGGGCCCACCGCGGCCCTGGTGGTGGCCGCGGCGGTCATCGGCTACCTGACGGCCCGCGCCCGGGTGGTGCCGATCGTCGGGTTCCTGGTGGCGGGGGTCCTGATCGGCCCGGCCCAGTTCGGCGTCGTCGACAGCAGCGAGGCGGTGGAGGCGGCCGCCGACATCGGCGTGATCCTCCTGCTGTTCACCATCGGGATCGAGTTCTCGCTGGAGCGGCTGGCGCGGGTGTGGACGTGGATCGCCGTCGCCGGTGGGCTGCAGCTGGTGCTCGCGGCCGGCGCCGGGCTCGGGGTGACGCTGGCCCTGGGCGGCGGGTGGCGGGACGGGCTGTTCACCGGCTTCCTGCTGGCGCTCTCGTCGACGGCGATCGTGCTCAAGCTGCTGGGGGAGCGGCGGGAGAGCTCCGCCGTCCGGGGCCGCCTGGCGCTGGCCGTGCTGATCGCCCAGGACCTCGCGGTGGTGGCGATGGTGCTGGTCGTGCCCCTGCTCGGCCCGACCGCCGACGGCGGGGGCTCGGCCGGTGTCGCGCTGCTGTGGGCGGTGCTCACCGCCGTGGCGGTCATCGCCGCCGTGCTCGTGCTGGCCCGCCGGGTGATGCCCGCGCTGCTGGACGTGGTGGCCCGCACCTGCTCGCCCGAGGTGTTCCTGCTGGCGATCGTGGCCGTCTGCTTCGGCACGGCCTACCTGACGGCGCTCGCCGGGGTGAGCGTGTCGCTCGGGGCCTTCCTCGCCGGTCTGGTGGTGAGCGAGAGCCGGGCCAGCACCCAGGCCCTCGCCGAGGTGCTGCCGCTGCAGATCGTGTTCAGCGCGGTCTTCTTCGTCTCGGTCGGCATGCTGCTCGACGTCGGCTTCATGCTCGCCGACCTGCCGCTCGTGCTGGGTGCCGCCGCCGGTGCGCTGGTGCTCAAGACGCTGACCACCGCCGTCGCCGCCTCCGCCGTCGGCATCCGGCTGCGCACCGCGGCCGCGACCGGGCTGCTGTTGGCGCAGGTCGGCGAGTTCTCCTTCGTGCTGCTCACCGTCGGCACCGCGGCCGGCCTCGCACCGCTGGGGCTGGCCGACGACGGCGCCCAGGTCGTCGTCGCCGCCACGGTGCTGCTCATGCTGGCCACCCCGCAGCTGGCCGCGGCGGCGGCGCGGCTCGACCGCTCGCGTGGCGCCGCCGCCGGTCCCGTGTCCGCGGACGAGGACGGCGCGCACCGCGACCACGTCGCGATCATCGGGTGGGGGCCCACCGCGCTCGAGCTGGCGGGCACGCTGCGCGACCGGGGGGTGGGCGTGGTGATGACGACGCTGAACCCCGACGGGGCGGCGCAGGCGGAGGCCGACGGGCACACCGTGGTGCGGGGCGACCCGACCAAGGGGGAGGTCCTGCGGGTGGCCGGGGTGCCCGCCGCGCGCCTCGCCGTCGTCGCCGAGGACGACCCCGAGCAGGCCGTGCGGGTGGTGGCCGCGGCGCGGGCGGTCACGATCGCGCCCATCGTGGCGCGCCCGCTGGGTGCCGTCGACGTCGTCGAGCTCGCGGACGCGGGCGCCGACCACGTCCTCGACCGCGACCGGATCTCCGGGCACGCCCTGGAGCGTGCGGTCCTCGCCGAGCTGGGGCACCGCGTGGCCCACCCGGACCGGGGGCGGACCGTCGTCGACACGACCCGGGTGGTCCGCTACACGTGGCCGGACGGCAGCGGCTGCGGGCACGGGGACAGCTCCCGGCCGGTGGTGCCGTGGGCGCACGGCTGCGTGGGCTGCCTGCGGGAGGGCACCGAGTGGGTGCACCTGCGCACCTGCCTGAGCTGCGGGTACGTCGGCTGCTGCGACTCCTCGCCGCGCCGGCACGCGCGGCTGCACGCCGCCGCGGACGACCACGCGCTCGTCGCCTCGGCCGAGCCGGGGGAGAGCTGGGCCTACTGCTTCGTCGACGACGTGACCGTGCCGGCCCCCGGTGGGGCCGCGCCGGAGGCGGAGACCTCGGCCGCGCAGCAGTGACGTGTCCTCGTCCCACTCGAACGTATAGCGCACCCCGGGGCTTGCGGCAAGGCCCCGGTCGGCCCGCACACTCGCCCGCCGGGGCCGGCTGACCGCGCGCGGACGGGCGCGGCGGCGGCCCCGGATCGGAGCCGCTGCCGTGACCGTGTCCACCCGTGCTTTCGACCTCCCCGCACAGCTCGCCGCCAAGGCCGACCCCGCGCTGATCGCGGCCGACGAGCGGCACTTCGCCCTGATCGCCGAGAGCCTCGCGCGATCGATCGCCGAGCTCACCGAGCGGCTGGCCGCCGAGCGCGCCGCTCCCGGCGGCACCGGTCAGGCGGCGCTGGACCGCGACCTGGAGGTACACCGGCTCGCCACCCGGCTGCGCACCCTGCGCCGGTTCGGTCTGGACCTGTGCCTGGGGCGCGTGGTCCCGGCCGAGGGCGGCGAGCCGGTGCACGTCGGGCGGCTCGGTCTCACCGACGGCGCCGGCCGGCGGCTGCTCGTCGACTGGCGCTCCCCGGCGGCGGAGCCCTTCTTCGCCGCCACCCACGCCGACCCGATGGGTCTGGTCAGCCGCCGCCGCTACCGCTGGACCCGCGGCCGGATCACCGACTACTGGGACGAGGTGTTCACCGCCGACGGCCTGGAGGGGCACGCCGCCCTGGACGACCAGTCCGCCTTCCTCGCCGGCCTCGGCGGCAACCGGTCGGCCCGGATGCGCGACGTGCTCGGCACCATCCAGGCCGACCAGGACGCGATCATCCGCGCCGGCTCCCGCGGCGCCCTCGTCGTCGACGGCGGGCCGGGCACCGGCAAGACCGTCGTCGCCCTGCACCGCGCCGCCTACCTGCTCTACTCCGACCCGCGCCTGGGGCACCGTGGGGGCGGCGTGCTCTTCGTCGGCCCGCACGAGCCCTACCGGGCCTACGTCGCCGACGTCCTGCCCGGCCTGGGGGAGGAGGGCGTGCGCACCTGCACTCTGCGCGACCTCGTGCCCGAGGGGGACGGTGCGGTCGCCGAGGCGGATCCGGAGGTCGCCCGGCTGAAGGCGTCGGTGGGGATGGTGGCGGTGATCGAGGAGGCCGTCCGCTTCTACGAGGAGCCACTGGCCCGGGGGACGACGGTGACGACGCCGTGGGACGACGTCCGGCTGACCCCGGACGACTGGACCGAGGCGTTCGGGGCGGCCGAGCCGGGGACGCCGCACAACGAGGCGCGCGAGCAGGTGTGGGCGGCGCTGCTGGAGATCGTGGTCGATGCGCACGACCCCGACGTCGATCCCGACCAGGTGCGCGCCACGCTGGAGCAGGACCGGGAGCTGCGGGCGGCGTTCGACCGGGCCTGGCCGCTGCTCGACCCGGCCGACCTCGTCGGTGACCTGTGGTCGGTGCCCGCGTACCTGCGGCGGTGCGCACCGGGGCTGAGCGCCGACGAGGTGCGGCGGCTGCAGCGCAGCGACCCCCGGGCGTGGACGGTGGCCGACCTGCCGCTGCTGGACGCGGCGCGGATGCGGCTGGGCGACGCCGGGGCGGTGCGGCGCCGGCAGCGGGAGGCCGCCGTCGTGGCGCGCGAGCGGGAGCGCATGTCCGCGGTGATCGACGCGCTGATCGCGGCCGACGACTCCGAGCTGCTGCTGATGACCAGCCTGCGGCACAGCGACCTGCGGGACGCCCTGGTCGACCAGGACGCGCTGCCCGCGGCGGACGCCGACCCGCTGGCCGGGACGTTCGCGCACGTCGTCGTCGACGAGGCGCAGGAGCTGACCGACGCGGAGTGGCAGGTGCTGCTGCGCCGCTGCCCGTCGCGGAGCTTCACCGTGGTGGGGGACCGGGCGCAGGCGCGGCGGGGCTTCCCCGAGCCGTGGGCGGAGCGCCTGCAGCGGGTCGGGCTGAGCGAGGTGCGCCAGATGTCGCTGACCGTGAACTACCGGACGCCGGCGGAGGTGATGGCCGAGGCCGAGCCGGTGATCCGCGCGGTGCTGTCGGACGCCAACGTGCCGACGTCGGTCCGCAGCACCGGGGTGCCGGTGGTGCACGGGTCCGTCGCCGACCTGGACGGGGTGGTCGGCGGCTGGCTGGCCGGGCACGTGGAGGGCATCGGCTGCGTGATCGGGGACCCGGCGTTCGCGGAGCGGCCCCGCGTGCGGTCGCTGACCCCGTCGCTGGCGAAGGGGCTGGAGTTCGACCTCGTCGTCCTCGTCGACCCGGGATCCTTCGGGGTGGGCGTCGGAGGAGCGGTGGACCGCTACGTGGCGATGACGCGGGCGACGCAGCAGCTCGTCGTCCTCACGAGCCGGTGAGCTCTCAACCTTGGTGCGCAGCAAAGGCAGGTCCAGCCGCGCCACCGGACGTCCAGCCGCGTCACGGCGCGGCCAGACGTCCGGCGGAGCGGCTCAACCCTCGGGCGCCGCCGCCGGGGGCGGCGCCGCGGCCCGCCGCCGCGCCCGGCGGAGCGGCACCACGACCGCGACGGCGACCAGCGCGGCGAGCACGAGCCACGGCAGGACGACGCCGAGCACCACGACTGCCCCGCCCGCGACTGCGACCAGGGACCGCCACCCGGTGGCCAGCCCGTCGAGGAAGCCGTCCGGACCGCCGGCGGGTGCCACGCCGAAGGGCTCCAGGTGCACGTGGAGCGTCGACAGCTCCACCTGGTCGGCGAGCGCGGCCCGCCGGGACTGCAGTGACTCGAGCTCCTGCTGCCGCTGGGAGAGCGCCTGCTCCGCCTCCAGCAGGGCCTCGGTGGTGGCGGCGTCGTCCATCAGGGCGAGCAGCCGCGCCACCGAGGCCTGCAGCGCCGTGATGCGCGCGTCGAGGTCGACGACGGTGGCGGTCACGTCGGAGCGGGACACCGAGACACTGCTGACGTCGCCGAGCTCCTCCAGGTCGGCGAGGACGCCGGTCAGCTCGTCGGCAGGCACGCGGACGACGAGGTCGGCGACCACGCCCTCGGCCCCGTCCACGCCGGAGGTGGCCTGCACGGTGCGCTCGTCGACGCGCCCGCCGACGGACTCCACCAGCTCGCTGACCTGCTGCGCGCCCTCGGCCGGGTCGTCGACGGCGACCGAGGTGCTGGCGGTGGTGACCACCTGCCGGTCGTCGGCGGCCTCGTCGCTCCCCGGGACTGCCACTTCGGGGGCGACCGCACCACCGCCGGTGGCGCCGTCGGCGGCGCCCGACTCGCTGCCGGAGGAGCCCGTGCAGCCGACGAGCAGGGCGAGGACCAGCGCGACCGGGGCCAGGAGATGCTTCGCGGTACGGACGGCAGGACGGCGATCGAGCCACCGGCCGGCGTCGATGCGGGAGTGGAACGGCCGGTGCTCCGGCCGGCTCGGGGCGGGAACGGTCTCCATGACCGGAGGACGGCACCGGGGGCGGGGTCGGTTCCATCCCGCACCGTCGACGTACCGCGGCGCCGGGCCGGGGCTACGTCGGATCCGCAGCAGCTCGACGAAGAAGCGCAATGAAAGGTTGCGTCTGATGCCCCGACGGCGCTAGCCTCATCCGCAACCGAATGTTGCAGGAGGTTGGCGTGGAGGTCGGAACCCTCGTCCGCGAGGTCTACATCGAGGCATCGCCCGACATCGTGTTCGAGGTGGTGAGCAACCCCGAGCACCTCACGGAGTGGTGGCCGGACGACGCCCGGTACCAGCTTGCCCCTGGGTCGGTGGGCGAGATCGTGTTCGGTGATCCGGATGCCGGCGGGAAGGTGGTGTCCTTCAGCGTCGTCGAGGTGCAGCCGCCGCGGACCTTCTCCTTCCGCTGGACGCACCCTGCCGGTGCGAACGCGGTGGAGGGCAACTCGCTGCTGGTCACCTTCGACCTGACCTCCTCGGGCAGCGGGACGCTGCTGAGGATGACCGAGACCGGGTTCCGGGAGATGGGGTGGGAAGCGGCGGTCCTGGAGGAGCAGTACCGCTCGCACACCACCGGGTGGGACCACTTCCTCCCGCGGATCGCTCCCTACGTAGCGACCCAGGAGGTCCGGCGATGAGCACCCCAGGGGGCGAGCAGGTCGACGACGACCTGTGGTCGGCGATCGGCGACCCGATCCGGCGTCGCATGCTCGACCTGCTGCTCCTCGACGGCTCCGGCACCGCGACCACGCTCGGCCAGCGGCTGCCCGTCACCCGGCAGGCGGTGGCCAAGCACCTCGTGGTCCTGAACCGCGTCGGGCTGGTCCGAGCGACCCCGCAGGGCCGCGAGAAGCGTTACCAGGTCGACGAGGCCCAGCTCGCACGCGCGATCGCCGACCTGTCGTCGGTCGGGTCGGCGTGGGATGCGCGGATGCGGCGCATCAAGCGCATCGCCGAGTCGATCCAGCGCACCAGGCAGACCTGAGCTCGGCAGAGCGGACAGGCCGAGGGGGTGGCCCCTCAACGCGGAGGCAGGTCATGCCCCCGCGCGATTCCACGGCACAGAGGGAGAGCGACGCAATGGTGGACATCCTGCACCGGGTGGGGATCGAGAACTCCACACCGGAGAAGGTGTACGACGCGCTGACCACGGTCGAGGGGCTGGCCGGGTGGTGGACCGACGACGTGGCGGGGAGCCCCGACGTCGGCGGGGTGCTGGAGTTCCGGTTCCCGCCCGGCGGTTTCGACATGCAGGTGCTCGAGCGGCGGCCCGCCGAGCGGGTCACGTGGGAAGTGGTGGCCGGCCCGGAGGAGTGGGTCGGGACGACCGTCGACTGGCGGCTGCGCCGCGACGGCGACTACACGATCGTGATGTTCCAGCACCAGGGCTGGGCGGAGCCGGTGGAGTTCATGCACCACTGCAGCACGAAGTGGGCCACCTACTTGATGAGCTTGAAGCAGCTGGTCGAGACCGGTCAGGGTGCGCCGTCGCCGAAGGACGTGCACATCGCCCACCCCGACTGACCTCGACGGCCGGCCCGCTGCGCCGAGAAGAGCCGGCGTGGCGGGCCGGTCGCGGCGGAGGACGGAGGTCGAACCGGGAACCGGGTCGCCGACGGCTGGCAGCGCCGGCTGTCGTCCTGACCCTGGTGCGCCGCTGCTGCTCGGCGGTCACCGGGTCATCGCCGGCTCTGCGCCAGGCCGTCGTCGACCGCGACCCTGACGCGGTCCGCCGCCTCGTCGTAGAGCTCGCGCTCCACGGCGGAGCTCAGCTGTACCAGCGTCCCGCCGGGGTGACCACCTCCTCCCGGGCGCGGTCCAGCCGTACGCCCGCACCGGTGCACCGGCCCCGTCGTCGGCGGTCGTCCTGCTGGTCAGGTGAGGTGCGGCGCACTAGCGTCCGGGGCGCCAGGCCGCTGCGACTGCAGACCGGGAGCCCCGCCGTGCCCGCACACCGCATCTTCACCACCCCGTTCTCCAGCGTCTACCCGCACTACGTGGCCAAGGTCGAACGGAAAGGGCGCACCCGGGACGAGGTCGACGAGGCGATCTGCTGGCTCACCGGCTACGACGCTGCCGGCCTCGCCGCAGCGCTGGAGGACGAGGTCGACTTCGCGACCTTCTTCGACCAGGCACCGGCGATGACGACCCACGCGGCGCTCATCACCGGCAGCATCTGCGGGGTTCGCGTGGAAGAGGTCGAGGACCCCCTCATGCGCAGGATCCGCATGCTGGACAAGCTCGTCGACGAGATCGCCAAGGGCCGGCCGATGACCAAGGTGCTGCGGGGTGGCCCCGACAGCCGCACCACGGTGCAGGCCCGCGCTACCGGGTGAGGCCGACCTCCGGGGACGCGCCCGCGCTGTGAGCGGCGTCCGGTGCATTGCCGAGCAGGCCGGTGGCCCGCCACGCCGCGACGGTGTCGTGGACGCAGGTCTCGAAGGACCGCGGCTCCCGGCCGAGCAGCTGTCTGGTCGTGCGGAGCTCCCGGTGCGAGGTCGGCCTCGAGATGCGGCGCTCCAGCGGAAGGACGCCGTCCAGTCCGCGAGCCGCTGACCGCTCAGGTACCGGGCGAAGGTCCGCGCCATGAGGTCGTCGTCACCCAGGTAGGCCACCGGCCGCCCGAGGGCCTCTGCCCACACCGCAGCGGACTCCCTCCTGCCGACGGAGCGCGCCGCCCGCAGCGACGCGGGGTCGCGGAGGTCGCCGCGGACCCGCTCGACGCCGGCGGACACGTCGGCGCCCTCGGGATCGCGGAGCAGGGCGCGGACCGTGGCACCGCGCGCGAGCAGGGCGGCGACGACCTGACGGCCGACCTGACCGGTCGCGCCGATGACGACGAACGGGCATGCCGCGAGCAAGCGGGCCGGCGAGAACGGGAACGGGGGACGGTGCCACGGCGCTGCCTCTCGTGCTCTGGAGCGGATCCGTCCCGGCCTCGTGCGGCAGCCTCGAGGGATCCGCTTGTCGCGCACTCGGCACGGGCTTGCTGCAGACCGGGCGGGAACCCGTCAGCCGGCAGCTCCTCCGTGCGCCCCACCTGCCGTGCGACCCACCAGCAGCATCGATTCCGCGCGGAGGCCGAGTGGGTTCATGGGTGCGGGAACGGGCCCCTCGTGCGGGCCTCCGGCTCCGTTCCGACCGACCGGACAGGCCACCTGGCCAGCCGGCCGGTGGAGTGGGTGACGGGCATCGAACCGGCATGGCCAGCGTGGAAGGCTTGGTTCTCCGAGCCGTGTTCCTGCTGGTCAGTGGCTGGTCTGGCAGTGTTCGTGCCTTTCACGTGCCTCGACGACGGGCCGCCGTCGGTGGGCACCGCGACCGGCTCCTTCCCGTGTCTTACGTCTAGTGAGACACTTGAGAGGTGGCTGAGACGATCACCTTTCGCCCCGATGAGGACGCCCGTCGGGCGTTGGCCGTTCTGACGCAAGACGGCACCTCGGTCTCCACCGCGGTGCGCGCGGCTCTGATCGAAGCCGCCAGGACAGTTGCGCAAGACCGGCTGCGCGCCGAGGCCGCTGCGCTGGCCGCCGATGACGCCGATCGTGCCGAGGCGGCTCAGGTCCTTCGGGACATGGAGACGCTGCGTGCGTGGTGAGGTCTACCGCCTGCGCTCCCCCCGGGGCGCCCGGGGCCATGAGCAGGTCGGCGTCCGCTATGCGGTCGTCGTCCAGTCTGACCTGCTGCCGCTGTCGACCTGGCTGGTCGCGCCGACGTCCACCTCGGCACGCGCGGCCACGTTCCGTCCTGAGGTCTCCATCGAGGGCCGCCCCACCCGGGTGCTGGCCGAGCAGACCAGTGCCGTGGATCCGCAGCGCTTGGGGGAGTCGGCCGGTCGCCTCGGCTTCGATGAACTGCGCCAGGTGGACGCCGCGCTGCGTCTGGTCCTCGGCCTGTGACGGACATCCAGCACGTTTCCCGCCAGCGGCCTGTTGCAGGGCACGAGTCCTCCGTCAGCGGTGTCCGGCCGGGACCGGGGTGCGCAGTCGTCCGTCCTGTCTCGACGATCCGGTCGACGGCGGTCAGGTGGGAGCGGTCGTCGGTGACCAGGACGGTGGCGGTCTCCTGCCCGGGGGAGCGTGGCCGCGACCGCCAGCAGGCTGGACTTGCCGGAGCCGGACGGCCCGACGAGGGCGGTGACGGTGCCGGCCGGCACGTGCAGGGTTCCGAGCACGAGCAGCACCATGGCCTGGCCGAGCGCGTCGCGTAGTAGGTAGCCGGAGGAGGCGCCCAACGCCTTGAGGACGGCGACATCGCGCTGCGCTGGATGGTCCAGACGGTGAAGAAGGCGCCGACGGGCCACCGTCAAGTCGCACCTCGTGCACATCTACACCAAGCTCGGCGTCGACGTACGGACTGCAGCGGTGGCGACCGCAACTGCTCGAGGGCTGATCCGCCGTTGATTCGCAGACGGGGTGCCCACGCCCTGGCGTGAGCCAGGATGCGCCGGTACCGAGGCGAGGACGGCTCGGTACCGGCGGACACCGCGGGCGACTCAGAGGTTGCGGGAGATGACCAGGCGCATGATGTCGGAGGTGCCCTCCTCGATCTCCTCCAGCTTGACGTCGCGCATCCACTGCTCGACCGGGTAGTCGCGCGAGTAGCCCCACCCGCCCAGCGTCTGCACCGCTGCCCACGTGCAGAACATCGCCGTCTCCGATGCCTGCAGCTTGGCCATCGCGGCCAGGCCGTTGACGTTGTGGCCGGCGTCGAGCTGGCGAGCGGCGTGCAGCGTCAGCAGCCACGACGACTCGATCCGGGTGGCCATGTCGGCCAGCCGGAACGCGACCGCCTGGTGCTCGAAGATCGGCTTGCCGAACTGTGTCCGGTTGCGCGCGTAGTCGAGGGCGTACTCGTAGGCGGCCCGTGCCGCGCCGGTAGCCGCAGCGGCGAGGACGACGCGGGAGATGTCGAACGTCCGCATCAGGCCGTAGAAGCCCTGACCCTCCTCGCCGAGCCGGTTCTCCTCGGGCACGAACGCCTGGTCGAAGAAGATCTCGCGGCACACGATGGCCCGCTGTCCCATCTTCTTCATCGGCTCGCCGAAGGTCATGCCCGGCGTGTCCTTGGTCATCAGGAAGGCCGTGACGCCCCTGGATCGCTGGTTCGGGTCGGTCTTGGCGAAGACGACGTACTGATCGGCGAGGCCGGCGTTGGAGATCCACGCCTTCTGGCCGCTGATCTCGTAGCCGCCGTCCACCTTGCGCGCTCGCGTCACGATCGATGCCGCGTCCGATCCGGAACCCGGTTCCGTAGTGGCCACGGCCGTCATCAGCCCGTCCGGGCCGGTGAGTGGAGGCAGCCACTTCGCCTTCTGCTCCTCCGTTCCGATGGCGAGCACCGGGTCGCCGAAGAAGCCGTTGGAGCAGACGAAGTTGCCGATGCCGGGATCGCCCCAGCAGAGCTGCTCCTGCACGAGACACTGGGTGAAGACGTCGGTGAAGCCGCCGCCGCCGTACTGCTCGGGCAGCATGAAGTCGGTGATGCCGACCTTCGCGGCACTACGGAAGATGTCGACGGGTGGCTCGGTGTCGGCCTCGTCGACGGCGCGGCCGCGGGGGCGGATCTCCTCCGCCGCGAACTGCTTCGTGAGCGCGACGATGGCGCGCTGGTCATCGGTGAGCGGCCAGTACTCGATGGCGTCGGACATGGTGGTCTCCTCCGGTGGTGGGTCGGGCATGCGGGCCGGCTCAGCCGGCGAGGGGTCGGTTTGCGCTCAACGCTGGATGGAGGTCAGTTGCGTGTACTCCTCGAGGCCCACGGGGCCGAGCTCGCGGCCGATGCCGGACGCCTTCCAGCCGCCGAAGGGCGCGTCGACGTTGAAGGGCGCTCCGTTGACGTCGACCTGCCCGGTCTCGAGCTGACGCGCCACGTCCATCGCCGTCTGCTCGTCGGCGGCGAAGACCGCCCCGGACAGCCCGTAGGCGGTGCCGTTCGCGATCCGCACGGCCTGGTCGACGGTGTCGTAGCCGTGGACGACCAGGACAGGGCCGAAGATCTCCTCCTGGCTGGCCGGATCGGACACCGGGAGATCGGCGAGCACGGTGGGCGGCAGGTAGTGGCCCTCGTCGAGCCCTCGGGGTGACTGGGTGCCGCCGGTCACGACGCGCGCTCCGCGACGGCGCGCGGAGTCGATGACGGCACGGACGGAGTCGCGCTGGGCGGCGCTGATCAGGGGACCCAGATCGGTGTCCTCTGCGCGAGGGTCACCCACCACGAGGCTCGTGCCGTGTTCGGCGGCGATCGCGAGCGCCGACTGCAGGTCGTCGCGGGGAACGAGCAGGCGGGTCCACGCACTGCAGGTCTGGCCGCTGTTGAGCATCGCGGAGTCGACCGTGGCGCGCACCGCCGACCCGAGGTCGGCGCCGGGGCACACGATGCTCGCCGACTTGCCGCCGAGCTCCAGGGAGACGCGGGCGAGGTTGGCCGCCGCCGCGGCGGCCACCTGCCGCCCCACGGCCGTGGAGCCGGTGAAGGACACGAGGTCCACGCCGGGGTGGCCGGCCAGCGCGGCGCCGACCACGGACCCGCTGCCTGGCACGAGGTTGACGACCCCTTCCGGCAGGCCCGCGTCGAGAACGGCCTGCGCGAACTGGTGGGCCGACAGGGGGGCGAGCTCGGCCGGCTTGAGGACGACCGTGCAGCCGGCCGCCAGCGCCGGACCGACCTTCGCCGCCAGCTGGTACAGCGGGTAGTTCCACGGCGTGATCGCCGCGACCACCCCCGCAGGCTTGCGGATCAGCAGCGACGGACCCAGCTGCGCTTCGAATTCAAACGCGCGCGCATGGCGCGCCGCCGACGCGAAGACGTCGAGCGCCAGATCGACGTGCGACTCGCGGGCGACGGACACCGGTGCCCCGACCTCGGCCACGGTCACGTCGACCAGCTCGTCCCGGCGCGCCCGGAGTGCGTCGATCAGCGCGTCGAGGCAGTCGGCGCGCTCCTGCGGGCTGGTCCGCGCCCACGTCGAGGAGGCCCGCCGTGCGGCATCGACAGCAGCGCTGACATCGGCCGGCGTCCCGCTGCCGCACCACCCCGCTGTCGAGCCGTCAGCCGGGTTCTCGACCCTGGTCCGCCCCTGCACCCGGCGCCAGCGGCCGCCGATCAGTGCGCCGTCGAACTCGCGGCTCACGACGGGGCCCGGTCGTCGGTGTAGACGGACTTGCCCAGCCACTGCGCGCCGTCGACCACGAGCACCTCGCCGGTCACGTAGTCGGCGCGGTCACTGAGCAGGAACGCCGCCGACTCGGCGATCTCCGCGGGATCGGCGAACCGGCCGGCAGGAACGCTTCCCTGGACCCGGGATCGTGCGGCATCGGAGCCCCACAGGGCCTGCCCGGCGCCCTCGGTCTCCGTCGGGCCGGGCGCGATGCAGTTCAACCGGACGCCGCGCGCCGCCCACTCGACGGCGAGGGTGCGGGTCATCGCCACGACGCCACCTTTCGCGGCCGCGCTGTGCACCGTGCCGGGATGCCCGTGCCAGGCGTAGGTGGCGATGACGTTGAGGATCGACCCGCGGCCGACCGCGAGCATGTGCTGGGCGGCGGTGCGCGTGGCGTAGAAGGTGCCGTTGAGCACGATGTCGATCACCGCCTTCCAGCCGTTCGGGCTCAGCTCCTCGCCAGGGACGACGAAGTTGCCGGCGGCGTTGTTCACCAGGGCGTCGACCCGCCCCTCGGCCTCGGCGACGCCGTCGATGACCTCGGTGACGCGGCCGGCGTCCCGGATGTCACAGGTCAGATGGGTGGCGCGGCCGCCGGCAGCGGTGATGAGCCGGACCGTCTCGGTCAGCGGCTCCTCTCGGCGCCCCAGCACGTACACCGTGCCGCCGGCGGCGGCGTACCGCCGGGCGATCGCCCGGCCGATGCCGGAACCGCCGCCGGTGACGACGGCGACCCGGTCGGTGAAGTCGTCGCTCAGGTCAGGGAGCTTCATCGGTGTCTCCAGTCGAGAGGATCAGCGCGTCGACGGCCAGGGCTCCGGCCGGACCGACGCGGAGGGGGTTGACCTCGAGGTCGTCGATCTCCGGGGTGGCCGCGACCGCGCAGGACACCGCCACCACGACGTCGGCGAGCGCCGCCAGGTCGACCGGCGGTCGCCCCCGCCAGCCCCGCAAGAGGGGGAGGCAGCGCAGCCGGGAGACCATGTCGAGCGCAGTGGCGTGGTCGACGGGCGCCAGCTCGACGCACACGTCGCGGTACAGCTCTGCCTCGGTGCCGCCGGCGCCCACGGCGATGAGCGGACCGAAGTCGCGGTCGCGCCGCCCGCCGACGAGCATCTCGACGACGTCGGGGCGGGTGTCCTGCTCCTCCACGACGTACTCGCCCGCGCCCAGGCGCGTGACCATGTCCTCGTAAGCGGCCGCAAGCTCCGCAGCGGTGCGCAGGCCGAGCCGCACCCCGCCGCTCTCGCTCTTGTGCGCCAGCCAGCCGGCCTTGAGCACGAGCGGCGGCGTGAGCTCGGCGGCCGCGGCGGCCACCTGTTCGGGCGAGTCGACCCGCCGGCCTGCGGGGGCGTCGATGCCGATCCTGCTCAGCACGTCCCGTGCCGCCCAGTAGTCCGGCTGCACCGTCAGCGGGGCGCCGGCGGCGGCATCGAGCTCCCGCCCCGGCCACTGCGATAGGGCTGCCGCGTTGGCGATGGCGCCCATGCCGGACTCGATGGCTGCGAAAACGGGGATGCCCTGGTTCCACATGCGTCGGACCGCTGGCGAGTCCGGGCTCATGCTGTGCACCAGCAGCGGCACGCCGGCCGAGGCCACGGCCGACCCGAGGCGGTCGACGACGGCCAGTTCCGCGCGCTCGGTCGCCGGGTTGTCCTCGCCGTAGCAACCCAGGTAGCCCGACAGCAGCACTGTGTCGACCTCACCGGAGGTCATCAACAGCTCGGTGAGCACGGCGTAGGTGTGCAGGTCCGCCTCGCCGGCGCCGGCCAGGTCGACCGGGTTGCTGACCGAGGCCCCCGCCGGCAGCATCGTCGCCAGCCGCTCCTGCAGGGGCACGGAGAAGACCGGGGTGGACAGGCCACGGGCCGCCGCGACGTCGGCGGCGATGCCGCCCTGGCCGCCGCTGTCACTGACGACGGCGACGCGGCGCCCGGTCGGCCGGGCCGACACGGCCAGGCACCGGGCGACGTCGACGAGTTCGGTGGGGGTCGCCACGCGGATCGCGCCTGCGGCGCGGCACGCCGCGTCGACGGTGTCGAGCGCCGAGGTCAGCGATCCGGTGTGCGACTGGGCCAGCCGCTGGCTCCCCTCGCTGGCTCCCGTGGTGAGCACCACGGTCGGCTTGCCCGCGGCTCGGAGCCGCTGCAGGACCTCCACCAGCTGCGGACCGTCGGTGAAGCTCTCCAGGTAGAGGGCGACCAACGAGCTCGCCCCGTGGTCGAGCAGGTCCTCCAGGAGCTCGGCGGCGTGGACGTCCAGCTGGTTGCCGACGGAGACGAAACGGGAGACCCCCAGGCCCGCCCGCGCGCTCATGGTGGCGATCTCCGAGCCCAGCTGACCGCTCTGCGACACGATCGCCAGCGATCCCGGGGTGAAGTGCCCCCAGGCCAGCTGCAGTTGTGACGTCGCGTCGTACAGCCCGAGGCTGTTGGGCCCGACGATGCGCGCGCCGGCGGCACGGATCTTCGACCCGAGCCGGGCTTCGTTCGCGACGCCGGCCGTGATGCCGAGGAAGGCCCGCACGCCCAGGGCGAGCGCCTCGTCGACGACCCCCTCGACGAACGCCGGGGGCACGCACAGCACCAGCAGCTCGGGAGGCTCCGGCAGGGACGCGACGTCCGGGTAGGTGGATTCCCCCTGCACGCTGCTGGTCGATCGGTTGACCAGGTAGACCTTGCGGCGGTGCCGACCGCTCAGCGCACCACGGGCCAGCCAGTACCCCCACTTGCCCCGGTCGTCCGAGGCGCCGACGACCGCGACCGACGCCGGATCACGGAAGAGACCGAGTTCAGCCATCAGGACGGCACCTCCTCGTCGAGGACCTCGCGTGCTGCGCGCTTGCCCGAGGAGATCGCGCCGTCGATGTAGCCGTACCAGCGACTGGCCGTCTCGCTGCCCGCCCAGTGGATCCGCCCGACGGGTCGCCGCCATCCCCGGGCACCGTGCTCGGCCCATGCGCCGGGTGCGGGGTTGGCGGCGTAGCCGCCGCGGGCGTAGGCGTCCTCTGGCCAGTTCTTCTCGACGTAGTCGCGTGGAGCGCCCGCCCGGTCGCCGTAGAGCCGGGTCAGCGTCTCGAGCACATGCTGACGACGGGCCTCTCGGTCCAACGCGGACCAGGAGCGCAACCGGTCGCCGTAGATGAAAGCGACCAGCACCCCGATCGAGGCGTCGTCGGGGGAGTTGTCGAAGACCACCCCGACGGAGCCCTCGCCGTAGAGCGTCGCGACGCCCGACAGTCCTTCGGCGCGCCAGAACGGGGCCTCGTACACCACGTGCACCTTGGCGACATCGCCCATGGTGCTGCGCTGGATCCAGCGCGCGCGGTCGACCGGCAACGGTGGCCCGAACCGGATCCGCGCCGTGGCGGGCGGCGGCGTCGCCACGATGACCCGCTGTGCGCGGACGGTCCCCGCATCGGTGTGGACCTCGACGCCGTTGTCGTCCTGCTCGACCGCCAGCACGGTGACGCGCGTGCGGACGGCGTCGCCCAATTGCTCCGCCACCGCCAGGGCCGGCGACTGCGCACCGCGGTGGAACCGGCGCTCCTGCGCGCACCCGTCGGTCTCCATCAGCTGCTCGAAGGAGCCGGCGGAGGCGATGTAGAACAGCAGGTGGAACACGGAGATGTCCCGGGCCTCGGTGGACCAGACGCCCTGAACAGCCAGGTCCAGACGCCGCCGCGCATCGGGCGAGATCACCGTGCGGTCGAACCAGGACCGCACGGTGACGCTGTCCCATTCCTCCAGGTGCGGAGAGCTCGTCGGGTCCTCGACGTCGATCGTCGCGGCCAGCTCGTCGAGGCGCCGGGCGACCTGCCAGTACTCGGCGATGCCGGCCGCCTCGTCCGGTGCTGCGCCGGTGTAGCGGGCCAACGTGCCGTCGCTCCAACGCTCCAGGTGCCAGCCGGTCTCGTGGGTGTGGAAGGTCGGGCAACCGAAGCGCTCGGCCAGAGCGAGCAGGTGGTGCTGCGTGGGGCCCACCCACTGGCCGCCGTGATCGATCACGGTGTCGCGCTGCTCGGTGAAGGCGCGACCGCCGACGCGGTCGGCGGATTCCACCACCAGGCAGGCCGTGCCCGCGTCGGCGAGCTCCAGCGCGGCGCTCAGGCCGGCGTACCCGGCTCCGACCACCACGACCGGAACGCTCGTCGGAAGCAGCAGGGTTCGTTGGGTGGTCACGATCACAGGCTGGCACATAACTGGTTCGTCAGTCAATTCAGCTGCAAGGGTTGACGCGGCGTGGCCCCGCTCACATTATCGACTGACTCACCGATCAACTTTGGAGGCTCGCGATGGACGACAGGCAGTTCGCTGCGGAGTTGGAACGCCGGCTGACGCTCATCGAGGACGAGGGATCCGGGGAGGGACCCCTGCCGCCCTTGCCGGTCCTCGATCTGGTGCTCGCCGTGGGCGGGGTCGCCGTCCTGACCGTGGGCTTCACGTGGTGGGGATACTTCTCGTGAGCACGACCGCGGCGAAGGGCACGCCCGACCACGAGGTGGGCGAGGATGGGGTCCCCGGGGTCAGCGACGCGACGCTCAACGAGCTACCGGTTCTCCGGCGAGAGCGCATCTGGGGTTTCTGGAGCTACTCCTCGGTCAACGTCGGTCTGGCCATCGCGACGTGGGCGTTCCTGCAAGGTGGCGCCGTGGCGATCTTCGTCGGTGCCGAGGCCGCGATCGCCAGCATCGTCATCGGCTACGGGATCAGTGTCCTGTTGGTCGCTCTGGCGCCCTGCCTGGTGACCGCGCGCTACGGGATCGAGCAATTCGTCTCACTGCGCAGCACCTTCGGTCCCAACGGCGCGCGCATCCTCATGATCATGATGTCGGCCCTCCTCGCCGCGGCGTGGTCTGCGGTCCTGGCGATCATGTTCGGGCACGCGATCGCGAACGTCTCCAACCAGCTGTTCGGTACGCGGCTGAGCAGCGGCGGGGTGGCCGTCAGCTTCATCGGGCTGGCCGCCATCGTCATCTCGTGGATCGTGTTGTCCAAGGGCGCGGTGTCGGTCGGGTGGGTGAACCGGATCGTCGCTCCCGGACTGGTCCTCGTGACGTTGGGGATGCTGGCCCTGATCTTCAGGAACACCTCGTGGACGGAGCTGGCGGCCGTACCGCCGCTGGACCCCTACGGCGACCGCCACCTCGACTTCATGCTCGCCGTCGAGCTGAACATCGCCGGCGGGCTCGCCTGGTGGCCGAACGTGGGCAACCTGTCCCGGATCACCACGAGCACCCGGGCCGCGTTCTGGCCCAACGCCCTCGGGCTGTTCCTCGCCTCCGTGGTGGCGGCCATCGTGGGGGTCTTCGCCGCGCTGGCCCTCGGTTCGGAGGACCCCACGCTGTGGATGGTCCCGCTCGGTGGCGCCGTCCTCGGGGTGATCGCCCTCGCGTTCGTGGGGCTGGCCAACGTCACCAGCATCGTCAGCCAGGGCTACAGCTCGCTCGTGGCGCTCAAAGGTGGTGGCGGTCGCGCGCTGCGCGGAATCTCGTGGACGGTGCTGGCGGCGGGGCTCCTGCTGCCGGCCGCGGTCCTCGTGTTCTTCCCCTCCGCCGTGTACGACAACTACGCCCGGTTCGTCTCCTGGGGCGCGATCCTGCTCGCCCCACTGTGCGGGGTGCAGCTGGTCGACTTCTTCATCCTGCGCCGGGGGCGGCTGGACGTCCGGCACCTGTACCTGCCGCAGGGGGAGTCGGGCTATGGCTACTGGCTTGGGTTCAACCCGGTGGCCGTGGTCGCCACGGCCGCGGGGGCGCTCACCTACGCCCTCCTGCTCAACCCCGTCACGTACGAGCCTTCTGGCGCGTTCGAGTACATGACGGCGTCCCTCCCGGCCTTTGCGGTGGCCGGTGCGCTCCACTACGTCCTCACCCTCGGGGTCATCCGCCCCCTCGGACGAGGGGGGTATGACCTGCGGCGGTGAACTGGCCGAACAGTCAAGCCGCTAGCCTGAGGCTTCGCGGTACGGACGGAGACCGATGGCCAGGCCCAGCGTCGAGGAAGAGCGCAAGGCGCAGATCCTTGCCTCCGCATGTCGCGTCATCGCCGAACGAGGCATCACCGAGATGCGCGTCGCCGACGTGGCCCGCGACGCCGGTCTGTCCGCCGGCATCATCCACTACTACTTCGACAACAAGCGCGAGCTGATCAAGGCCGCATTCGCGGCGAACTTCAGCGACTCGCTCAAGCGCCGTTCCGGCGTCCTCGAGGGCGCCGGAACGGCGCGCGAGAAGCTGCGGTCGTTGATCGACTCCTACCTGCCGGAAGGGGACGCCACGGTCCGCGCCTGGCATGTGTGGGTCGAACTGTGGGCCGACGCGCTGCAGGACACCGATCTGCAGAAGCTCAACGAGCTGGCGTACGGCGAATGGCGGCGCATCGTCGGGGACATCGTCGCGGAGGGGCAGCGAGCGGGAGACTTCACCGACGGCGACCCCCTCGTCCTCGCCGACGTCGTCGTGGCGACACTCGACGGGATCAGCATCCAGGGTCTGCTCGGCTCCTCGGGCATGTCCATGGACCACATGCGCCTGGTGTGCAGCGAACTCGTGGACCGACTCCTGGTCCGCTGACACGACCGGTCGGGGTCCTCGAGACCCGGGTCTGCCTCCTTCGGCGCACGGACGATGGGACGACCGTGGATGTCGCCCGCGGCACGGGGCGGTCCACGGCGTCCAGGCGGACGAGGGTCGTGATCGCCCGCGGGCGGTCAACCGGGCCTCGTCACGCACGTGCCCGCTGGGGGCGCTCCATGCGGTGCAGCGCTACCAGGACCACCACGAGACCCAGGCCGACCCGGTGAGGTTCCCTAGTTGCCGTCAGCCGATGAGGATTCCGGCGATCGCGGCGCTCATGAGGTTGGCCAGCGTGCCGCACAAGACGGCCCGGAGGCCCAGCTGGGCGATGTCGGAGCGCCGCTCCGGGGCGATGCCGCCGAGGCCGCCGAGCAGGATCGCCAGGGAGCCGAGGTTGGCGAAGCCGGTGAGCGCGAAGGTGATCACCGCCTGCGCCTTCGTGCTGAAGGTCTCGACCACCGGCCCGAAGTTGCTGAAGGCCACGAACTCGTTGAGCACCACCTTCTGGCCGATGAAGCTGCCGGCCGGCACCGCTTCCGCCCACGGCACGCCGACGAGGAACATCAGCGGCGCGAACACCCAGCCGAGGATCTGCTCGAACGTCAGGTCGTCGACGCCGAACAGGCCGCCCACCGCGCCGAGCAGCAGGTTGAGCAGGGCGACGAGCGCGATGAAGGCGATGAGCATCGCCCCGACGTTGAGGGCCAGGTGCAGCCCGTCGGAGGCGCCCGCTGCGGCGGCGTCGATGACGTTGCGGTGCTTGAGCACGTCGGTCGTAGCGCCGCGCTGCTCGGCCGCGGGAGCGTGCTCGTCCCGGGTGTTGTCGTCGAGGGGGGCTGCCGCGTCGTCCGTGGCCGCGGCGCTGTCCGCGGGGCGCGCCGCCATCTCCGCCTGCTCCCCGCGGCGCAGGCGCAGCTTCTCCGACCAGCGGCGTCGGCGGGTCTTCTCCGACCCGGGGCGCCGGCGGGTGTCCGCCGCCCCTTCGGGGAACACGAGCTTGGCCATGAGCAGCGCAGCCGGTGCGGCCATGAAGCTGGCCGCGAGCAGGTACTCCAGTTGCGCGCCCAGGAGCGCGTACCCGACCAGCACCGACCCGGCGACGGTCGACAGGCCGCCCACCATGACGGCGAACAGCTCCGAGCGCGTCATGCCCGCCACGTACGGTCTGATGACCAGCGGCGCCTCGGTCTGACCCACGAAGATGTTGGCGGCCGCGTTCATCGACTCCGGCCGCGTCGTGCCGAGCGCCTTGGCCAGGCCGCCGCCGATCACCCGCACGACCTGCTGCAGGGCGCCGAGGTGGTAGAGCACCGACGTCAGCGCCGCGAAGAAGATGATGACCGGGAGGACCTGGAAGGCGAAGACGACTCCCTCGGCGGGCAGCGCGGGCCCGAAGACGAACTCGATGCCGTCGCGGGAGGCCCCGATGGCCGCCTGCACGCCGTCGCTGACGACCTCCAGTGCCCGCTGTCCGGCCGGCCAGTACAGGACGACGACGGCGAACCCGACCTGGAGGGCGAGGGCGCCGGCCACGGTCCGTAGCCGGATCGCCCGCCGGTCGACCGAGAATGCGACCGCGATGGCCAGGACGACGACCATGCCGCCCAGCCCCCAGAGCACATCGACCATGGCCGCCCCCCGTCAGCACGAGACAGTCCGCCCATCCTGCCCGCGCTCGGCCGGGGGCGATACCGCAGCGGCGCCTGGGACTGAGCGGGCCGGGTCAGCCGGCCAGGGTGAGCACCCGCTCCTCGCCCTCGGCCCGGAAGCCTGTCCGGGCCAGATAGGCGTCTGCGCCCCGCACGTCGCGTGGGGCCAGCACCCGGCGCACACCGCTCGCCGCGAAGGGACCGTCGGGGCGGTAGACGAACTCGCCAGGAGTGAAGTCGCGGTAGCGCGGCAGCACGTAGTCCACGTCGATCCGCGCGGTGGCGCGATCCTGCGTGCGGTGGGCCAGGACGACGCCCGCAGTCTCCCCACCGGTGTCCCCGCTGGTGAGCACGAGGAAAGCCAGGGGCTCGCCCTCGGCGGGTGGCCACTGCACGTGTGGGTGGAAACGCCGGATGTCCTGGCGGTGGCGTTCCAGGACATGGCGCAGGTAGGGCTCGCCAGGCCCGATCGGGACGACGTCGTAGCTGCGCACGTCGTGTCGGTGGCGCTGCAGTCGCCAGATGACCGCCGCGTTGATGGCCGCGATGACTACGTTCATCGCCACCATCGGCCACACCGCGATGACCGCGTTGTAGCCGACGAGGACGAGGGCGGCGAGCAGGTTGAGGACCCGGAAGCGCAGGACGCGGGTCTGCAGCAAGGAGTAGACGAGCAGCGCCGACCCGAACCAGCCCACGAGGTCGATGACGCCCATGCCGCATCCCCTTTCAAGACCTGCGCCGGCTGGACGGGCGCCTTGGTCGCCTTCGTCAACGAGGTGGTCCCCATCCGGTACGCCCCGCGACCTGGGTGAGGTGCGACTCTTCCACCTGAGGCCGCTTCCGTGCCGGGCGATCGGGCAGCAGCAGGCCGGTCGAGTGATCGCCCTCGAGGACGTGCACACCCGTCGTCCTCGGGTCGACGTCGGCCGAGACGCCCGCATTCGTCGACCGCCTGCGCCGGCGGTTTCCCGTTTCCTGCCCAGGTCAGTCGGGACATGCGATCGAGATCCGCGACGCCCTCCGATCTCCGAGATCGCCGAAAGCCATGGGTGCACGTCGAATGACCACGACACGGCCGGTGCGGGTGCTGCTCGTCGTCGACACCGGCGTCGACGACGCCTTGGCCCTGCTGCTGGCAGTGCGGCATCCCGGCATCGAGGTCCTCGCCGTCACCTGCGTCGCGGGCAACGCGTCCCTGGAGTCGGCCGCGTCTCGGACGTCGAGGGAGTGCCCCGTCGCGGACCGGCCGATGTCGATCGCAGCCGCCGTCGCCTCTACGTCGCGTTCACCACGACCGCGGCCCCAGGTCCGCGAACAGCCGCGCCTCGGCCGCCCCCGGGCCTCCCGGTGACGAGCACGAGCCGTCCGTCCAGGAGCCTGTGGGAGGCGGTGCTGCCGACGGAGGTGGTCCGGCTGCCCGAGGAGCTGTCCCCGGGCGACGTGCTGCTTGAGGACCCGGCGTTCTTCGCGCCGTTCGTGCCATTCTTCGATCCGCGGATGGGGCGCCCGTCGACGCCGATGGAGACCTATCTGCGAATGATGCCCGTGAAGTTCCGCTACCGGCTGCGCTACGAGAGCCTGTGCCGGGAGGTCGCGGACTCGATCACGTGGCGGCGGTTCTGCCGGATCCCGCTGGATGGCCGGGTGCCGCACCCGACGACGCTGATGAAGCTGACCGTCCGCTGCGGGAGCGCCGCCGTCGACGGCCGGACGGGGCCACCCGCCGGGTCAGCCTGCACGATCGGCGATGCCCGGCCGACCGCCAAGGGACGGCTGGGCCGGCCGGTCGAGTTCGGTGACAAGGCCCAGGTCGCCAACAACGCCGACGGGTGGTGCTCGACCACACCGTGGCGCAGGGCAACCCGCCGGACGCGCCGCGGCTGGCCCCGCCGTCGAGCGGGTCATCGCCCGCACAGGTCGGCGTCCGGGCACCGTCACCGCCGACCGCGGCTACGGCGAGAAGAGCGTCGAGGACGATCTTCACGCGCTCGGCGTCCGGACCGTCGTCATTCCGCGCAAGGGCAGGCCTGGCAAGGCCAGACAGGCCGCCGAACACCGGCCGGCGTTCCGCAAGACGGTGAAATGGCGAACCGGCAGCGAGGGCCGGCGGCGCACCGGGGCTTTGCCATCCCGTCACCCTCGCCACCTTCCCGCGCCAGGCGCCGACCGGAGTGGCGACGCCCGGCGCAGGACCCGGCTCAGGAGGCCCCTACGTGCGTGGCGATGCCGCCTGCCACGGTCCGCACCACGCGGGCCTCCAGGAGGGCGTCGACCCCGTCGGTGAACGGGTCGCGGTCGATGACCGTGAAGTCCGCCAGCCGACCGTCGGTGAGCATTCCCCGCTCGTTCTCCGCGCAGCAGGACCAGGCGGCGTCGTAGGTCGCGTGCCGGAGGGCGTCTGCCAGCGGCAGTGCGAAGCGGGGCACGTTGGGCGGCAGAGACGGGTCCAGCGCGGACCGTCGGGTCGCGGCGATGTAGAGGTTGGGCAGCGGGAAGTGCGGCGCCGTCGGCGCGTCCGTGCCGAAGGCGAGCCGGGCTCCGGTTTCGGTGAATTCTGGCCACGGGTAGCCCCGGTCCACGCGGGAGTCGCCCAGCATCGCCCGCCAGTTGTCCTGGACGGCGGGGTCGGCGTGCACCGGCTGCATCGACGCCGTGATCCCGAGGCGCGCCAGCCGAGGCACGTCCGCCTGGTCGGTGTACTCCAGGTGCTCGATGCGGTGGCGCCGCAGCCGGGCCCCGTTGCGGTCGACCGCGAGCTCCAGCGCGTCGAGGGCGATGCGGATCGCCTCGTCGCCGATCGCGTGGATGGCGATCTGCAGGCCGGCAGCGTCGGCGGCCGCGACGGCAGGGGCCAGGGTGTCGAGGTCCCAGATGGGCGCCGGCAGCGCACCGTTCGAGTACGGGGCCTTGACCGCGGCGGTGCAGCCGTCGATGACGCCGTCCACCACGAACTTCACGCCCGTCATGCGCAGCCAGCTGGAGCGGTGCTCCTCGGCCAGGCGCGCCGCGGTGGCCACCTGCGCCAGGTGATCCGCGGTGTCGCCGGCGCGCTCCATGAACCAGTGCCCGACGATCCGCACCGGGAGCCGGCCGGCCTCCTGCGCGCGTGCCATCGTGGCGAGCCCGTGCTCGTCGACGGCCATGTCGACCACGCCCGTGATGCCGGCCGCGGCGTAAGCGGACAGGGCGGCGTCCAGGTGCCGGTCCCGGTCGGCATCCGTGCGGCTGCCCTCCAGGAACGGCCACACCAGCTCCTGCATGGCCGTCTCGTCGACGTGCCCCGTCGGCTCGCCGGTGACCGGGTCGCGCGCGATCCTGCCGCCGACCGGGTCGGGGGTGTCCCTCGTGATGCCGACCTCCGCCAGGGCCCGGCTGTTCAACCACACCGAGTGGTAGTCGTTGGCGTCGAGGTAGACCGGCCGGTCGGGACAGACGGCGTCGAGCATCTCCCGCGTGGGCCGGCCGCCCGGGACCGAGGAGAACAGCCAGCCCTGTCCGAGGACCCGGGGCGCTTCCGGGTGGGTGTCGGCCCACTCCCGTACCCGTCGCTGGACCTCCCCTAGGTCGTGCGCATCCCGCAGGTGCGCCCGGGTGAGCGCGTCCCCGGTCATCAGGACGTGGGTGTGCGCGTCGACGAAGCCGGGGACGACCAGCCCCCCGTCGAGGTCGACGACCTCGGCGGCGGTCCCGGCGGCCGCCCGTGCGTCCTCCTCCGTGCCGACGTGCAGCAGCCGGTCGCCCCGGACGACGAGCGCCTCGGCCGCCGGCACCTCGGCGCCTGTGATCACCGCCGCTCCGCGGTAGAGCGTGGTGCGGTCAGCGTCGCTGGTGGACATACCCGCCCCTCCCGTTCGGGACGACGACGAGCCGGGTCAGCACGTAGTGCACGACGGCGGCCACCAGGAAAGCCGGCAGGCTCGCGGTGGTGTACCGGAACATCGACGCGGACTCGAAGGTGATCGGGTCGAGCAGCTGGTAGTAGGTGAAGGCACCTGCGGCGACGGCCACGAACGCGGCTGGGTTGAACCCGCCCCAGAAGCTGTAGCGCGACACCCCTTCGGGTTCGTAGATGGCGCGGACGTCGAGAGTCCGCCGCCGCAGCAAGAAGAAGTCGACGAAGTAGACCGCGCACAGCGGGGCCAGGATGAGCGACACCCACGCGAGGAACTTGAAGTAGTTGTCGTAGATGGCTCCCGGCCAGAAGACCACGACGGCGGCGGGGGCGAAGAGCAGACCGGCGAGCACCGGCCACGGGAGCCGCCGCGCCGGATCGCCGCCGGCCCGCCGGATCGCGAGGCTGCCGGAGTAGGTCTGGCCCACCATGCTCGTCACGTTCGCGAAGCCCACGAAGACCAGCGCCAGTACGCCCAGCACGGCGCCGCCGAGCGGGACCATCCAGACCGTCGGATCGGCGTCGCCCAGCACCAGGGCGGCGAACGAGCCGACCACACCGGCGACCACGCTGGCGAGGAAGAGCCCGATCATGTTCGGCCAGAACGCGACGCGCTGCGTTGTGGTCAACCGCGCCAGGTTGCCCATGATCGTCCACCACGAGAAGCCGACGCCGAGGCTGAGCTCCACCGCGATCGCCCAGTCCAGTCCGGGGTCGCCGAACGGCGCCAGCGGCGGGGCTGCCAGCAGCTCGGACCACGAGTGCTCGGTGAAGATCGCCCCGAGCATCACCACGGTCACGAGGACGAGCGCCGGTGCGACGAACTTGTTGACCCACTCGATGGAGACCGGGCCCTTCACCAGCAGGAGCCAGGAGAGGAGGATCGCGAAGAGGGCGGCGGCGATCACCATGGCGCCGTTGGGTCCGAAGTCCGTGCCGAGCGTCGAGTTGCTCACGTTGACGATGGCCCGGCCGAACATGATCGCGAGGATCGCGTTCCAGCCCGCCGCGGCGAGCGGGAAGAGCACGAGGACCAGCGCCCGGGAACCGTTGCCCCCGAAGACGGTGCGCAGCGCGGTGTACTGCTCCAGGCCGTACTTGGCCGAGGGGATGCAGGTCGTCAGCGCCACCAGGGCGACGCCCACGAGATTGCCGATGACGCTGGCGGCGATGGCCGTCTTCGCGCCGACGAAGAAGGCGAGCGTGCCGCCGCTGAGGAAGGCCCAGGTCGCGATGGCCAGCCCGATGTTGACCGAGGTGAAGGACCAGAAGCCCCAGATGCGCTCGGAGGACAGGGTGGGCAGGTCGCTGGTGCCGGCGTTGCCCGGGGCCGCTGCACCGGTGGCCTGCCGGCCCGGGGCCCGGCCGGAGGTCGAGGAGCTCATGCCGGGTAGCTCCAGACGATCATCAGCACGATCAGAAGTCCTCCGAGGACGACCAGGAGCGCCAGGTCCCGACCGGGCAGGTCGGCTCGCGCCGGGTCGACGTAGCCCGGGTCCTCGATCACCGCGAGCCGCGCCTGCAGCTCGCGGTCGAAGTCGTGCGTCATGGTGGGTCCTCTCGAAGGGCTCGCGCCGAGCTGAACTAGCAGTGCTAGTTTTCGGGGAGATTAGCGTCACATCTGACCGATGGGAAGAGCCTGGTTCGAGCAACTCGGGCCGAGACGGAGGTGAACGGTGGGGCGACGGTCCGACCTCGCGCTCACGCGAGACGGCATCGCGCGGACAGCGCTCGCGATCCTCGACGAGGAGGGCGCCGCCGCCCTGACCGTGCGTCGTCTCGCGGCGAGGCTCGGCGTGCAGTCGCCGTCCTTGTACAACCACTTGCGGTCGAAGGACGAGATCCTCCATGTCGTCATCGAGTTGATCGACGGGGAGATCGACAGGGACTGCCTGGACGATCCGGACTGGCGCCGCGGCATCACCGCTTTCGCTCACAGCTACCGCCGGGCGTTCCAGGCACATCCTGCGGCGCTGTCGCTCATCGCTCGTCAGGCGGTCGAGACCGAGCAGGCTCTTCGTGTCTACGACGCGGCGCTGGCTGCGCTGCTCCGCGCCGGCTGGCCGCCCGAGCGCGCGCTGCAGCTCCTCGCCTCGATCGAGTACCTGGCCCTCGGGTCGGCGTTGGTCCCCTTCACGGGGGGCTTCACCCGTCCGCCGGCGGAGTACGCGGGCCGTTACCCGTCCCTGGCGCTGGCGCTCGGCCGCGCCAGCGACCTCGCGGCCGTCGATGACGTGGGATTCGAGCGGGGATTGGCCGCGCTGCTCCGTGAGGACCCGCCCGGCTGAGGGGGTGGCTGCTGTCCGGACGCCGCCGACTCAGGCTGCCGAAGAGGCATCGCAGGGATGGTGTGCATGTACGGACCGGCACTGTCGTGCGCCGGGCCGGGCTGGCTGACTGGACCGTGCAGCACTGCGCGGTGCACGGACCAGGCCGGCTGGAGGGAAGGACCCATGGACGTGTCCACGGTGATCGAGGGGCATCGGCACGCGGTCACGCGGCACCCCCGTGTGGTGATCGTCGGCTCCGGGTTCGGCGGCCTGTTCGCCGCCCAGGCGCTGAGGAAGGCGCCGGTCGACGTCACGCTGATCGGCAGGACCAGCCACCACCTGTTCCAGCCGCTGCTGTACCAGGTGGCCACCGGCATCCTGTCCGAGGGTGAGATCGCCCCGGCTACGCGCGAGATCCTGCGCCGGCAGGAGAACGCGCGCGTGGTGCTCGGTGAGGTCGTCGACATCGACCTCACCGCGCGCACGGTGACCTCGACCATCCTGGGTCGCACGACCGTGCACCCCTATGACGAGCTGATCGTCGCCGCGGGTGCGGGGCAGTCGTACTTCGGCAACGACCGGTTCGCCGAGTTCGCCCCCGGCATGAAGTCGATCGACGACGCCCTGGAGCTGCGCGGCCGCATCTTCGGCGCATTCGAGCTGGCCGAGCTGGCCACCGACCAGGCCGAGGCAGACCGGCTGATGACCTTCGTCGTGGTCGGCGCCGGGCCCACCGGCGTCGAGATGGCCGGGCAGATCGCCGAGCTCGCGCACCGCACGCTGCGCCGCGACTTCCGGAACGTCGACCCGACGAAGGCGCGGATCATCCTGCTCGACGCCGCGCCCATCGTGCTGCCGTCGTTCGGTGAGAAGCTCGGCGGCCGGGCCCGCCGCCAGCTCATCGAGATCGGCGTCGAGGTGCAGCTCGGGACCATGGTCACCGACGTCGACGCAGACGGGCTGGAGGTGAGGGACGCCGACGGCCAGGTCTGCCGGATCCAGGCCGCGACCAAGATCTGGGCGGCCGGCGTGCAGGCCAGCCCGCTGGGCAAGGTGCTCGCCGAGCAATCGGGCGCCGACGTCGACCGCGCCGGGCGCATCTCCGTGCTGCCGGACCTGACCCTGCCCGGGCACCCCGAGGTGCACGTCGTCGGCGACATGATGGTCCTGGACGAGCTCCCCGGCGTCGCCCAGGTGGCGATCCAGGGCGGCCAGTACTCCGCCGAGGCGATCGCGCGCCGGCTCGCCGGGCGGCAGTCGCAGGGCCCGTTCCGCTATCGGGACAAGGGTTCCATGGCGATGATCTCCCGCTTCTCCGCGGTCGCCGACATCGGCGAGCTGAAGTTCGAGGGCTTCATCGCCTGGGTGCTCTGGCTGGTCGTGCACCTCTTCTACATCGTGGGCTTCAAGAGCCGCATCACGACCGTGCTGCACTGGGCGGTCAGCTTCCTCGGCCGGAGCCGCTCGCAGCGGGTGGTCACCCAGCAGCAGGTCTACGGCCGACTGGCGCTCGAACAGGTCGGACCGGAGTTCCCGTCGTCCAAGACGTGGACGCTCCACGGCGGCGCTAGCGCTCAGGGTGCCGACGACCACCGAGCAGGTCCTCCCTCGGTCAGGCGGGCGAGCGCGTAGTCCGAGCCCGGTGTCGATCCGGCCGGTACCGGTAGTGCCGTATCGGTGCGGGCGCTGCTACGGAGCCGCCGTTCTGGCACTCCTCCAGTCGGTCGTCTCCCCCTAGCGTCTGGGGAAGCAGGCCCGTAGACCGCCGGGCCCCATGCCTCCGACGGGTCGTCGAGGTTCGATCATCGAGAGGACACCTTGTGACGATCGCACCATCGCGCCCGTCGGAAGCCGACGTGCTCGGGGTCGTTCCCACCGAACTCTTCATCGGCGGAGCCTGGAGGCCTGCCTCTGACGGCAACACGCTCGACGTCGTCGACCCGGCGACGGGCCAGGTCCTGCGGACGATCGCGTCCGCGAGCGTCGAGGACGGCCTCGCCGCGCTGGACGCGGCGGTCGCAGCCCAGGCCGAATGGGGTGCAACCGCCCCCCGGGTGCGCAGCGAGATCCTGCGGCGGGCCTGGGAAATCCTGCAGCTGCGGCGCGACGAGGTCGCGCTGCTCATGACGCTGGAGATGGGCAAGCCGCTGGCCGAGGCGTTCGGCGAGGTCACCTACGGCGGTGAGTTCCTGCGCTGGTTCAGCGAGGAGGCCGTGCGTGTGTCGGGCCGGTACGGGTCCAACCCGGAGGGAACCGGCCGCATGGTGGTCTCCCACCACCCCGTCGGGCCGTGCTTCCTGATCACGCCCTGGAACTTCCCCCTCGCCATGGCGACCCGCAAGATCGCACCGGCCCTGGCCGCGGGCTGCACCGCGGTCGTCAAGCCGGCCGAGCTGACTCCGCTGACGACCCTGCTGTTCACCCGCATCCTCGAGGAGGCCGGGCTGCCGGCCGGGGTCGTCAACGTCATCCCGACTTCGTCGGCGGCGGAGGTCAGCGCGCCGATCATCGCCGATCCCCGCCTCCGCAAGCTGTCGTTCACCGGCTCGACCGAGGTCGGTCGGATCTTGCTCAAGCAGGCGGCCGACAACGTACTGCGGACGTCGATGGAGCTGGGCGGCAACGCACCGTTCCTCATCTTCGACGACGCGGACCTCGACGCCGCCGTGGAGGGTGCGCTCGCCGCGAAGTTCCGCAATTCCGGGGAGGCCTGCACGGCCGCGAACCGCTTCCTCGTCCACGAGGACGTGGCCGACGAGTTCGCCCAGCGGGTGTCCGCCCGTGTCGCCGCCATGCGGGTGGGACGGGGCACCGAGGAGGGCGTGCACGTCGGCCCGCTGATCGACGCGGCCGCGGTGGACAAGGCCCGGGCTCTGGTCGAGGACGCGGTCTCGCGCGGGGCGACCGTGCGCACCGGGGGATCGGTCATCGAGGGTCCCGGCACCTTCTTCCAGCCCACCGTGGTGGCCGGGGTGAAGCAGGGCAGCGACATCCTGGCGACGGAGATCTTCGGACCGGTCCTGTCAATCGTCCCGTTCGCCGACGAGGACGAGGCCGT
The DNA here is from genome assembly GCF_030731085.1 of Blastococcus carthaginiensis. NCBI lineage: Bacteria > Bacillati > Actinomycetota > Actinomycetes > Geodermatophilales > Geodermatophilaceae > Blastococcus > Blastococcus carthaginiensis. The sequence goes on along the minus strand of NZ_JASNFN010000004.1, from coordinate 17,019 downwards.
GCGCCTGGCCAACGACACCGCTTACGGCCTCGCGGCCTACGTCTGGACCCGCGACCTCGCCCGTGGCCAGCGGATGATCGAGCGGCTCGAGACCGGCATGCTCGGTCTCAACGCCGGCGTCATCTCCAACGCCGCGGCGCCCTTCGGAGGGGTCAAGCAGTCCGGTCTCGGCCGAGAGGGCGGCGTGGAGGGGATCCACGAGTACCTCACCACGAAGTACACGATGACCCCGGACCCGACCCGATGACCGCCACGATGCCCGTCCAGTCGCACACGGAAGGCCCCGCAGGAACTGTCATGGAACACCTCGAACGCGACGTGGTCGTCGTCGGCGCGGGCGTCACCGGGCTCACCGCCGCCACCCGGCTCTCCGCCGCGGGCAAGAGCGTCGTCGTCCTCGAAGCGCGCGAGCGCATCGGCGGACGGCTGTGGACCGACGTCGTCGACGGTCAGATGCGCGAGATCGGGGGCCAGTGGGTGTCGCCCGACCAGACCGCCCTTCTCGAGACGCTCGACGAGCTCGGTCTCGCGACCTACGCCCGCTACCGGGACGGCGAGAGCCTCTACATCACCCGGGACGGCGAGCTGCGCCGCTTCACCGGCGACATCTTCCCGGCGGGGGAGCGGACCGAGTCGGAGATCACCCGGCTCATCGAGATCCTGGACGGCCTGACCGCCGAGATCGACCCGGCGGCGCCGTGGGCGCACCCACGCGCCCAGGAGCTCGACCAGGTCTCGTTCCGCACCTGGCTCGAGCAGCAGACCGACGACGAGGAGGCCCGCGAGAACATCGCGCTCTTCGTCGCCGAGGCCATGCTCACCAAGCCGGCGCACACGTTCTCGCTGCTGCAGGCACTGCTCATGGCCGCGAGCGCGGGCTGCTTCAGCAACCTCGTCGATGCCGACTTCATCCTCGACAAGCGCGTGGTGGGCGGGCTCCAGCAGGTTCCGCTCCGCCTCGCCGACCGACTCGGTGCCGACTCGGTCCGGCTGGGCACCCCGGTGCGGAGGATCGAGTGGGACGAGTTCGGCGCCACCGTCATGGGCGCGGGTGTCCGGGTGCGGGCACGGCACGTCATCGTCGCGGTCCCGCCGAACCTCTACGACCGCATCCAGTACGTCCCGGCACTGCCCCGGCTCCGCCAGCAGCTGCAGCAGCACCAGTCGCTCGGCCTGGTGATCAAGGTGCACGCCACCTACGAGACGCCCTTCTGGCGCGCCGCGGGCCTGTCGGGCACCGCGTTCAGCCCGTACCAGCTGGTGCACGAGGCGTACGACAACACCAACCACGGGGAGAGCCGAGGCACCCTGGTCGGCTTCGTCGCCGCCGAGCAGGCCGACGCGTCGTTCCGGCTGAGCGCGGAGGAGCGCAAGGGTCGGATCCTCGAGTCGCTGGCGGCCTACTTCGGGCCGGAGGCGCGCCGTCCGGTCACCTACTACGAGAGCGACTGGGCGGCCGAGGAGTGGACGCAGGGCGCCTACGCCGCCAGCTTCGCCCTGGGCGGGCTCACCCGCTACGGGGAGCTTCAGCTCCAGCCCGTGGGTCCGATCCGCTTCGGGTCGAGCGACCTGGCCGGCCTGGGCTACCAGCACGTCGACGGCGGCATCCGGATGGGCCGGCGGCTCGCCGACGACGTCATCGCAGCGGCACGTGAAGAGGAGAGCGCCTGATGCCCGCATACGCAGTCACCAACCCGGCCACCGGCGAGAGGGTCCGCACGTACCCGGCGGTCTCGGACGCCGACCTGGACGCGGCGATCGCCGACACCCACGCCGCATACAGGTCGTGGAGTCGCACGACGACCCCCGCCGAGCGGGCCGAGCTCGTGCGCCGGGTCGGCGCCCTGCTCACCGAGCGGACCCAGGAGCTGGCCGAGATCGCGGTGCGGGAGATGGGCAAGCCCATCGCGCAGGCCGTCGCCGAGGTGGAGTTCGCGGCCGAGATCTTCCAGTACTACGCCGACAAGGGGCCCGACCACCTGGCCGACGAGCCGATCGACGTCGGATCCGGATCCGCCGTCGTCCGCAAGGAGGGACTCGGCGTCCTGCTCGGGGTCATGCCTTGGAACTTCCCCTACTACCAGGTCGCCCGCTTCGCCGGGCCCAACATCGTGGCGGGGAACACCATCCTGCTCAAGCACGCGCCGCAGTGCCCCGAGTCGTCGTCGGCCCTGGAGGAGACCTTCCACGCCGCCGCCACGGAGCTCGGCGTCCCGACCGGGGTCTACCGGAACATCCTCGCCACCGACGAGCAGGTCGCCGCCGTGATCGCCGACCCGCGCGTCCAGGGCGTCTCCGTCACCGGCTCGGAGAGGGCCGGCTCGGCGGTCGCCGAGGTCGCCGGCCGCAACCTCAAGAAGGTCGTGCTGGAGCTCGGCGGCTCCGATCCGTTCATCCTCCTGTCGACGGACGACCTCGACGCCGCCGTGACCGACGCGGTCAACGCCCGGCTCGACAACAACGGTCAGTCCTGCAACGCCGCGAAGCGCTTCATCGTGACCGCCGACCTCTACGACGAGTTCGCCGACAAGTTCACCGGCGCCCTGACCGCGGTCGCCCCCGCCGACCCCACCGACGGGAGCACGACGCTGGGACCGCTGTCGTCCGACACGGCCAGCGAGCGGTTGCAGGAGCAGCTCGACCGTGCCGTCGAGCAGGGGGCCACCGTGCTGGTGCGGGGCGAGCGGCGGGGCAACTTCTTCCCGCCCGCCGTCCTCGCCGACATCACCCCCGCGATGGACGCCTACCGGCAGGAGTTCTTCGGTCCGGTGGCCATGCTGTTCCGGGCCCAGGACGAGGACGACGCCGTCCGGCTGGCCAACGACACGCCCTTCGGCCTCGGCTCCTACCTCTACACGACGGACTCCGACCAGGCCGACCGCGTCGTGGACCGGATCGATGCCGGCATGGTGTGGGTGAACCTGGTGCTGGGTGACGCCGCCGAGCTGCCGTTCGGTGGCACCAAGCGTTCCGGGTTCGGCCGGGAGCTGGGCCGCTACGCCCTCGACGAGTTCGTCAACCGCAAGCTGGTCCGGAAGGCCTGACCGCAGGGGGACGAGTGGGCGCTGCGCCCCGCACCACCCGGCCCGGGGGGTGCGGGGCGCAGCCGTGTCAGGGAGTGCGAGGCGGGCGGGTGCGGCGCGTGCCGGTTGCTTCGAACGCCGTAGCGAGGCGCAGCAGCGCGGTGTCGTCGTAGGCCCGCCCGGCGAAGGTGAGTCCGACCGGCATGCCGATGTCGCCCATCGTGCCCATCGGCACCGTGACGGTGGGGATGCCCAGGTGCCGGATGACCAGGTTGCCGTTCGCCACCCAGACGCCGTTGCGCCAGGCGAGATCCGCGGATGCGCTGTCGCGATCTGCGTCGGCCGGGCCGACATCGGCCACGGCGGGGAAGACGACCGCGTCCAGGGACAGCTCGTCCATCCACGCCTCGAGGTCCACGCGACGTGTCTCCTCGAGCCCGCGGACGCCGTCGACCAGCTCCGGCATGCCGGCCCAGGTGGCCCCGGGGTTCTCCCGCACCCAGGCGGGGTAGCGCGCGATGTCGTCGTCGAAGCCGGTGTACCGGTGGGGGAGCGCACCCTCGGGGTGCGGGAAGATCGTCGCCCCGTCGACGTCGGCGAGGCTGCCCAGGGCGGGGTCGCCGTTGGCGCGCAGGAACTCCTCCCACGCCCACGCGGAGAGGTCGCCGATCTCGCGGGCCAGGAACGCCGGCGGCACCAGGCCGCGGGTGGAGACGGTGGGCATGCCCGGGCGGTCTCCCTCGTACCTCGAGACCACGGGGAAGTCGACGTCGACGACGGTCGCGCCCGCCGCCTCCAGGTCGCGGCGGGCCGACTCCCACAGCGCCATCACCGAGGGGCGCGTCTCGATCCGCTGTCCCGTCGGGCCGCCGATCCCGCCGTCCTCGGCGGTGCCGGCCTCCGGGTCGGCGTTGACGTACATGCGCGGCACCCCGAGGCGTCGCCCCGCCAGCGCGTCCGCGGCGGCCTCGGCCAACGCCACGTAGGACGCGGGCCGCACCTGGGAGGGGCGCGGGACCGGAACCCACTGCTGGGTGCGCCAGAAATCGCCTCGCGTCTCGTCGTCGTCCGCCACCACGACGTCGAGCACCTCGAGCAGGTCGGCGACGGTGCGGGTGTGCGGGACGACGACGTCCATGGTCGGCACCAGCGGCCAGTTGCCGCGCACCGAGATCACACCGCGCGACGGGGTGTAGGCGCACAGGCCGCTGTTGCTGGCAGGGCCGCGCCCGCTCGACCAGGTCTCCTCGGCGAGCCCGAAGGCGGCGAAGCTCGCCGCCGTGGCGGTGCCCGACCCGTTCGACGACCCGGAGGCGAACGGCGCGGCGAGGTACCCGGCGTTGTAGGGGCTCTCGGCGCGGCCGTACAGGCCGCGCTGCATGCCCCCGTTGGCCATCGGAGGCATGTTGGTCAGCCCGAGGCAGATCGCCCCGCCGGCGCGCAGGCGCTCGACCGCGAACGCGTCGCGCTGGGCGACGAGATCGGCGAAGGCCGGGCTGCCGGCCGCCGCGGTCAGCCCTCTGACCAGGTAGCTGTCCTTCGCGGTGTACGGGATGCCGTCCAGCGGACCGAGCGTCCGCCCGCGCGCGCGACGGGCGTCGGACGCCGCCGCCTCGTCCCGGGCGTGCGGATTGCGCACGACGACCGCGTTGAGCGCCGTGGGGGAGGCCGGCGTGTCGTAGGCGTCGATGCGGGCGAGGTAGGCGTCGACGAGCCCGACGGCCGTCGCCCGACCCGACTCGAGCGCGGCCCGCAGCGTGGCGATGGACGCCTCGACGACGTCGATCACGCGGGCACCTCGATCCGGGGCTGCTGCTGCGTGATGCAGTGGATCCCGCCGCCGCGGGCGAAGAGCTCGCGGGCATCGACCGTCACGACCGCACGGCCCGGGTAGGCCTCCGCGAGGATCGAGCGGGCCCGCGCGTCGGCCCGGGCCTCGCCGAAGCCGCAGGCGACGACCCCGCCGTTCACCACCAGGTGGTTGACGTAGCTCCAGTCGACGAACCCGTCGTCGTCCTCCAGGGTCTCCGGGGCCGGGAGGTCGACGACCTCGAACGATCGACCGGCCGCATCCGTCTGGTCGGTCAGCAGCTCCCGCAGTTCCTTCATGACCGCGTGGTCGGGGTGTCCCGCGTCGGGCTGCGCGTGCAGGAGCAGCCGACCGGGGGAGGGGATCGCCGCGACGATGTCCACGTGCCCCTTCGTGCCGAACTCCTCGTAGTCGCGGGTCAGGCCCCGGGGCAGCCACACGGCGTGCCGGGCGCCGAGGGTGCGCGCCATCTCGGCCTCGACCCGCGGGCGGTCGAGATGCGGGTTGCGCCGGGGATCGAGCTGCACGGTCTCGGTGAGCAGCACGGTGCCCTCCCCGTCGACGTGGATGCCGCCGCCCTCGTTGACCAAGGTCGAGCTGACCACCTCGGCGCCGACGTGCGCGGCGACCGTGTGGGCGATCTCCGCGGAGAGCTGCCACTCGGCCCAGTCGGGCGCGCCCCACCCGTTGAAGACCCAATCCACAGCTCCGAGGACACCGGGACGCGCGTCGTCGACCACGAACGTCGGGCCCACGTCGCGCATCCAGAACTCGTCGAGCGGCGCCTCGACGATCTCGACGTCGGCACCGAGCATCCGCCGCGCCCGTTCGCGCTCGCTCGGGTCGACCACCATCGTGACCGGCTCGAAGGCCGCGATCGCGTGCGCGACCGCGGTCCAGGCGGCGTAGCCGGCCTCGCGCTGCGCGTCCGAGGCGCCCAGCGTGTAACCCTCGCGCGGGAAGGCCATCCAGGTCCGGGCGTGCGGATCCCCCTCGAGGGGCATGCGCCACATGGTCGTTCCTACTTTCTCTGTCGGGGTGGGGTCAGACCGCGGACTGCCGGAGGCGGTCCAGCGCGCCGACGACGGTGGCGAGGACCGCGACCGCCTCGTCGCGGGCGGAGAGGGCGGCCGTCCGGACGGCCGCGAACCTGGTCACCGCGGCGCCGTGGCGGACCACCAGGTCGTCGACGGTGCGCTCCGCGAGGAGCAGCCCGGTGAGCAGCGAGCGGGCGTGCTCGTCGAGCTGCTCGCGCAGCGCCGACTTCGCCGCCAGCGTCCAGGACGAGTCGCCGGGGCGGTCGGCGGCCCTGCCACGGACGGCGGACAGGCCGAGCAGCTCGCAGAGCGCGGAGTGGGCGCGCAGCACCGCGTCGATCGGTGCCTCCGTCCGCTGCACGACCTGCGCGAGGTCGATCGCCTCGGCCCGGCGGTCCAGGGCGGCGACGCCGGTGGCGAGCTGCCACGAGGCGCCGGTGGCGAGGAGCTCCTCCCGCGCGGCCGGTCCGGTCGCGTCGGACCAGGCCGGCCCGGAGGTGCGGTCACCGAGGTCCGCGAGGTCGGTGAGCGGCCCCACCGCGGCGCTCAAGTCCTCCGGGTCCCGGTGGCGGTGCAGCAGGCGGTCGGCCACCCGTTCGGTGACCCGCTGCACCTCCGCCAGCGCGCGTCGTTCGACCGCCGGTGGCAGGTCCTCGTCGAGCAGCGTCCACACCTGGTCGACCGCGAGAACGTGCTCGGCGGCAGCGAAGGCCCGCGCGGCGACCGGGGTGCCGACCCCGTGCCGTTCCTCCAGCCGGTGCAGGAAGCCGGGCCCGACCCGGTTGAGCAGGTCGTTGGCGAGCTGCGTCGCGGTGATCTCGCGCGCCAGCGGGTGACTCGCGATGCGACCGGGCCAGCGCTCCCGCACCGCCCGCGGGAAGTACCGCCCGAGGACGGCGCCGAGCGCGGGGTCGTCGGGGATGTCGCTGTCCAGCAGTTCCGCGCGCACCAGGTTCTTCGAGTAGGCGAGCAGCACCGCGGCCTCGGGGCGGGTGAGTCCGCCTCCGGCGGCACGCAGCCGCTCGATGTCGGCTTCCGACGGCAGGTGCTCGAGGCCGCGGTCGAGGCCGGCCTGCTGCTCGAGGTCGCGGATCAGCGCGGCGTGCCGATCGAGCAGGAACGGAGCCTGGTCCGCGCAGACGGTGAGCGCACGGACCTGGTGGGCGCTGTCGGCGAGCACCGCGGCGGCCACCTCGTCGGTGAGCTCCCGGAGCAGCCCGTCGCGCTCGGCGCCGGTCAGCTCGCCGTCGCGCACCGCCCCGGCCAGCAGGATCTTCAGGTTCACCTCGCGGTCGGAGGTGTCCACCCCGGCCGCGTTGTCGATGAAGTCCGTGTGCAGCCGCAGGCCGGCCCGGGCAGCGGCCACGCGGGCGCGCTGCGTGAGCCCGAGGTTGCCGCCCTCGCCGATGACCCGGCAGCGCAGCGTGCCGGCGGTGACGCGGACCCGGTCGTTGGCCCGGTCGCGGACGTCGGCGTCGGTCTCGTCGTCGGCGCGTACGTAGGTGCCGATACCGCCGTTCCACAGCAGGTCGACCGGCGCCCGGAGGATCGCCTGCACGACCTCGTCCGGGGTGAGCTCGGTCGCCTCGACGTCCAGGCGCCGGCGCGCCTCGGGGGAGAGCGGCACGGTCTTTGCGTCGCGCCGGTGCACGCCGCCGCCGGGGGAGAGGGCGGCGGCGTCGTAATCGGCCCAGGTGGAGGCGGGGAGCGCGGCCAGCCGCCGCCGCTCGGCGAAGGAGACGGCGGGATCGGGATCGGGGTCGAGGAAGACGTGGCGGTGGTCGAAGGCGGCGACCAGGCGCAACCGGTCGGAGAGCAGCATGCCGTTGCCGAAGACGTCCCCGGACATGTCGCCGATCCCGACGGCGGTCACCGCGTCGGAGTCGACGTCCCGTCCCAGCTCGCGCAGGTGGCGACGCACCGAGACCCACGCGCCGCGCGCGGTGATGCCCATGGCCTTGTGGTCGTAGCCGGCCGAGCCGCCCGAGGCGAAGGCGTCGCCGAGCCAGAACCCGCGTTCGACGGCGAGCGCGTTGGCGATGTCGGAGAAGGTCGCCGTCCCCTTGTCGGCCGCGACGACGAGGTACGGGTCGTCCCCGTCGAGCACCACGGTCCGTTCCGGGTGCACGATCCGTCCGTCGACCCGGTTGTCGGTGATGTCGAGCAGGCCCGAGACGAACGAGCGGTAGGCGCGCTCGACCGTCACCTGGGCCGCGGCGCGGTCGGAGCCGCGCAGGTCGTCGCGGACGACGAACGCGCCCTTGGCCCCGGCCGGGACGATGACCGCGTTCTTGACCAGCTGCGCCTTGAGCAGGCCCAGCACCTCGGTGCGGAAGTCATCGGGGCGGTCCGACCAGCGGATGCCGCCGCGAGCGACGGCCCCGCCCCGCAGGTGCAGGCCCTCGACGGTGGGGGAGTGCACGAAGGTCTCCACCCACGGCCGCGGAGCGGGGAGGAAGGACAGCCTCGGGGAGGCGATCTTCAGCGCCAGCTGCGCGGGTGCTCGACCCGTGGGGTGCTGGAAGGCGTTGGTGCGGACGACGGCGTCGAGGACGTCACGCAGACCCCGCAGGATGCGGTCCTCGTCCAGGCTCGTCGTCGCCTCGAGGAGGGCGTCGAGCTCCGCGCCTGCGGCGTCGGCCCCGGCCGGGTCGAGACCGTCAGGGTCGTGGCGGAGGGTGAACCGCCGCAGCAGCACGTGGCAGAAGCGCGGCGCGCCGAGCACCGTCTGCTCGATGTAGCCCCGCGACAGCCCCGTTCCGGCCTGCGCCAGGTAGCGGGCGGCCGCGCGCAGCACGGTCACCTGCAGCAGGGGCAGTCCCTCGGTCACGGTCAGGCGGGCGAGCCCGTCCAGCTCGGTCTCACCCGCCCACGCCGCGGCGAGCGCCTGGTCGAGCGCGGCGAGCGCGGGCCCGTCGGCCACACCCGCGGGCAGCACGAGATCCAGGCGGGTCGCCGCGCCGTCGTCCGGAAGGGACCGGGCGTCGGCGACGCGGACGCCGAGGCGCTCGAAGACCGGGACGACGTCGGCGAGCAGCGGGCGGCTGCGGGGCCACTCGACGACCGCGCCGACGAGCGGCCCGGGGCCGGCGGGAGCGGGCCGCAGCCGGACACGGTCGCGGACCGGCGTGGCGGTCATGCGTGTGCGGCGAACGCGGCGTCGAGCACGTCGAGCGCCTCGGTCAGCAGGTCCTGGCCGATCACCAGCGGCGGCAGGAAGCGCAGCACGTTGCCGTAGGTGCCGGCGGTGAGGACGACGACGCCGTCCGCGTGGCACCGCTTGGCGACGGCGGCGGTGAGCGCCGGGTCGGGCTCGGTGGTGCCCGGCTTCACCAGCTCGACGGCGGTCATGGCGCCGCGGCCGCGGACGTCCCCGATGGCCGGGTGCCGCTCCTGCAGCGCGCGGAGCCGGAGCAGCATCGTGTCGCCGATGGCCCGCGCCGCACCGGCGAGGTCGAGCTCGCGCATCGTCTCGATGGCGGCCAGGGCGGCTGCGCAGGCCAGCGGGTTGCCGCCGTAGGTGCCTCCGAGCCCGCCGGTGTGCACGCTGTCCATCAGCTCGGCGCGGCCCGTGACCGCGGCGAGGGGCAGGCCGCCGGCCATGCCCTTGGCCAGGGTCACCAGGTCGGGGACGACGCCCTCGTGGTCGCTGGCGAACCAGTCGCCGGTGCGGCAGAACCCGGTCTGCACCTCGTCGGCGATGAAGATCGCCCCGGCCTGCCGCGCCCAGTCGGCGACCGCTGGCAGGAAGCCAGGGGCCGGGACCACGAATCCGCCCTCGCCCTGGATCGGCTCGATGAGGACCGCGGCCACGTTCGCCGCGCCCACCTGGGCTTCGATCTGCCGGACGGCGCGGGCCGCCGCCTCGGCGCCGGTCAACCCGGCCGGGTCGCGGAACGGGTAGCTCATCGGCACGCGGTAGATCTCCGGTGCGAAGGGCCCGAACCCGGACTTGTAGGGCATGTTCTTGGCCGTCAGGGCCATCGTGAGGTTGGTGCGGCCGTGGTAGGCGTGGTCGAAGACGACGACGGCCGACCGGCCGGTCGCGACCCGGGCGATCTTCACGGCGTTCTCGACGGCCTCGGAACCCGAGTTGAACAGCGCCGACCGCTTCTCGTGGGTGCCCGGGGTGACACGGGCCAGCTCCTCGCAGACGGCGACATAGCCCTCGTAGGGCGTGACCATGAAGCAGGTGTGCGTGAACGCCGCGACCTGCTCCTGCACGGCGGCGACCACGCGCGGCGCGGCGTTGCCGACATTGACCACCGCGATCCCGGCGCCGAGGTCGACGAGCGAGTTGCCGTCCACGTCCACGACCACACCGCCGCCCGCCCGCTCGACGAACACCGGCAGGGTGGTGCCGACGCCGGCCGAGACGACCGCCGCGCGCCGGGCCATGAGCTCTCGCGAGCGGGGGCCGGGCACCTCGGTGACCAGTCGGCGCTCCTGCACGGGCGCCGACGTCGGGATGAGCAGGTCGGTCACGGAGGCTCCTCGTCCGAAGGGGTGGCTGGCGTGCCTGAGTCTGAGCGGTGACGGCAGGGGCGGGTAAGGTCCGAACTGGCGCTCCGAGCCTCTCCGGATATCCAGTCCGGCACCGGAATGCCACCGTGCCGCCGGGAGGCGACGTGCCGGTCACTGTCACCGATCTCCTCGCGAAGTCCCAGCTCGGCATGAGGCTGCTCACCAGCGGCGCACGAGCCGACCGGCCGCTGTCCTGGGTCCACGTGAGCGAGATGAGCGATCCGGCCCCGTTCCTCGAGGGGGGAGAGCTGCTCCTCACGACCGGCCTGGCCCTGCGCGACGACCAGCCCGCGGGGCCGTACGTGCGCCGCCTGGTGGGCGCCGGTGTCGCCGCTCTGGGATTCGGTACCGGCTTGGGCAACGACGCGGTCGTCCCCCAGCTCGTGCAGGCCGCCGAGGAAGCGGGCCTGCCGCTGCTCGAGGTGCCGCGCGGAACACCGTTCATCGCGATCTCACGGGCGGTGTCCGCTGCCCTGGCGGCCGACGAGTACGCGGCGGTCGCGCGCACCGCCTCCGTCCAGCAGGACCTGATGCGCGCGGCATTGGCACCCGGCGGGACGGCGCCGCTCGTGGCGCGATTGGCCCGCTCGATCGGCGGCTGGGTGCTGCTGCTCGACCCGGTCGGCACCGCGCTCGACGCAGCCCCGGCCAGCGCTGCCCGGCGAGCCGGAGTGCTGCAGGAAGAACTGGACCGGTTGCGCGGCATGCGAGCTCCTGCCAGCGCTGCCCTGAGCGGTCGTGAGGAGACCGTGCTGATCCAGTCGCTCGGCACGAGCACGCGGACCCGGGGGTTCCTGGTGGTGGGCCGACCGGGCACTATGCCGCCTTCCGAGCGGCACGTGGTCAACGCAGCCGCCCTCACGCTGACCCTGCGCATGGAGCAGTCGCGCGGGCTGGACAGCGCGATGGCCGCGCTGCGGGCGGCGCTGCTGCGCCTCTTGCTGGCCGGTGAGGACCGGACCGTGGCAACGGTCGTCGACGAGCTCGGTCAGCAACTGCCCGCCGAGCCCCTCCTGGTCCTCGCCGTCCTCGGTACCAGCGAGCAGCGCGCCGCAGCGGTCGACGTCGCCGCCGACGCCGGGGCGCACACCCGGGCGCCGATGTTCTCGGCCGAGCTCGACGACACCCTCGTCCTGCTCACCTCTGCAGCCACGCCGCTCGCCTCGGAGTTGCGGGTGTTGCCGGCCCGCGTCCACGGTGCGGCGGTCGGAGCCTCCCGGCCGGTGCGCTGGTCCGAGCTGGCCGGTGGTGTCCGGCAGGCGCGGCAAGCGGCCGAGCACGCTCGCGGCCGGTCGGCCGATGTGGTGTCCTTCGACGACCTCGCCGCGCCGGGGCTGTCGGCGGTCCTCGACCCGGCGGCAACCCGAGCCTTCGCCGACTCCCTCCTCGCGCCTCTGGTCGCGGCCGACCGGGCGGGCGCGGGTGACCTCGTCCACTCGCTCCGCGTCTGGCTGGGTCACCACGGGCAGTGGGAGCCGGCGGCCGCCCAACTGGGCATCCACCGGCACACGCTGCGCAAGCGCGTGCAGCGTGCCGGGGAGATGCTCGGCCGGGACCTCGACGAGCCGGGGGTCAGGGCCGAGCTCTGGATCGCCTTGCACCTGCCTCAGGGCGACTAGGGGCGCACGCACGCCCCGCGGAGGGGCACGTCTCCCTCGCCGGCGTCGGACGGCGATCGAGGTGCTCCCGTACGAGGAACCAGCAAGTGCCGCACTGGTGTGCGCTGGTACGGCGTGTGGACGAATCGGCAATTGCCGCTTCCGCGGTGACGTGGCTGGCTTCTCTGTGACCCACGCCGCAGTTCCGTGCGGCTCTGGAAGGGAGCTCGATGTCACTGGACGCCTCGCCGAGCGCGCGCACCGACCTGCGCGCCAAGGGCCTGTCGAAGAACTCCGTCGGCCTGCTGGCCAGCATGGTGCTCGGGATCTCGAGCATCGCCCCGGTCTACGCGCTGACCGCAACCCTGGGTCCGACGGTGACCGAGGTGGGGCTGCAGATGCCGGCGGTCTTCCTCGCCGGGTTCCTGCCGATGCTCCTGGTGGCCTACGCCTACCGCGAGCTCAACCGCGTGGCGCCGGACTGCGGGACGTCCTTCACCTGGACGACCAAGGCCTTCAACCCCTACGTCGGCTGGCTCTGCGGCTGGGGAGCCCTGCTGGCGACGATCATCGTGCTGTCGAACCTCGCCGGCGTGGCCGTGTCGTTCTTCTACCTGCTGCTCGGCGAGGTCACGGGCTCGGAGGCGATCGGCGCCCTCGGCGACGACACGCTGGTCAATGTCACCACCTGCGTCGGCTTCGTGGCGATCGCGACCTGGATCACCTATCGCGGCGTCGAGACCACCAAGCGCCTGCAGTACCTGCTCGTCGGCTTCCAGATGGCGGTGCTCGCGCTGTTCGCCGTGCTGGCGCTGGCGAAGTCCGGCTCGGCACCCGGCGGCATCTCCTTCGGGTGGTCCTGGCTCGACCCGACGGCGATCTCCTCGTTCAGCGCGTTCACCGCCGGCCTGTCGCTCTCGCTGTTCATCTACTGGGGTTGGGACACCTGCCTCACGGTGAACGAGGAGACCGCAGGCACCTCGCGCACGCCGGGACGTGCGGCGCTCCTCACCATGCTGGTCATCATCATCACGTACGTCGGCGTGGCGATCGCCGTCCAGATGTACGCCGGCGTGGGCACCGAAGGAACCGGGCTGGGTAACCCGGACACCGGCGACAACGTCTTCGCGGCCCTGGCGGGGCCGGTGCTGGGCTCTGGCCTGGCCTTCCTGCTGTTCCTGGCGGTCGTGGCGAGCTCCGCGTCCTCGCTGCAGACCACCTTCCTGCCGACGACGCGGACCATGCTCGCCATGGCCGCGTACGGGGCGCTGCCCGCACGGCTCGCCGAGGTGCACCCGCGGCACAAGGTCCCGTCGGCCGCCACGCTCGTCGCCGGGGCGGGGACCGCCCTGTTCTACGTCGGCATCACGCTGATCAGCGAGAACGTGCTCATCGACACCATCTACGCGCTCGGCCTGATGATCTGCTTCTACTACGGGCTGACCGCCTACGCCTGCGTCTGGTACTTCCGGCGCGAGCTGCGCAGCAGCGTCCGGAGCCTCCTGTTCAAGGGCGTCCTGCCGCTCGCCGGCGCTCTGATGCTGACCGCGGTCTTCGTGCAGACCGCCGTGGACACCCTCGACCCGGCCTACGGCAGCGGCTCGTCGGTCTTCGGCGTCGGCAGCGTGTTCGTCATCGGCATCGGCCTCCTGGCCGCCGGGGTCGTGCTGATGCTCGCCTGGCAGCGGCGCCACCCGGAGTTCTTCCGCGGCGAGACCTTGGCCAGCGACACCCCCGCGCTCGTCCTGGACGAGCGGGCGCCATGACCCCTCACACCACCGGCCGGCCGGCCGCGGAACGGATCGGCGACGGACGTCCATGGCGTGGCCAGGGCCGGTGACTCGGTCCGGCGGGCGGCGCGGCGCCGCGCCGTCCGCCGGGGCCCGAGGCCGGATGTGCTGACCGGGCAGGTCGGTCACTGAGCCAGGGCTGAACGGGTGGTGCTTCAGCCGCGCCTCGAGCACCGGTCAAGCCCGGTGGTCAGCGGTCAGCAGGAGTCGACATGATCGAGACACGTGAACGGCGCCGTCGTTCTGCTGAGCTGGGCGGACAAGCATTTGAGCTGGCCAGAGCGTGGAGCGGGTGACCGGGATCGAACCGGCATGGCCAGCTGCGGGACTTCCGTGCCGCCGTCGCCGCCGCCGAGCTCACCAGTCGCTACGCCGCCGTCGCGGCGGGCAGGACCGGAAGGGACGCCGGACCGCTGTTGGTCGCCGGGCTCGCCTGGCAACTTGCCGGTCGCGCCAGCATGGTGTTCCACGACGGACGCCGAGGAGCGCCTGGTGACCCGGGAAGCGTCGTCGCGTTGTCGCAGGCGCTCGTCCGCGCCCTGCGCAACGAGTTCGGCGCGCCGGCCGACGTAGGCGGGCAGCACGACCAGAAGACGTCCGCGGACGTGGCAGCTGCGGTCCAGGATGTCGCGAGCCACATTCCGGTCCTCGCCGACCGGCTCACCCTGGCGGTCGAACACTGGTCACGAACTGGCCAGCTCTTTGCGAACGCCCGAGACCTGCCACGGATGGAGGCCATGCCTGAGGACCGCATCCAGGCGGTGATCGCCGGAAGACACGTGCGCGCCAGCGGCGACGACCTTCACCGTCTGCGGCAGGTCGTCGGTCGGGCTGCTGACCTGTCGACAGGACTGGCCGATGGGCAGTCCCGCGCCGCAGGGACAGGGCCAGTGGCGCAACGGCACCGAACCGACCGGCGCGACCGGGAAGCGAAGATGCCGGGCGATGTCGAGCGTCTGCTCAGTCGTGCCCACGCCGTCGCTCGCGACAGCGAGGGGATGCGGCTGCTCCACGCGCCACGACAGATCCCACCGTCCCGATAGCCGTTCCTTGCCGAGACACCGGCGCCGCGATGAGACGACCGAACCACGGGGATGTTGTAGTTGGCGGTTCCCCTCGCGCTCATCTATCGCGAGGCCACGCGCTACGGCCACTCCTCCTTGAACGCCTCGTCGTCTCGATAGATGAGTCCGACGTCGTAAACCCAAAGAAGCCGAACGACCTCGTCACAGGGTCTGCCGGGGAGTAGGACGGCGATGCGGTCGTCTGGGCCAAGCTGATCGAGCGAGCGGTAGTACATGGCCTGACCCATGCCATGCGCCACCATGACGTCGTCGCGGTGGTTTGCCTTCGCCTCGATGATGACCTGTCGCTCGGGGTCGTACAGGTCCGCCTCACGTCCGTTCTTGAACAGATGCTTGCGTACGTCTCTGCGGCCCAACCAGGCGACGTAGTCGTTGACCAGGTCATGTTCCAGCTCGCGCTCAAGCTCTGCACGCTCCTCGATGCTGAGCGTTGGGTCCGCAAGCACGGCCTCAACATTCTTGAGCAACATCCAGTTGCGACGGACCACGCGTAGCCGGTTGCCCTTCAGGTACTTGTGCATTGCCCAGTAGACGTCGCAGTGGCGGTACCGGCCGTTGAGCGCCAGGAAGCACTCATGGATTGACCGGCTAGGTTTGTGCCCGGGATTCGGCCAGCCCAGAGACCACACCGCCTCCGCCACTCCGCGAAGGGCGTCCGGCGGAACCGGCACCGGATCGTTCGCCTGGCCTGCGCGACGGAAGTGGTCCCGCTCGTAAACGATGGCACCAGTCCACTCAAGGTCGAGCTCAGCGGTGAGGAACGCGTCTTGGACTGCTGCGCGATCGCGGTCGAGCTCCAGGTTGAGCTTCATGAACCGCCCTGGGTTGCTTGGAGGCTCCTGACCTTGGAAACGAGGATGGAGCCATGGGGAACGAAGGCACGCCTGGGAAGCCGACGACGCGTCGCTACTCGCCAGAGGAGAAGGCCCGGGCGGTTCGGCTGGTGCGGCAGCTGCGCAAGGAGCTGGGCACCACGCACGGGACGGTTCGGCGGGTCGCCGATCAGATCGGCTGCGGGGTGGAGTCGCTGCGGACCTGGGTCAAGCAGTCCGACATCGATGACGGCGTCGAGCCGGGGGTGACGACGGTCGAGGCCACGCGGATCCGGGAGCTCGAGCAGGAGAACCGTGAGCTGCGCCGGGCCAACGATCTGTTGAAGCGGGCCTCGGCTTTCTTCGCGGCGGAACTCGACCGCCCATCGAGGTGATCGTCGCGTTCGTCGACGAGAACCGGAACGAGTTCGGAGTCGAGTTCATCTGCAGGTACCTGCAGGTGGCTCCGAGCAGCTACTACGCCGCGAAGAAGCGGCAGACCGCGCCGTCTGCGCGGGCCGTGCGGGACGTGCTGATGATGCAGGTCCTGCTGGCGTTGTGGACCGCGAACCGGAAGGTCTACGGAGCGCACAAGCTCTGGAAGGCCGCCCGGCGCGCTGGTCACGACATCGGCCGCGACCAGGTTGCCCGGCTGATGCGTGAGCTGGGCATCGAAGGGGTGTCCCGGCTGCGCAAGAAGGTCTTCACCACCCGGCCGGACCCGGATGCCTCGCGGGCGCCGGACCTGGTGAATCGGCAGTTCACCGCCGACCGGCCCGACGCGCTGTGGGTCACCGATCTGACCTACGTCCCGACCCGGTCGGGGATGGCGTACGTGTGCTTCATCGTCGACGCGTTCAGCCGGCGGATCGTCGGCTGGCGGGTGGCGGCGAACATGAAGACCGAGATGGTCCTCGACGCACTTGAGATGGCCAGAGCCTCCCGCGGAGGGCGCCGGTTGGTCGGGCTGGTGACACATTCGGATGCGGGGTCGCAGTTCACCGCCGTGCGGTTCACCGAGCGGCTCGAGGAGATCGGCGCGCGGCCCTCGATCGGGACGGTCGCGGACTCCTACGACAACGCCCTGGCCGAGACGACCAACGGCCTCTACAAGACCGAGTGCGTCCACGGACCCGACGCCACCGGCTGGGACGACGTCGACGAGCTCGAACTCGCGACGCTGTCCTGGGTGCACTGGTTCAACGAGAGCCGGCTCCACGGGCACTGCCAGAACGTCCCGCCCGCGGAGTACGAAGCAGCGTTCTACGCTGCCCAACGGACCGACCCCGCCGGGGTGGGAATCCAATAGAACGAGCCTCCATCAGACCCAGGGCGGTTCA
>NZ_JASNFN010000052.1:0-14589 GCF_030731085.1 Blastococcus carthaginiensis | reverse complement strand
CGCCCCCCCCCCCCCCCCCCCCCCCCCGGGCCGCCCGCCCCCCCCCCCCCCCCCCCCCCCCCCCCCCGTCCGTCCCGGGGGCCGGGCGCGCCGGGCCGGGACGGGCGAGCGAGACTCGGCAGCATGAGCGCACCGGCCGCGGACACGACGACGCGCACCGACGACGGCCGGGCGGTGGTGGCGGCGCTGCGCCGCGCCGGCATCGGCGACGTCGACGACTCGGGGCTGGCCCGCGCCCTGTACTCCTCCGACGCGTCGCTGTACCGCGTCCTCCCCCGGGCCGTGGTCCGGCCGCGCCACCCCGACGAGATCGTCGCGGCGCTGGAGGTGTGCCGCACGCTCGGCGTGCCGCTGACCGCCCGTGGCGCGGGCACGTCGATCGCGGGCAACGCCGTGGGCACCGGCGTGGTGCTGGACACCAGCCGCCACCTCTCCCGGGTGCACGCGATCGACCCGGAGGCGCGGACGGCGACGGTGGACCCCGGCGTGGTCCAGGCCGCGCTGCAGACCGCCGCA
This sequence comes from Blastococcus carthaginiensis, assembly GCF_030731085.1. NCBI lineage: Bacteria > Bacillati > Actinomycetota > Actinomycetes > Geodermatophilales > Geodermatophilaceae > Blastococcus > Blastococcus carthaginiensis. The sequence goes on along the minus strand of NZ_JASNFN010000052.1, from coordinate 14,073 downwards.
CGCCCGCACGGCCTGCGGTTCGGCCCGGATCCGAGCACGCACAACCGCTGCACGATCGGCGGGATGATCGGCAACAACGCCTGCGGGTCCCGGGCGCTGGGCTACGGCCGGACGTCCGACAACGTCGTGGGCCTGGACGTCGTCACCGGCACCGGCACGCGCCTGCGGCTCGGCCCGGGCACCGGGCCCGCGCCGGGCGTGCTCGAGGACCTGCACCGGCTCGTCGCCGGGCACCTCGCGACCGTGCGCACCGAGCTCGGCACCTTCGGCCGGCAGGTGTCGGGCTACTCGCTGGAGCACCTGCTGCCCGAGCGCGGCTTCGACGTGGCCCGCGCGCTGGTCGGCAGCGAGGGGACGCTCGCCGTCGTCCTCGGGGCCACCGTCCGGCTGGTCGCCGACGCCCCGGTCCGCGGCCTGGTGGTGCTCGGCTACCCGAGCATGGCCGACGCCGCCGACGCCACCCCCGGCCTGCTCCCCCACGAGCCGACCGCGGTCGAGGGGCTCGACCAGCGGATCGTGCAGCGGCTGCGCGACGTGCCCGCCGCGGTCGTCCCCGAACTGCCGCGCGGTGACGGGTGGCTGATCGTGGAGCTCACCGGGGACACCGGGGCCGAGGTGCAGGGCAAGGCCGAGGGGGTGCTGGCCGACGCCGGCGCCCTGGACTCCCTCGTCGTCACCGACCCGGCGCACGCCGCGGCGATCTGGCGGATCCGCGAGGACGGCGCGGGGCTGGCCAACCGCACCTCCGCCGGCCGGCCGGCGCACGCCGGCTGGGAGGACGCCGCCGTCCCGGTGGAGCGGCTCGGGGAGTACCTGCGCGGCTTCGAGGCGCTGCTCGACGGCCACGGGCTGCAGGGCGTGCCCTACGGCCACTTCGGCGACGGCTGCGTGCACGTGCGCATCGACTTCCCGTTCGGGGAGGGGCCCGACCGGGGCCGGTCGGCCTACCGGTCGTTCGTCGAGGACGCCGCCCGCCTGGTCGCCGGCTACGGCGGATCGCTCTCCGGCGAGCACGGGGACGGGCGGGCGCGCAGCGAGCTGCTGCCGCACATGTACTCCCCCGCCGCCCTGGACCTCTTCGCCCAGGTCAAGGCGGTGTTCGACCCGGCCGACGTGCTGAACCCCGGCGTGCTGGTGCGCCCGGCCCCGCTCGACGAGGACGTCCGCATCGCCGCCGCCCCGCCGCTGTTGGAGGGCCTGGCGCTGGCCTACCGGCACGACGGCGGCGACTTCTCCGCCGCGGTGCACCGCTGCACCGGCGTCGGCAAGTGCCGGGCCGACCTGCAGTCCACCGGCGCCGTCATGTGCCCGTCCTGGCCGGCCACGCGGGAGGAGAAGGACACCACCCGCGGCCGCGCCCGGGTGCTGCAGGAGATGCTCGCGCCGGGTGGCCCGGTGCGCGACTGGCGCGCGCCGGAGGTGCACGAGGCGCTGGACCTGTGCCTGTCCTGCAAGGGGTGCTCGTCGGACTGCCCCACCGGCGTCGACATGGCCTCCTACAAGGCCGAGGTGCTGCACCAGTCCTACCGGCGGCGGCTGCGGCCGCGCTCCCACTACACGCTGGGCCGGCTGCCGTTCTGGTCCGACCTGGTGGCCCGGGCCCCGCGCCTGGTCAACGCGATGCTCGGCTCCGCGCTCGTGGGCTCGGTGGCCAAGTGGGGGGCGGGCATCGACCGGCGGCGCCCGGTGCCGGCGTTCGCCCCGCGCACCTTCCGGCAGCAGTGGGCCCAGCGCCCGGCGACCGGCGACGGGCCGCGGGCCGCGCTGTGGGTCGACTCGTTCACCGACCACTTCGCCCCCGAGGTCGCGCACGCCGCCGCGCGGGTGCTGGCGGCCGCCGGCTACCGCGTGGAGGTGCCCGGCGCGGACACCTGCTGCGGGCTCACCTGGATCACCACCGGCCAGCTCGACGCCGCCCGGCGCATCCTCGGCGGCACCGTGCGCGCCCTCGCCCCGCTCGCGGCCGCCGGCGTGCCGGTCGTCGGCATCGAGCCCTCCTGCACCGCGGTGCTGCGCAGCGAGGCGCTGGAGCTGGTCGGCGGGCCGGAGGCGGAGCAGGTGGCGGCGGCGACCCGCACCCTCGCCGAGCTGCTCCGCGACACCCCGGGCTGGACGCCGCCGTCGCTGGAGGGGCTGGAGGTCGTCGCGCAGCCGCACTGCCACCACGCCTCGGTGCTGGGCTGGTCGGCCGACGCCCGGCTCCTCCAGCAGGCCGGCGCCCGCGTCACCCGGCTCGGCGGCTGCTGCGGGCTCGCCGGCAACTGGGGCGTCGAGCGGGGGCACCACGACGTGTCGGTCGCCGTCGCCGAGCAGCAGCTGCTGCCCGCCGTCCGCGACCTGCCCGACGACGCCGTCGTCCTGGCCGACGGCTTCTCCTGCCGCACCCAGCTCGACCAGCTGGCCGGCCGGCGCGGGCAGCACCTCGCCGAGCTGCTGGCGGACCGGTTGGGCTGAGCGCGGGTCTGCGACGATGCCGGACGTGGAGCTCGAGGAGACCCTGCTGCCCGGCGTCGGCGTCCGCTACCAGATGACGACCCGGTCGGGTCAGGTGCTGGGCATCGTCGTGCGCCGGGAGGGCGCGGCGGAGATCGCGGTGTACGACCGGCGCGATCCCGACCGCGCGCGCGAGAGGTTCCGGCTCGATCCCGAGGAGGTCGACGCCCTCGCCGAGGTCTTGGGTGCCCCGCGGCTGACCCAGCGGTTCGCCGACCTCTCCCGCGAGGTGCCGGGGCTGGAGTCGGCCCGGATCTCCGTCCGGTCGGGCTCCCCGTTCGCGGGCCGGACGCTGGGCGACACCCGGGCGCGCACGCTCACCGGCTGCTCGGTGGTCGCGATCGTCCGTGGGGCGGACGTGGTCCCCTCCCCCTCACCCGGTGACCCGCTCTTCGCCGGCGACGTGCTGGTCGCCATCGGCTCGGCGGCCGGGCTGGAGCAGCTGGACCGGCGGCTGTCGGGCCAGGCGTAGGGCCGCGGTGGACCACGTCGCCGCCCTGTTCCTCGAGCTGGGGCTGCTCTTCCTCGGCCTCTCGGCGCTCGGGCTGCTGGCCCGGCGGCTGGGGCTCTCCCCCATCCCGTTCATCCTGCTGGCCGCCCTCGCGCTCGGCGAGGGCGGCCTGGTGCCGGTGGAGAACGCCGCGCCGTTCCTGGAGGCGGCCGCCGAGATCGGCGTCGTCCTGCTGCTGCTGACCCTGGGTCTGGAGTTCTCCGCCACCGAGCTGTTCGCCTCGTTCCGCCGGCACGCGCCGTCCGGGCTGGTGGACGTGGTGCTCAACGGCCCGCCCGGCTTCGTCGCCGGGCTGCTCCTCGGGCTGCCGTGGCAGGGGGCGCTGGCGCTGGGCGGGGTCACCTACATCTCGTCGTCGGGCATCATCGCGCGGCTGCTCGGCGACCTGGGGCGGCTGGCCAACCGGGAGACGCCGGCGGTGCTCTCGGTGCTGGTGCTCGAGGACCTCGCGATGGCCCTGTTCCTCCCCCTGCTCGTGGTGGCGCTGGCCGGTCAGGGACCGATGTCCGCGGTCGCGGGCGTGGGGCTCGCCGTGGGGGCGGTGCTGCTGGTCCTGCTGGCGGCGCAGCGGCACGGCCACCGGCTGGGCCGGCTGCTCTCCCACGACGACGACGAGCAGGTGATGCTCCGGCTGATCGGGCTGACGCTGCTGGTCGCCGGCGCCGCGCAGGCGATGGGGGCGTCGGCGGCGGTCGGCGCGTTCCTCGTCGGGCTGGCGCTGCCGGCGTCCTTCGCCGAGCGCGCCCGGGCCATCCTCGGCCCGCTCCGCGACCTGTTCGCCGCCACCTTCTTCGTCGCCTTCGGCCTGGCCACCGACCCGGGGGCGATCCTGCCGGTGCTGCCCGCGGCGCTCGCGCTGGCCGCCGTCACCACGCTCACGAAGATCGGCACCGGCTGGTTCGCCGCGGCGCGGGACGGCGTCGCGGTCCCCGGCCGGTTGCGCGCCGGCACGGCCCTGGTCGCCCGCGGTGAGTTCTCCATCGTGATCGCCGGGCTGGCGGTCACCGCCGGCATCCCGGCCGTCGGCCCCGTGGCCACCGGGTACGTGCTGGTGCTCGCGGTGACCGGACCGGTGCTGACCCGCTTCGTCGAGCCGTTGTCCGCCCGGCTGGTGCGCTTTCCGGCGCCGGTCTGAGCGGTCAGGCCGCGGCGTCGTCCCGCCGGGCGCGGGCCGCGGCCAGCACGAAGGGGGTGAGCACCTCGGCGATGCGCGCGTAGCCGGCCGAGGACGGGTGGAAGCGGTCGGCGGAGAACAGCGCCGGGTCGGCCGAGAAGGCGCGCGCCACCTCCGCCGCCACCGGCGCGACCGTGGCGCCCCCGGTGAGGGCCACGTCCGACTGCCGCTGCTGGAGCACCGCGCAGGCGCCCCGGACCAGCGCCCGCAGCGCCGGCGGGACGAACGGCACCATCGACATGTCCGGCGCCGGGACCACGACGACGTCGGTGCCGACGGCCCGCAGCGCGGTCACCGCGGCCGCGAGCGCCGTCGCGGCCTGCTCGGCCGGCACGAACCGGGCCAGGTCGTTGGCGCCGATGACGACGACGGCGAGGTCGGCCGAGAGCGGCAGCGCGCGGCGCACCTGGTCGGCCAGCCCGGCGGAGACGGCGCCGGGGACGGCGAGGACGTGCAGGTCGACGTCGAACCCGCCCTCCCCCAGCGCCCGGGCCAACCGGGGTCCGAGGGCGTCGGCGGGCCGGGCGGCCCCGGTGCCGGAGCCGAGCGAGTCACCGAGCACGAGCAGGCGGAGAGCGGAGCGGTCCACGTCGGGGAGAACGACGGGGACCGCCCCGGTATGCCTCTGCGGCGGGTCAGCGGCCGCGCCACACCGGCGGGCGACGTTCGGCGAACGCGGTGGAGCCCTCGCGCGCGTCCTCGGAGCCGAACACCGGGCGGACGACCTGCTCCTGCCGCTCCCACGCCTCGCCCGCCGGCCACGAGGGCGCCTCGAGGACGACCTGCTTGGTGGCGGCCACGGCCAGCGGGCCGTTGGCGGCGATCACATCCGCGAGCGCCACCGCGGCGTCCAGCGCACCGCCGTCGTCGACCACCCGGTTGACCAGCCCGACGGCCGCCGCACGTTCGGCGTCGACCGGCTCACCGGTCAGCAGCAGCTCGAGCGCGACCGCGCGCGGCACCCGCTGCGGCAGGAGCAGCGCGGCCCCGCCGGCGGCGACCAGCGAGCGCTTCACCTCCGGCACGCCGAACCGGGCGCCGCGGCCGGCGACCACGAGGTCGCAGGCGAGCACCAGCTCGAAGCCGCCGGCCAGGGCCCAGCCCTCGACGGCCGCGACGAGGGGCTTGCGCGGGGGCGTGCGGGTGATGCCGCACAGCCCCCGGCCCTCGATGGACGGGCTCTCGCCGCGGAGGAAGGCCTTGAGGTCCATCCCGGAGGAGAAGGTGCCGCCCGCCCCGGTGAGCACCCCGGCCCGCAGGTCGCCCTCGGCGTCGAGCTCGTCCACCGCGGCCGCCACCGCGCGGGCGACCTCGCCGTCGAGGGCGTTGCGCGCCGACGGCCGGTTGATGGTGATGACCTGGACCGCACCGCGGCGCTCGACGAGGACGGACTGCTCGGGCACGGTTTTCCTCCTACGGGGAGCTCTCACCGGTCAACGGTGGGCGCTGGCGCCCACTTCTCAGCCCTGGAAGTGGGCGCCGGCACACATCATCCGGTCTCTTGTCAGGCCTTCGGACCGCCGGCGGCGTAGACGACCTGGCCGGAGACGAAACCGGCGCCCTCGCTGACGAAGAAGGACACCAGGTGCGCGATGTCCTCCGGCTTGCCCGTGCGGGCCACCGGGATCTGGGAGGCCGCGCCCTTGATGAAGTCGTCGAACGGGATGCCCATGCGGTCGGCCGTCGCCTTGGTCATCTCGGTCTCGATGAAGCCCGGGGCGATCGCGTTGGCGGTGACGCCGAACTTGCCCAGCTCGATGGCGAGGGTCTTCGTGAAGCCCTGCAGGCCCGCCTTCGCCGTCGAGTAGTTGGCCTGGCCGCGGTTGCCCAGCGCCGAGGTGCTGGACAGGTTGACGATCCGGCCCCACTTCTGGTCGATCATGTGCTTCTGCGCGGCGCGGGTCATGAGGAAGGCGCCCTTGAGGTGCACGTTCATGACGATGTCCCAGTCGGAGTCGGACATCTTGAACAGCATGTTGTCGCGGAGCACGCCCGCGTTGTTGACCAGGACGGTGGGCGGGCCGAGCTCGGTCACGATCCGCTCGACGGCGGCCTCCACCTGCGCTGCGTCGCTCACGTCGGCGCCGATGGCCAGCGCGCGGCCGCCGGCGGCCTCGATCGCCTCGACGGTGCCCTTGGCCGAGCCCTCGTCCAGGTCCAGGACGGCGACGGCGAAGCCGTCCTGCGCCAGCCGCTGGGCGGTGGCGGCGCCGATGCCGCGGGCCGCGCCGGTCACGATGGCCACGCGGGATGCCGTGGTACCTGCCTCGGTCATGTCGTTCCCTTCGTCTCGGATGCCGGCGATCACCGGAGCGGACGGCCCCGGCGCGCGGCGAGCTGCGCCCGACACGTTACGGCCGCCGGTTGCGGCCGCCGTCACATGGTCCGCCGCTCCCCCGCGCACGCCGGGGGACGCCCCCGCGGGAACTCCGCGTCTGCTCCCGGGTGGGAGCAGACGCGGAGCGTGCCGGACCACGTCCACCCGGTCGAAGCCCTCGTCCACCGACGGCGGCACGAACCGCGTCCGGGTGGCGTGGACGCCGACCAGCGGGACGCGGGCCCGCCCGGTGCGGGCGGTGTTGCGGGCGAGGCAGACCTCGGGCGGGGTGTCCAGCCACACCGCGCGCACCGGCACCCCCGCCTCGCGGGCCAGCGCGATGAGCGCCGCGCGGTCCTCCGGGGCGGGGTGGGTGTTGTCCACGACAACGCTCCGCCCGGCGGCGAGCAGGCCGGCGACCACCCGCTGCTGGCGGGCCTCGCGGCGCCGGGCGTTGGGCCAGTGGTCCTTGCTCACCACGTCGTGGGTGCCGGCCAGGTGCGCCGCCACCCAGGTGCTCTTCCCGCTTCCCTGCAGGCCGACCAGGACGACGAGCTCCTGCGCGGTCAGGACCGCCCCGCCGGGGCCGGCGTCTCCTCCTCCGCGTCGGCGGCCGCCGACCGGCGGGAGGGGTGGTGGTGCAGCCGCCGCATCGACGCCAGCGCGGCGTGCCGGTCGGCCATCCGCCGCCGGGCGCGCATGGTGCGGGGGGCGCGCGGCTCCTCCCGCAGCAACGCGTCCAGCCAGTGACCCCGCGGGTCGACGTCGACCATGAGCGCCTTGACCAGCAGCGTCAGCGGGATGGCCAGCAGCGCGCCCAGCGCACCGAGGACCCACCCCCAGAACAGCAGCGCCACGAAGGTCACCGTCATGGACAGGCCGACGGAGTCGCCGACGAAGCGTGGCTGGATGAGCGTCTGGACGACGAAGTTCAGCAGCGAGTAGACGACGAGGATCGCGATGAAGTCGCCCCAGCCGCCGGCGAGCAGGCCGAGCACCGCGGGTGGCGCGACGCCCAGCAGGAACCCGATGTTGGGCACGTAGTTGGTGATGAAGGCGAGCAGGCCCCACAGCGGGGCCGCCGGCACGTCCAGCAGCGCGAGGGCGATCGTGTCGCCGACCGCGACGATCGCGCCGAACACCGTGCTCACCAGGAGGTAGCTGCGCGTACCGCGGGTGAACAGGGTCATCGCCACCGGCAGGTGCGGGCGCTCGGCGCCGATCAGCGCCAGCCGCCGGCCGAAGCCGCTGCTCTCGATGGCCATGAACACCAGCGCCGAGAGCAGGAGCAGCAGCGTGGTCGCCGCGTCGGTGAGCCGGCTCAGCAGGTCGGTGGCCAGCCCCGCCAGCGAGCCGTAGTCGATCTGCTCGACGAGGTCCGACAGCTGCCCCGAGACGATCCCCCGGCTGTTCAGGTCGGTGACGACGTCGTTGATCAGCACCTGGGCCTGGTCGGCGTAGTCCGGCAGCAGAGCGGCGAACTGGGCGACCGAGGCCACCAGCAGGGCGACGAACGCGAGCAGCACCGCCCACACGAGCAGCAGCAGGACCGTCGTCGCGAGCCAGCGCGGCGCACCGATGCGGCGCAGCCAACGCTGCACCGGGGTCAGCGCGATGACGACGACGAGGGCGAGGAACACCGGTGCTACCAGCCAGGCGACCGCCTGCAGGCCGGCGATGGCGATGGTGGCGGCGGCCGCGCCGCCCACCAGCAGCAGCCAGCGCGGCAACCCCGGCTCGGACGCGGGCAGGGGCACGACCGGCTCCGCCCCGGCGGGCGGCTCCGTGCCGGCCGCCGCGACGTCCTGCTCCTCCGGCCGGATCGGCCCCCCCGCCTCCGGCAGGTCACGACGTGCTGCCACGCCCGCCTCCCCCTCCGTCGTCCGCGGCCGCACCGGTTCTGCCGAGCCCGTCAGGTGCGGGTGTCCAGGAGCGCGGCCATGGCGGGCAGGTCGAAGAAGGCTGCCGTCTCGCGGGCGCTGGGCCCGCCCACGTCGGGTTCGGCGCCGGCGGCGAGCAGCCGCTGCACGGTCTCCGCCGACTGCTTGAAGACCGCCGCGGCCAGCGCCGTCTGCCCGCGGTCGTTGACCCGGGCGTGATCGGCACCGCGCTCGAGCAGGGCCGCCACCGTGGCGCTGTGACCGTGGTAGGCCGCGAGCACGAGCAGCGTGTCCCCCTTGTCGTTGGTGAGGTTCACCGGCACGCCGGCGTCCAGGTAGGCGGCGAGCTCGTCGGTGTGCCCGCCGCGGGCGAGGTCGAAGACCCGCCCGGCGAGTTCGATGACTCCGGGATCGATCGGCTGGCCGCTCACCCGACCCAGCGTAGGAGACCGGCGGCGGACGGGTCCGGACGCCGGTGGGGCCGCGTCCCACGACGTGCGTCGCGGGTGCACGGCGGCCCCCACCCGGGGGCGGTCACGGCCGGGCGACCTGGCCGACTAGGGCCAGCACGTGCTCCCACGCGTCGCGGCAGGCCTCGGCCCACTCCCCGTGCGCCCGGTCGAAGAAGGAGTGCGGCGCCCCGTCGTAGACGGCGACGCCCACCTCGGCCCCGGCCGCCCGCATCCGGTCGGCCAGGGCGAGCTGCTCGGCCACCGGGGTCACGGTGTCGGCGCCGGCGACCAGCAGGACCGTCGGCAGGCGCGCCCGGTCGGCGGCGTCGCCCACCAGCGCGGGGCGGCCGTAGAAGCCGGCGCAGCCCGCCAGGTCCAGGTTCCCGCCGGCCAGCCGCCACGCGTGGCTGCCGCCGAAGCAGAAGCCGACCGCCACCACCGGCAGGTCCGCCCCGGCCCGCGCGCGCAGCTGGGCGATCGCGGCGGTGACGTCGGCGTCGACGCCCTCGTGCGTCGTGCGCGGGATGTGCGCCTGCCAGTCGAAGCCCTCCGGCCGGACGCCGTCCGCGCACACCCCGGCGGTGCGGCCGAACCAGTCGATCGCCACCGCGGCCAGGCCCGCCTCGGCGAACCGCTCGGCCAGGGCGACGTAGTAGGGGTGGAGCCCCCGGATGTCCGGGAGGACCACCACACCCGCCCGCGCGCGCCTCCCGGGCAGCGCGGTGGCGGCGGAGAAGGTGGCGCCGTCGGCCGCCGTCAGCGTGCCCGTGGTGCGCTCCCCCACCGGGCCGGTGCGCGGCGGGGCCGGCGGCCGGCTGTCCTGACCGTGGCACATGCGGCCTCCCTCGATCGGTTCCCGGCGGTGCCCGAGGTCATCCTCGCCGCGCCGCCGCCAGCCCGCTCGGCGCGGGTCAGCCGCGGAGCAGGACCGCGACCCCCACGCAGGCGGCGGCCCACAGCCCGCTGGCCAGCGTGCCGACGATGAACCGCTCGGCCGCCGCCGGGGCGCGCAGCTCGGAGAACCGGCCCAGCCCCTTGACGGCGAGGACGACGGCGAGCCCCTCGGGCCAGCCGACCAGCAGCGTGGCGGCGACCGCACCCCGCTCGAGCACGCCGATCCACGCGCCGCCCCGGAGGATGTCGGGGTCTTGCGGCCCGCCGGAGACCCCGGTGGCCGCGGGGTCGGCGGCGTGCAGCACCGCCGTCGCCACCGGGCCGCCGCCGGTGACCGCTGCCAGCGCGGCGAGCGCTGCTCCCGCCTGCACCACGCCGGCACCGCCGCTCGCCGGCCAGGCGAAGGACGCGGCGACCGCGAGCGCACCGACCAGGGCGATCGCGCCGGTGGCGCCGGTCCCCCGCTCACCGCGGAGAGCGAGGGCCGATCCGGCCAGACCGACCAGCCCGAGCAGCAGCAGGACGGCGATGCTCATCCCGCGGCCCGCTCCAGGAGCCGCGCCGCCGTCGGCCGCAGCTCGCGCTCCAGGTCCCAGGAGGCGGCGCCCAGGCGCTGCCCCACCGCCTGCCGGGAGATGCCCAGGGCCGCGGCCGCCTCGGCCTGCGTCCGCCCGCCCTCGACCAGCTCGATCGCCTCCCACGCCTGCTCGCTGCGGCGGCCCACCAGCACCGCCAGCGCGCCGAGCACCGCCTGCGCATCGGCGGCGTCGGAGGCTACCGCCCCGCGGACCGCCAGGTGCACCGACCGCTGCTTGGCCGCGTCGACGGCGCGCCGCGCGCACAGGAAGGCCGGCCCGGCCGCGGCCCGCGTGCTCGCCGGCAGCGGGTGCTGGGCCGCGCCGGCGCCGATGCCGATGCTCCACCCGCCCAGCCGGACCAGGCGCAGGGCGACGTCGACCACGGTCTCGGGCTCGCCGAGCACCCCCTGGAACTCGTCCCCCGCGGTCCGCTCGAACGCCAGCACCGTGCCGACGTCGGCGTTGAGCTGCGCCAGGACGTCGGCGACCCGGTCGGGCCCGCGCCGGCTGGCCCGCTGGTCGACGGTCAGGACGTACACCATCGAGAAAGGCTGTCACCTTTCCTTGGCAAGAGCAAGCCTCAGAGCTTGTCGACCACCCCGGCGGGGAAGCCGCCGGTGGCGATCGGGCCCCACGAGGTCACCGTCACGCGCAGCAGCGCCTTGCCCTGGCGCTCCATGGCCGCGCGGTACCCGTCCCAGTCGGGGTGCTCCCCGCTGATCGACCGGTAGTACTCGACCAGGGGCTCCAGCGCCTCGGGCAGCCCGAGCACCTCCGCCCGGCCGTCGAGCTGCACCCACGGACCGTCCCACTCGTCGGAGAGCACGCACAGCGAGACGGCGGGGTCGCGCCGGGCGTTGGCCGCCTTGGCCCGCTGCGGGTACGTGGAGATGACCACCCGGCCCTCGGCGTCCACCCCGCAGGTGACCGGCGAGAGCTGGGCACCGCCCTCGCGGCGGCGGGTGAGCAGCACCGCCCGGTGCCGCGGACGGAGGAACTCCAGCAAGGACTCCCGGTCGACCCGGTCGGCGGTCGCGATCTTCGGCATGCCCGCACGCTACGACCCGGGTGTGATGATCGTTTCCCGCCCGGTCGGTGTCGTGCATCTGTGCTGTGATCGGCACATGAGGATCCGCTTGCCCGGTCGCACCGACCCGCCACCGGACGAGACCCCCGAGGACGTCGAGCCCGACCAGCCCACGGCGGGGTCCGGCGTCCGGCCCGCCACGCACGCCCCGGCACCGACCACCGAACGCGGCGAGCGCCTGCGGCGGGCGAGCCGGGCCGTGGCCGTCGCCTCGGCCGAGCTGCTGCTCATCGTCGGCGGCCTGATCGTCGTCGGCTACGTCCTGGGCAAGCTGTGGGTCATCCTGCTGCCGGTCGTCCTCGGGCTGCTGTTCACCACCGTCCTGTGGCCGGCCACGCGTTTCCTCCGCAACCACGGCTGGCCCTCGGCACTGGCCGCCCTCGCCGTGCTGCTCACCTTCCTCGCGGCCTTCGGCGGGATCATCGCGCTGATCGCCCCGCCGGTCGTCAGCCAGGTCGAGGAGCTCGCCACGGGCGTCAGCGACGGCCTGCAGCAGCTGCAGGAGTGGCTGACCGGCCCGCCGTTCAACCTCGGCGAGGAGCAGATCGGCACCGCGATCGACCAGGTGATCAACACCATCCAGGGCAACGCGCAGAACATCGCCCAGTACGCCGTCACCGGCGCCACGGCGATCGGCGGCCTGCTGATCAACCTGGTGCTGGCCCTGGTGCTCACCTTCTTCTTCCTCAAGGACGGCCCCCGCTGGGTGCCGTGGCTGGCCGCCCAGACCGGCCCCCCGGCCGCCCCGCACGTCGCCGCGCTGTCCTACAAGACGTGGTCGACCCTCTCGGAGTTCATCCGCCAGCAGGCCCTCGTGGGGTTCTTCGACGCCTTCTTCATCGCCCTCGGCCTGTGGATCCTCGGCGTGCCGCTGGTCCTGCCCCTGGCCGTGCTGACCTTCTTCGGCGCCTTCATCCCGATCATCGGTGCATTCGTCGCCGGCGGCTTCGCGGTGCTGATCGCCCTGGTCGACAGCGGCTTCACCACTGCGCTGCTCGTGCTCGGCGTCGTGATCCTCGTGCAGCAGATCGAGGGCAACATCCTGCAGCCGATCCTCCAGGGCCGGGGGCTCAACCTGCACGCCGCCGTGGTCATCCTGGCCGTCACCGCGGGCGCCAGCCTGGCGGGGATCATCGGCGCCTTCCTCGCCGTCCCGGTGACCGCGCTCATCGCCGTCGCCTACCGCTACGCGCGCGACCAGCTCGACGGCAAGTCGCCGGAGGTCCTCCCCGACGGCACCCGCGCGCAGATCGTCCCCGACGAGACCGGCGCCCACCTGACCCTCGAGCAGGTCGCCGCCCCCGAGGACGAGGACCCGCCGCGGGGCGAGGGCCGCGACGAGAGCCGGGAGGAGCCCGCCACCCGCTGACGCACCCGGCCGGGCGGGCCCGCGGCCGCGAGGGAATGCCGCGGCCCGCCTGGCGGCTCTAGGGATCAGCGTGATCCACCGTCACGCCGAAACACCCGACAGGAGGTGCCCCGTGGCCCAGCGACCGGAGGATCTGGTCGAGCTGCTCCCCGCGGCCGAGCCGTTCCTCGCCCGCGAGGCCGACGTCGACGATCCGGCCGGACGCCGGGGGCTCGTCCTCGTGCACGACCTCGCCGGTGACTTCGACGCCGCCTCCGCGGGCACGCTCGCCGGCGCGCACCTGCTGGCCGGGCTGCCGCACGAGGTGATCGCCCGCTTCGATGCCGACAGCCTCGTCGACTACCGGGCCCGCCGTCCCCGCATGACGTTCAACGCCGACCGGTACGAGACCTTCACCGCGCCGGAGATCCTGCTGTACGCCGTCGAGGACGACGCCGGTGCACCGTTCCTCCTGCTGCACGGCGCCGAGCCGGACTACTCCTGGGAGCGGTTCGTCGCCGCGGTCGGCAGCCTGGTCGAGCGGCTCGGCGTCACCTCCGTCGCCGCGCTGCAGGCGATCCCGATGCCGGTGCCGCACACCCGCCCGGTCACCGTCACCGCCCACGCGACGCGGCGGCAGCTGATCGAGTCCTATCCGGTCTACTGGGGCGAGATGCGCATCCCGGGCAGCGTCTCGGCGCTGCTGGAACTGCGCATGGGCGAGGCCGGGGTGGACGCCTTCGGCGTGGCCGCGCACGTGCCGCACTACCTGGCGCAGGCCACCTACCCCGCCGCCTCGCTCACGCTGCTCGAGCACCTGGAGCAGCTGACCGGCCTGCGGCTGCCCACCGAGTCGCTGCGCGAGGCGGCCGACCTGCACCGCACCGAGGTCGACGCCCAGATCGCGCGGTCGGCGGACAACCTCGCCGTCGTCGCCGCGCTGGAGCAGCAGTACGACTCCTTCACCGCCGCCCGCGAGGGCACCGACCTGCTCGGGGGCGCCGGCGAGGTGCCCAGCGCCGAAGAGATCGGTGCGGAGTTCGAGCGGTTCCTCGCCGACCAGGACCGCCGGGGCCCGAGGGACTGACGCTGGGCCCGGTCGTGCCGAGCGGGCCCAGCCGGTCCGCCCGGCGACGACGGCGCCTCCCCGGCTGGGATCAGGTTCCCTGGTCGTGGCGTGTCCTCCCTCGCGGTGTGCGGTGGGGGTGGACGCGCCGCGGTGAGGGAGGACGTCGGCGACCGGCCTCGGCACGGCGCGGCCCGCGACGCACCCGGCCGCGGTGCCGGCCGGAGGACGACGGACGACGCACGGCGGGCCGCGACCGGCGATCCGGTCGCG
>NZ_JASNFN010000051.1:0-15667 GCF_030731085.1 Blastococcus carthaginiensis | reverse complement strand
CCTAGGTGTACCCGGCCAGGACGTTGGTGACGGCGGTCGGGGTTGCACGCAGGAGAACCTCCGAGTGGGGTGTGGCTTGTCTAAGGCCCACATCCGCCCGGAGGTTCTCGTGTCCCACGGTAATGCCCGCACCACGTTCCATGGCCGGAAACTGATCGTCGCGCGGTGGCAGAACGGGTGGACGAAGGCGCACATCGCCGCGGCGATGGGGCTCTCCCGCAAATGCGTGCGAACCTGGATCACCCGCTACCAGGACGAGGGCGAGGCCGGGCTGGTCGACCGGTCGTCCCGCCCGCACACCAGCCCGCGGCGCACGACGGCCGAGACCGAGCAGCGCATCGTCGAACTGCGCGGTGCCGAGCGCCGGGGCCCGGCCTGGATCGGGGCGGAGCTGGGCGTGCCGGCCCGCACGGTGTCCCGTGTGCTGCGTCGCCACGGGCAGCCCCGGCTGGCCGCGCTGGACCCGATGACCGGGGAGGTGATCCGGTTCTCGAAGCAGACGGCGGTCCGCTACGAGCGGGCCCGGCCCGGCGAGCTGGTGCACATGGACGTGAAGAAGCTCGCGCGCATCCCCGACGGCGGCGGCTGGCGGGCCCACGGCCGCGTCGCGGTCACCCCCGACCGCAGCCGCGCCCAACGCTCAGAGAACCGCAGCCCCGGCTATGACTACGTCCACTCCCTGGTCGATGACCACTCCCGGCTGGCCTACTCCGAGATCCTGCCCGATGAGAAGGGCACTACCTGCGCGGCGTTCCTGACCCGGGCCGCGGCCTACTTCACCGCCCACGGCATCACCCGGATCGAGCGGGTGATGACCGACAACGCCTGGGCCTACAAGTACTCCCTACGCGAGGTCTGCGCCGCGCTCGGGGCCCGCCAGAAGTTCATCCGACCGCACTGCCCGTGGCAGAACGGCAAGGTCGAACGCCTCAACCGCACCCTGGTCACCGAGTGGGCCTACCGGCAGCCCTTCACCAGCAACGCCGAACGCGCCGCCGCCCTTGCTCCCTGGCTGGAGCACTACAACACTCGACGCCGCCACAGCGCACTCGGCGGGGAGCCCCCGATCAGCCGACTGGCACCAACCTGATGGCTCGGTACACCTAGGCTCGGGGCACCATGAGCAGCCTCTCGGAGCGCCTCACCCGCGGAACGGCCTCCAGCCCCGCCCAGATCGACCACGCCCGGCGCCTGGTGGCCGACTGGCAGCTGCTGGCCGACCTGGCCTTCGCCGACCTGACGCTGTGGGTGCCGCAGTCGTCCGGGTCGTGGTGGTGCGTGGCCCAGGTGCGCCCGCTCACCGCACCGACGAGCAGGCCGGAGGACATGGTCGGCGTCGAGGTGGACGCCGACGGGGCACGTCCGTTCGCCGCGGCGCTCCGCGAGGGCCGGCTCGTCACCGACGGGGAGCCGGACCGGTCGGGGGCGACCCCGCGCCGCCGCGAGGTCATCCCGGTGCGCCACGAGGGCGTGGGCATCGCCGTGCTGGCGAAGGACACCAACCTCGCGGTGACCAGGTCGCCGTCGACGCTGGAGCTCACCTACCTCGACATCGCCGCGGACCTCTGCCTCATGGTCTCCGCCGGCACCTTCCCGCCGGTCACCTTGCAGGACGCGGAGATGAGCCCCCGGGTGGGCGACGGGCTGGTGCGCCTGGACCGAGCCGGGCGGGTCACCTACGCCAGCCCGAACGCGCTCTCGGCGTACCGCCGGATCGGCGTGGCCGGCGACCTGGCCGGCGCCGTCCTCGCGGAGGTGACGTGCCGCGCGGTGACCGACCGCGTGGCCGGCGAGGCGGCGGCCGCGGGCATCACCGCGGCGGTCGGCGGGCGCTACCTCGATCCCGTCGACGTCGAGGGCGCCAGCGCGACGCTGCTGCTGAGGGCCCTGCCGCTGCAGGCCCCCGGGGCCGAGCACGGCGCGCTGGTGCTGGTCCGCGACGTGACCGACGTCCGGCGGCGCGACCGGGCGCTGCTGACCAAGGACGCGACCATCCGGGAGATCCACCACCGGGTGAAGAACAACCTGCAGACGGTCGCCGCGCTGCTGCGCCTGCAGGCCCGGAGGATGACCGAGCCGGCGGCCCGGGCGGCGCTGGAGGAGTCGGTGCGACGGGTGGCCTCGATCGCCGTGGTGCACGAGACGCTCGCGGGCAGCCGGGAGGACGTGGTCGACGTCGACGACGTCCTCGACCAGGTGGTGCCGATGCTCGGTGACCTCACCAGCGTGGGGCCGGCGGCCCGCACCCGGCGGACCGGCTCGTTCGGGGAGCTGCCCGCGGCCGCGGCGACGCCGCTGGTGCTGGCGGTGACCGAGCTGCTGCACAACGCGGCGGAGCACGC
Source organism: Blastococcus carthaginiensis (assembly GCF_030731085.1). Taxonomy (NCBI): domain Bacteria; kingdom Bacillati; phylum Actinomycetota; class Actinomycetes; order Geodermatophilales; family Geodermatophilaceae; genus Blastococcus; species Blastococcus carthaginiensis. The sequence goes on along the minus strand of NZ_JASNFN010000051.1, from coordinate 13,325 downwards.
TTTCCCCGAGGGCGAGCCGGGGGTCATCGAGCTGGTCGCCGAGCGCGACGGGGGCGATCTCCGGGTCCGGGTCCGGGACGACGGCCGGGGGCTGCCGCCGGACTTCGACCCCGCCGCGAGCGACGGGCTCGGGCTGCAGATCGTGCGCACGCTGGTCACCAGCGAGCTGGGCGGGAGCCTGACGATGGGTCCGCTGGAGGGCCGGTCGGGCACCGAGGTCGTGCTGACGCTCCCCGGGAGCACCTGGCCGCGGCGCTGACCCGTGTTCCGACCCCCGGACGGCGCCGAGGCCGGCCCGGGAGATCCCGGACCGGCCTCGTGGCGGTCGGTGCGACTGCGGTGGTGCGGTCGCCGCCGGCGGCGCGGTCGTGCTCCGCGGTCAGGCGGTGTGGACCCGGGTGCGAGCCTGCCGACGCTTCAGCGCGCGTCGCTCGTCCTCGGAGAGCCCACCCCAGACACCGGAGTCCTGGCCCGAGCGCAGGGCCCAGTCCAGGCACGACGAGACCACCGGGCAGCGCTGGCACACGGCCTTGGCCTGCTCGATCTGGACGAGCGCGGGGCCGGTCGTCCCGATCGGGAAGAACAGCTCCGGATCCTCGTCCCGGCAGAGCGCGCGGTGGCGCCAGTCCATGGCGTTGTACTCCTCGATGTCGTCTGCGGTCGGTACGTCAGTCGCCTTGCTCGGTCTGCCATCGCCGGGCCGACACCGGTCACCCAGCGCCATGGCGGCAGCGACTGCCTGCGTTGTTACCGGCAGGTTGCGTTCCAGCAGCGATGTTTTCACGTGCCGGACGCCTGTCAAGCGATTCGGGGTCGACGCCAACCCCCGCGTGAGCAACCTCACCACGCCCGTGCTAGGCCCGCCACCCGGCAGGAGGAAAACCACGGCCGGACGCTCAAGGAACCGCCGTCAGGCGATGACGCGCAGCGCGTGCGGGACGTTCGTGATCCGGACCCCCGTGGCGGTGCCGAGGTGGTCGCCGTCGAGCTGCCAGCCCTGCGGCCGCACGGCCGTCACGGTGAGCTCACGGAGGTCGTGCCACCGGTGCAGGCCGCGTCCGCGCAGGTCGGGCTCGGGGCGCATGGTCTGGCGCAGCGCCCGCAGCATCCGGGCGGTGCCGGTGCGCCCCAGGGCGAAGACGTCCAGCCCGGTGTCGAAGGAGGCCTGCGGTGTCGGGTTCACCGGGCGGGCGCCCAGGTAGGTCCAGGGGCTGACGTTGGAGACCAGGCAGAGGAACAGCTGCTCCACGGGCGGTTGACCCGGCACCTGGAGGGTCATCGCCGGCCGGCGCCGCTCGCGGCCGAACAGGAACGCGCTGGTGCCCTCCCGGACGTAGAGGGCGCCGGTCGACCGCCGTCCCCGGGCGCGGTGTGCCTCGATCCGGGCGATGACCTCGGCGTCGAACCCGAAGCCCGCGGCGAACACGAACCAGCGGGGATCGGTCCACCCCGGGCCGTCGGCGTCGGCGTCGGCCCGGGCGACCGCCTCCGCCGCCGCCGGCGCCACCCCGGTGACCGCCGCGGTGCTGGTGCCGGTGGCGCTCGCGGTGCCCAGCGAGACCGAGCGGGTCCGGCCGGCGCGCAGCGAGGCGAGGATCTCCGCGGTCGCCTCCACTGGGTCCCGCGACCGGCCGAGGGCCCGGGAGAACACGTTGGTCGACCCACCGGGCACGACCGCCAGCGCGGGCACGCCCGGCCCGGGCCCCAGGCCGAGAAGGCCGTTGACCACCTCGTTGACCGTGCCGTCGCCCCCGAGCGCGACGACGACGTCGATGCCGTCGGCGGTGGCCCGGGCGCCCAGCTCGTGGCCGTGCCCGCGGTGCGTGGTCTCGGCGACGTCGACCTTCAGCTCGCTGGCGAGGGCGCCGACGAGCACGTTGCGCATCTTGGCGGTGGTGGTCGTGGCCGCAGGGTTGACGACCACGAGCGCGCGCATGCCGCCAGGCTAACCAGCGGGTCACCGGGCACGTGGGAGGAAGCCGGCGCGGACGGGGAGCAGCGCCCGGCCGCGTAGTCTCGCCGTCGTGACCGAGGATCGCGGCACACCCGCCCCGCCGCCCCGTCGCCTCGCCGACCGGCTGTTCGGTGCCACGGCGGCGCAGCCGGCGCCGCGTCCGGCCGAACCGGTGACGCAGGCGCCGCCGTCGCTGCGCCGGGCGGCGCTCGTCGTCGCGCTGGAAGGCGTGGTCCTCGCCGTCGGGGCGCTGGTGCTGCTCTACCTCACGCTGACCGGGAACCCGGAGAGCGTGCCGCGCGCCGTCGCCGAGGTGGTGCTGGCGGCGCTGGCCGCGGGCGTCCTCCTGGCCGCCGCACGAGGGCTCTGGCGGGTGGCCGCCTGGGCCCGTGGGCCGGTGGTGGCCCTGCAGCTGTTCCTGGGGCTGACCGGCTTCACGTTCGCCTTCTCGGCCCAGCAGCCGCTGATCGGGCTGCCGATCCTGGCCTCGGTCGCGGCGGTGCTCTACCTGCTGGCCGCGCCCGACTCGCGCCTGGCCTACGAGGACAGCTGAACCCCGGACGAGCTCCTCACACCAGGTCGATCACGTCCGCGATCGAGTCGCAGACCCGGCTCGGGCGGAACGGGAAGCGGCTCACCTCGTGCGCCGCGGTCGAGCCGGAGAGCACCAGCACCGTCTCCAGCCCGGCCTCGATGCCGGCGACGACGTCGGTGTCCATCCGGTCCCCGACCATCATCGTGGACTCGGAGTGCGCCTCGATCCGGTTCATCGCGCTGCGGAACATCATCGGGTTCGGCTTGCCGACGAAGTAGGGCTTCGCGCCGGTCGCCGCGGTGATCATCGCGGCCACCGACCCGGTCGCCGGGAGCGGGCCCTCGGGGGAGGGGCCGGTGACGTCGGGGTTGGTCGCGATGAACCGTGCGCCGTTGCCCACCAGCCGGATCGCCCGGGTGATCGCCTCGAACGAGTACGTGCGCGTCTCCCCGAGGACGACGTAGTCCGGGTCGGTGTCGGTCATGACGTACCCGACCTCGTGCAGCGCGGTGGTGAGCCCGGCCTCGCCGATGACGTACGCCGAGCCGCCGGGCAGCTGCGTGGCGAGGAAGTCCGCGGTCGCCAGCGCCGAGGTCCAGATCGCCTCCTCGGGCACGAGCAGGCCGGTGCGGCTGAGCCGGGCCGCGAGGTCGCGCGGCGTGAAGATGGAGTTGTTCGTGAGCACGAGGAACCGTCGCCGCCGCTCGACCAGACGGTCGAGGAAGTCCCTGGCGCCGGGCAGGGCGTTCCCCTCGTGGACGAGGACGCCGTCCATGTCGGTCAGCCAGCACTCGATCGGTCCGCGCTCGGTGGTCACGGGACGAACGCTAGCGCCGCGCGGTCAGGATCGGTCGGCGGAGGCGAACGAGGCGAGCGCGTCGTCGGTGAGGCGGAACACGGTCCACTCGTCCGTCGGGACGGCGCCGGCGGCCCGGTAGAACTCGATCGACGGCGTGTTCCAGTCCAGCACCGACCACTCCAGCCGGGAGTAGCCGCGCTCGACGCACACCTGCGCCAGCGTGCGCAGCAGCTCCTTGCCCAGGCCGGCGCCCCGGTGCCGCGGCTGCACGTAGAGGTCCTCGAGGTACACCCCGTGCGTGCCGCGCCAGGTGGAGAAGTTGAGGAACCACAGCGCGGTGCCGACGACCTCGCCCCCGACCTCGGCGACGTGGCCGAAGAGGGCGGGGGAGTCGCCGAACAGGCAGGTAGCGAGCTGCTCCTCGGTGAGCCGGACCTCGTGCAGCGCCCGCTCGTACTCGGCGAGCTCGCGCACCAGGCCCACGACGGCGGGGACGTCCTCGGGGCGGACCGGTCGCACGCTCACGACAGCGCCTCCTTCAGCCGGGTGGGCACCAGCCGGCCCAACGGGAAGAGCGCCGGCACCAGGACCGGGGCCAGCAGGTAGCCGTAGGCCAGCACGCAGCCGGTGACGACGGGGAACAGCGCGAAGCCGATCACCAGCAGCACCGCGGTGGCGACCAGGCCGTACGGGCGGCCGCTCTTCGGGCTGACCAGCGACCGGAAGGAGCGGAACCGGATGTTGGTGACCATCAGCACCGCCGGGACGGCGACGACCAGCAGCACCCAGAGCCGGTCGCGACCCTGCATGTCGTCGCCGAACGCGAACACCGACGCGAGGACGACGCCCGCGGCACCGGGGCTCGGCATGCCGGTGAAGTACCGCTTGTCGGCGGTGGGGTCGATCGTGGTGTTGAACCGGGCGAGCCGGATCGCCGCGCACGCCACCCACAGGAAGCAGACCACCCAGCCCAGCGGGTCCCACTCGTCGCGGCCCTCGGAGAACAACGTGAAGGCCAGCAGCGCCGGCGCCAGACCGAAGGACACCAGGTCGGCGAGCGAGTCGAACTGCAGGCCGAAGGGGGTCACCGCCCCCACCAGCCGGGCGACGGCGCCGTCGGTGATGTCGAACAGCACGGAGAGCCCGATCAGCACCGCGGCCAGGGTGTACTGGCCGCGGATGGAGACCAGGATCGCGGCGAAGCCGCACAGCATGTTGCCGAGGGTGAACAGGCTGGGCAGGGTGGCCAGCGCCCGCCGGCGGGTACCGCGCACCGAACCCCGCACGAACTCCACGGTGGCCGTGCGCCGTGTCGGCACCGGGGGCCTCAGCGGGTGGCGGGCCAGCGGGCGATGACGGTCTCGCCGCCCCGCACGCGCTGTCCCGCCGTCACGGTGATGGTGCACTCGCGCGGCACGAACACGTCCATGCGCGAGCCGAACTTCATCAGCCCCATCCGTTCCCCCGTCGCCAGCGAGCGGCCGACCCCGGTGCGGGTCACGATCCGGCGCGCCAGCACGCCCACGATCTGCCGGAAGACCACCGTGCGGTCGCCGTCGCGGAGCCGGATCTCGCTGCGCTCGTTGCGGTGCGCCGACTCCTTGCGGTAGGCCGCCAGGAAGCTGCCCTTGCGGTAGGAGCTCTCCACGACCTCGCCACGGTAGGGCGAGCGGTTCACGTGCACGTCGACCACCGACAGGAAGACGCTCACCTGCTGCCAGCCACCCTCGGGGGCGCCGCCGGGCGCGACGCCCTCCTGCGGTTCGCCGGCGACCATGACGACGCCGTCGGCGGGGGAGAGGACGTCGTCCGGACCGGGGGGCGTGGTGTCGCACCGGCGGTCGGGGTCGCGGAAGAAGACCGCCATGTAGGCGGACAGTCCGAGCAGGGGCCAGGCGGCCAGGCGTGGCCAGCGGCGGCCCGTGACCCGGGCTCCCGCGGCGAGCAGGGCGGCCGGGGTCAGCGGGCCGGCGATGAAGGGCCAGCCGGCGGGGTCGATGCGCATGGTGGCCCCCACGCTACCGGTGGCGGCAGGGCGGGGGCCGCGTCGTCGTCGGACCGCCGGGCCCCGCGACGACGCCCGGGGCTCAGGAGACGGGTGTGGCGGCGTTCACCAGCCAGCGGATGCCGAACCGGTCGGTGACCTGCCCGAACGTGTCCCCCCACATCTGCTTCTCGAACGGCACGTCCACGGTGCCGCCCGCCCCGAGCCCCTCGAACCACCGGGTGAGGGTCTCGGTGTCGTCACCGGAGAGGGAGCACGAGACCTTGCCCGGTCCGCCCGCCTGCGGGTCGTGCCCGTCGGAGGCCATGAGCTCCAGGCCGGCGTCGGTGCGGAGGTAGGCGTGCATGACGCCGTCGTCCGGGTACTCGCCGCCCCCGCCGCCGGCGTCGCCGAAGGTCATCACCTCCAGCTCCCCGCCGAGGACGGAGCGGTAGAACTCCATCGCGGCGCGGGCGTCGCCGGCGAAGTGCAGGTAGGGGTTGAGGCGGACGGCCATGGTTGCTCCTCGGGTCGGGGACTTCGGAGCTGGAGACCGGACCGGGATCGCGAACTCATCGGTGTGCGAGGCCTCGTCGGTGCGCGGGGCGTCGTCGGTGCGCGGGGCGGCGGCCCCTCACCGGCCACCTGCGCGGCGGTCCTGGCCGCCTGGGGAGCAACGCTGCGCCCGGGACGTCGTCGCGTGCGCGGACGCCACCGGCCGGCACCCCGAGGGGTGCCGGCCGGTGAGCTGCAGGTGTTCGTTCAGGCCGCGGCCTTGGTCTCCCAGAAGATCTTGTCGATCTCGGCGATGTAGTCGAGCAGCTTCTGGCCCTCGGCGGGGTCCATGCTGCCCTTGCCGCCGGCTGCGCCCGCCTGCTTGGTGGCCTTGTTGAACAGCTCGTGCAGCTGCGGGTACTTCTCGAAGTGCGGGGGCTTGAAGTAGTCGGTCCACAGCACCCACAGGTGGTGCTTGACGAGCTCCGCCCGCTGCTCCTTGATCAGGATGGCGCGGGTGCGGAAGACCGGGTCCTCGTTGCCCTGGTACTTCTCCTGGATGCCCTTGACCGATTCCGCCTCGATGCGGGCCTGGGCCGGGTCGTAGACGCCGCAGGGGAGGTCGCAGTGCGCGGTGGCCTCCACGGCGGAGAACATGCGGGTGAGACGCATGGATATGCCTCCGGGGATCGTGGGGTTGTGTCGTCTGCGACCCTACTCGCGGTGATCGACGGCGACAGTTCGGGAGAGATCGCAGCTCCGCTGCCCAGCGCGTGGGCCCTGGTGCGGGTCAGCGGTCCGTCGATGTCCCCGACCGTGCGCTCCGGTGACCGGCTGCTCGCCCGCCGCGTGCGCGCCGGTGGCCGGGTCCGCCCGGGCGACGTCGTCCTGGCCCGGTTCCCGGCCCGCCCGGAGCTGCTGGTGGTCAAGCGGGTGCGGCGCACCGTCGAGGGCGGGCACTGGGTCGAAGGGGACAACCCGTTCGTGGCCGACGACAGCCGCGCCTTCGGGGCCGCCGTCGTCGTGGGGCGGGTGGTCGGCCGGCTGTGGCCCCGCCCCGGCCGGCTGCCCGCCGCCCCGCCGTCAGCCCTGCCGTAGCTCGGCGTACCGCGCCGCGCACTCGGCCATCGTCGGCAGCAGGCCCTGCTCGCGTGCCTCGGCGAGGGTCGGCGCCGCCCGGTCCTTGGCCGACAGCTCCAGCTCGACGTCCGACGGCCAGGGCAGATCCAGGTCGGGGTCCAGGGGCGAGACGCCGAACTCCCGCCCCGGGTCGTAACCGGAGGAGACGAGGTAGGTGACCGAGCTGCCGTCGGCCAGGGCGAGGAAGGCGTGCCCCAGCCCCTCGGCGAGGTACACCGCCCGCGGCCGCTCGCTGTCGAGCAGCACGCTGTCGTGCGCGCCGAACGTCGGCGAGCCGACCCGGACGTCGACGACGACGTCGAGCACCCGCCCGGCGGGGCAGTAGACGTACTTGGCCTGCCCCGGGGGCACGAGCGCGAAGTGCACGCCGCGCAGCACGCCCGCGGTCGAGACGCTGTGGTTGGCCTGGGCGAGGGTCAGCGGGTGTCCCACTGCTTGGGACAGCAGGTCGGCGCGGTACCACTCAGTGAAACGGCCCCGCGTGTCCCCGTGCGGCGTCAGGTCGATCACGAAACTGTCGGGCACGGCGAGCTCGCGGATCTCCACGAGCGCACCGTAGCGACAGCGCGGTCTCCGGCCGGGATTACGCTGCTGTGCCCATGAGCGGAAATCCGGCCTCCGGGGACCACGTCGGCACCGACCGATTCGCCCACGACCCGGCGTTCGCGGTGCACGAGGGCGGCAAGCTCTCCGTGTCCTCGACCCGCTCCATCGGCTCGATCGCCGACCTCGCCCTCACCTACACCCCGGGGGTCGCCCGGGTCTCGAGCGCGATCGCCGCCGAGCCCGACCTCGCCCGCCGGTTCACCTGGGCGCCCCGCGTCGTCGCCGTCGTCTCCGACGGGACCGCCGTGCTCGGCCTGGGGGACATCGGCCCGGCCGCCTCGCTACCGGTCATGGAGGGCAAGGCCTGCCTGTTCAGCGAGTTCGCCGGCCTCTCCTCGGTGCCGATCGTGCTCTCCACCACCGACGTCGACGAGATCGTCGAGACGGTCGCGGCGATCGCGCCATCCTTCGGCGGGATCAACCTCGAGGACATCAGCGCCCCTCGCTGCTTCGAGATCGAGGCGCGGCTGCGCGAGCGCCTGGACATCCCGGTCATGCACGACGACCAGCACGGGACGGCGATCGTCGTGCTCGCCGCGCTGCGCAACGCCGCGAGGGTGGTCGGCCGCGAGCTGGGTGACCTGCGGGTGGTCGTCTCCGGTGCCGGGGCGGCCGGCGTCGCCTGCACCAAGATCCTGCTGGAGGCGGGGGTGGGGGAGATCGCCGTCGCGGACTCGCAGGGCGTCCTGCACGCCGGCCGCGAGGTGACGGGCACCAAGCGGTGGCTGGTCGAGAACACCAACCGGACCGGGTTCGCCGGCACCATGGTCTCCGCGCTCGAGGGGGCCGACGTCTACCTCGGCGTCTCCGGTGGTTCGGTGCCCGAGGCGGCGATCGCCTCGATGGCCGAGAACTGCATCGTCTTCTCCCTCGCCAACCCGACGCCCGAGGTGGACCCGGAGATGGCCGCGAGGCACGCCGCCGTCGTCGCCACCGGCCGCAGCGACCTGCCCAACCAGATCAACAACGTGCTCGCGTTCCCGGGCGTCTTCCGCGGCGCCATCGACGCCGGCGCCACGCGCATCACCGAGGAGATGAAGCTCGCCGCGGCGGCCGCGATCGCCGGCGTCGTCGGCGACGAGGTGCGCGCCGACTACATCGTGCCCAGCCCGCTTGACCGCCGGGTCGCGACCGCCGTCGCCGAGGCCGTGGCCGCCTGCGCCCGGGAGCAGGGCGTCACCCGCTGAGCGCGGGGCGGTAGACCCGGCCCAGCACACCGGCGAGCAGCCGCTCGGCGACCGGCCGGGGGAGGGCAGCCACCAGCGCGTGCACCGGTGCCATCCGCTCGGGCAGCGATCCGCCGGAGACGCCGGCCAGCTCCAGCAAAGCCTCGACCTCGGCCACCGACAGCGCCGCCGGGTCGATCGTGGCGGCCGCGGCCACCAGCCCGGGGTCGGGGACCGGCCGGGGCAGCGCTGCGGCCGCCCGCGCCGCGCCGCGGAGATCGGACAGCAGGGCCTCCACCCGGTCGGCTGTGGCGGCCGTGACGGTGAGGTGCAGGGTGGCCGGCAGGTCGCCGACGTCCTGGGCGAAGGGTGGCTGCGGCTGCAGCAGCCAGCCGCGCGCCGTCATCTCGTCGGCGAGGTGGAGCACGTCGACGCCGTCGGGGCCGTCCGCGGCCAGGGCGACCAGCGTCGCCACCGGCCGGCCGACCACCCGGAGCCCGTCGACGGCGGCGGCACCGGCGGCGAGCCGGACCGTGGCCTCCCGCGCCCGGCGGGCCAGGTCCCGGTACCCGTCGGTGCCCAGCCACCGGTGCACCGCCCACGCCGCCGCCATGACCCCGGCGGGGCGGGTGCCGGCCAGCGTCGGGTTGACCACGGGGTAGCCCGGCCAGCCGGCGGTGCTGAACCAGTGCGCGTGCCGCAGCTCCGGGGTGGCGGTGAGCAGGACCGACACGCCCTTGGGTGCGTAGCCGTACTTGTGCAGGTCCACCGACAGCGACGTCACCCCCGGCACGGAGAGGTCGAAGGGCTCGGGGACGTCGTCGAGGAACGGGAGCACCCACCCGCCGATGCAGGCGTCCACGTGGCAGGGGACGCCGGCACCGGCCGCGAGCCCCGCGATCCGGCCCACCGGGTCCAGCACGCCGTGCGGGTAGGACGGCGCGCTGACGACCACCAGCACCGTGCGCTCGTCCAGCTGCCGCACCACCGCCGAGGGGTCGGCGCGGCAGGTCTCCGGGTCGACGGGGATGTCCACGACCTCGACGCCGAACAGGTGCGCGGCCTTGCGGAACGCGGCGTGGGCCGTCACGGGCAGCAGCATCCGGGGCCGCCCCGCCCCGCCCCGGGCGCGCCACTGCTCGCGGGCGGCGAGCACGGCGAGCGCGCAGCTCTCCGTACCGCCGCTGGTGAGCGTCCCGACGGCGTCCGGCCCGCCGCCCAGCAGCTCGAGCGCGGCGCCGACGAGGTCGTTCTCGATGCGCGCGACGCTGGGGAAGGCGGTCGGATCGAGGGCGTTGGTCCACTGGAACGCGGCCTGCGCGGCCGCGGCGAGCTCGTCGACCTCGGTGCGCCCGGAGTCGTAGACGTAGGCCATCGTCGCCCCGCCGTGGGTGGGCACGTCGTCGCGCTGCAGCGCGGTGAGCTCGGCGAGCACGTCCTGGGGCGTCACGCGGGGACCTCCTGGGTGGGCACGGCATCGAGCCGGTAGCGGGCGAGCACGGGCAGGCTGGCGAGCACGAACAGCGCGGGGACGAGGGTGAAGCCGACCCGCACGGCGAGGACGGCGCCGCCCGACTGCGCCACCACCTCGTCGCCGGTGGAGGAGACGTAGCCCGCGAGGGCGAGCAGGCCGCCGAGCAGGCCCGGCCCGATGGCGAGGCCCAGGGTCTCGGCCGCCGTCCAGACGCCGGTGAAGACGCCCGCCCGGCGCGCGCCGGAGGAGGCCTCGTCGGCGGCGATGACGTCGGGCAGCATCGCCAGCGGGAACATCTGCATGCCCGCGTAGCCGACGCCGACCAGCGCCACGAGGGCGACCGCCGCACCCGTGCCGCTCTCGGGGACGACGGCGAGCGCGCCCGCCGCCCCGGTGAACAGCAGCGACGCGGCGAGCAGCCCGGCGCGCTTGCCGACCCGGCGGCCGACCCGCAGCCACACGGGCATGACCAGGATCGCCGGGCCCACCAGCGCGGCGAACAGCAGCGTGCCCGCGGCCGGGTCGCCGAGCACCTGCTCGGAGTAGTACGGCACCCCGGCCAGCATCACGCCGATGCCGAGCGCCTGGACGACGAAGCCGGTGAGCAGCACCCGGAACGGTCGCGCCTTCCACGCCAGCCGGAGCGTGGCGAGCAGCCGGCCCTCGGTGCGCACCCGGGTCAGCGTCGGTGCGTTCCGGGTGCCGACGACGGCCCCGAGCATGCCCAGGGCCAGCAGCGCGGCGACGAACACCGCCATGGCGAGGTAGCCGCCGCGGCCGTCCCCGAATGCGTCCACGACCGCGGGCGCTCCCGCACCGGCGAGCAGGATGCCCACCGCGAGGGCGGCGACCCGCCAGGACATCAACGTCGACCGCTCGTCGGGGTCGTCGGTGATCTCGGCCGGCTGGGCGACGTAGGGCACCTGGAAGCAGCCGTAGGCGGTGGCGGCCAGCAGGAAGGTGACCGCCACCCACACCGCGGCCGCCGCCGGCGGGGCGCTGGGCCCGGCGAAGACGAGGACGAACAGCGGTGGCAGGGTGATCCCGCCGGCCAGCATCCACGGCCGGCGGGGCCCCCAGCGGCCGGCCGTGCGGTCCGAGCGGCTGCCGATCCAGGGGTTGAGCAGCACGTCCCAGGCCTTGGGCGCGAAGACCACGAGGCCGGCGATCCCGGCGGCCACGCCGAGCACGTCGGTCAGGTAGTACAGGAGCAGCAGCCCGGGCACGGTGCCGAACGCGGCCGTCCCGATCGAGCCCGTGGCGTAGCCCAGGTGCGTGCCCCGGGACAGGCGGGGCCTCGATGAGACGGCAGTCACAAGATCCGCACCGTAGCGGTTCAGTCGCCCTTCACGTTCACCAGCTGGCGCAGCGTGTGCCGCACCTCCACCAGGTCGGCGGCGTCGGCCATGACGACGTCGACGTCTTTGTACGCCGCGGGGATCTCGTCGAGGAAGGCGTCGCTGTGTCGCCACTCGATGCCGCGCATCGACTCCTCGAGCTGGGCCCGCGTGAAGGTCCTGCGGGCCTTCGACCGCGAGTACACCCGGCCGGCGCCGTGCGGAGAGCTGTTGAGCGACTCCGCGTTGCCCAGGCCGGCGACCACGTAGCTGGCCGTGCCCATCGAACCGGGGATCAGCCCGGCCTGCCCCTTCTCCGCCTGGATGGCGCCCTTCCGCGACACCCAGAGCTCCTCGCCGAAGTGCCGCTCGTGCTGGGTGAAGTTGTGGTGGCAGTTGACCTGCTCCAGCCGGGGCGTCGCGTCGGCGCGCATGTGCCGGGCCAGGGCGTCGGCGACGCGGTCCATCATCTCCTCGCGGTTGAGCAGCGCGAAGTGCTGCGCCCACCGCAGCTCGGCGATGTACCGGTCGAACTCCGGGGTGCCCTCGTCCAGCCAGGCGAGGTCGCGATCGGGCAGGTCGAGGCCGTCGCGCCGCGCCCGCTCCCGGGCGATGGCGATGTGCTTCTGGGCGATCTTGTTGCCCACCCCGCGGCTGCCGGAGTGCAGGAAGAGCCAGACGCGGTCCTGCTCGTCCGCGGTCACCTCGACGAAGTGATTCCCGGATCCCAGGCTGCCAAGCTGCAGCGCCCAGTTCGGCGCCGTCGTCGTCACCGAGTGCAGGACGCGGTCGCCGAGCTCCTCGGCCGTCGCCTCGAGTTCGGCGACCCGGCGGCGGGCGGTCTCGGTCAGCTTCTTGTTGTACCGGCCCGCCGACAGTGGGACGGCGCGCTCGATGTCGCCGCGCAGCGGCGCGAGCGGGCCGCGCCCCCGCACCTCGTCCACCGACCAGGGCGTGCGGACGGCGATCATGCCGCAGCCGATGTCGACGCCGACCGCCGCCGGGATGATCGCCCGCCGGGTGGGCAGCACCGAGCCCACGGTGGCGCCCTTGCCCAGGTGGGCGTCCGGCATGAGGGCGACGTGGGGGTCGACGATGTCGAGGGAGGCGGCGCGCTCCGCCTGCCGGCGGGTCTCGTCGTCGAGGATGCTGGCCCAGTTCAGCAGCTTGTCCGAGAGTCTCTCCACCACCAGGATTCTGCGGCGCGAGCGGGTCCGCGGCGACCGGTTTACCCGGGCGCCCGGTCGCGGGTACGGGTGCGCCCATGGCAGGGGGCAGGGCGGCGGTGGCCGCGACGGACCAGTGGGTCGACCCCGATGACGGTATCCGGTACCCCGCCGGGGAGGTCCACGCGTGGGAGCGCGGGCGCAACGAGACGGTCTGCGGGCTGTCCCTGAGCCGCTCGCGCCTCACCCGCTTCCCGCACGTCGGCTGGCCGGACGTGCAGCCGGAGTCGGGGCGGCACGCGGAAGAGGTGCAGTCGGTGTGCCGCCGCTGCCGGGCCGGTCAGGGTGCCCGGCGGGACGACCGCGGCTGGACGCGGACCAACCCCCGCCCGTGAGGACGCGGCTCATGTAAAGAGCTCCGGTGCTTGATCAGCTTCGGGGTTCCAGGGTTGCATGAGCATCCCGGCTGGTCCGGTGGGTGGCGAGGAAAGCGGCTCTGAGGGAGAGACGATCTTGAGGGATCGTGTCGAGCCTCGTCCGACTGATTGCCACCACTGGCCTGGCCACGGATGCCCCGGATGAGGGAAGTGGGCCGGCCCGCCGAGGCCGGGCCCGGTTGCAGCACATGAGTGGGAGCCGTCGTCAGGTTGCTCGCCGCCTTGGGACCGT
>NZ_JASNFN010000050.1:0-3460 GCF_030731085.1 Blastococcus carthaginiensis | reverse complement strand
CCCTGCAGGTGTACGGCAACACCCCCGACCCCCAGCTGCGGCTGATCACCTGCGGCGGCGAGTTCGACCCCGTCGCCCGCAGCTACGAGGACAACGTCGTCGCCTACGCCACCCTGGCCGGCACCCGCCCCGCCTGACCGGTCCGGCCGCTGCCGTCACACGGCGACGGCGGTGACGAAGGTGCAGATCCCCTCGCCGGACTCGGCCCGCGGCCGCAGCCCGATCGCCCACAGCAGCGCCGTCTCGACCCGGTGGGCGAGACGCCGGGGCCCGACGTACCAGGTCGACCCGCCGCTGGTGACGGTGATGTCCTCGAACCCCGCCGTGCGCACGTGCTCGACGAGCAGCCAGTCGGGGAGGATCGAGATGTGGCCGGGCTGGTAGTAGTGGCCCGGCCCGAAGATGAACGGCGCGCCGCGCAGGAACATCTTCAGCCGCGAGTGCGGGTGGCCGACGTTCGGCGTGCTCACCAGCAGCTTGCCGCCCGGCTGCAGCAACGACCGCATCGAGCGCAGCACCTTCCGCGGGTTCTCCACGTGCTCGAGCGTCTCGACGCAGACCACCATGTCGAAGGGGCCGCGGGTCTCCCCGGTCCACTGCGGGTCGTCGAGGTCGAGGCGGTGGATCCAGTCGTGCGGCGGGTCGAGGTCGGTGGGGACGACGTCGAAGCCCGCCTCCCGCAGCCGGCACGCCAGCGCGCCGCAGCCGGCGCCCACCTCCAGGATCCGGCCGCCCTCGGGCAGCTGCTGCCGGACCAGGTCGAGCGCGTACTCGTGCACGCCCGGGGCGGCGTGCACGCCGTGCCCCTGGTAGGACCAGACCGCCGCCGTGCGATGGGTCGAGCCCTCGTCCACTGTCACGTCCGGAGTGTGGCCCACCGGCGGGCAGCCCGCGCGCGGTCGGCGCGGGCTCAGCCGAGCAGGCGGAGGACACCCTGCGGGGACTGCTGGGCCTGGGCGAGCATCGCCGTCCCGGCCTGGGAGAGCACCTGGGCGCGGGTCAGCGCGCTCATCTCGGCCGCCATGTCGGTGTCGCGGATCCGCGACCAGGACGCGGTGGTGTTCTCGACCGCGACGTCGAGCCGGGCCGCGGTGTGCGCCAGCCGGTTCTCGATGGCGCCGAGATCGGCCCGCGCGGAACCGACCCACCGGATCGCGGTGTCGATGGCGCGTACCGCCGTCCCGGTATCCAGCTGGGGGTCGTACCGCAGGCTCAGCCGCTGCCCGTCCGCGGTCGTCGACCCGGGGCCGGGGTTGTCACCGGTGAAGACCAGCTCGCCGGAGGTGGCCACCACCGGCATGCCGGCGGTGCCCAGGGCCGCCCGCGCCGCGAGGTTGATCGTGTCGATGTGGTCCTGGGCGGTGACGTCACCGGTGTAGTCGACGGTGCCGAGGTCGAACGTCCGGCCGGCGTAGCTGATCGTCCCCGTGAGGTCCCGGTAGGCGGCTTCCAGGCTGCCGGGTGTGATGAAGTCCCCCGCGAGGGACAGCCGGCCGGAGGTCGGCACGCCCTCCTCGTCGGAGACGGCCGGGGTCGCCGTGGCCCGGGCCGCGGAGCCGGCCGCCGTGCGGGCGACATCGATGCCTCCGATGCCGAGCCCCTCGGCGTCCATCCCCCTACCGGCCCCGCCGATCACGACGGTGATCGTCTCGCCCACCTCCGAGCCCACCTGGAAGGTGCCGCGGTAGGAGCCGTCGAGCAGCGGGGTGCCGTTGAAGGCGGTGACCGTGGCGATCCGGGTGAGCTCGGCGGCGAGCTGGTCGATCTCGCGCTGGACCGCTGCCTTCGCGGAGGCGTCGAGCGCCCCGTCGTTGGCCGCCTGCACCGTCAGGTCGCGCATGCGCTGCAGCACGGACGTCGACTGCGCCAGGGCCCCCTCGGCCGTGCGGACGACGCTGATGCCGTCGTGGGTGTTGCGCACCGCCTGGCGCATGCCACCGATGCGTGACCGGAGGCCCTCCGCCACCGCCAGCCCGGCGGCGTCGTCGGCGGCCCGGTTGATGCGCAGCCCTGACGCCAGGCGTTCCAGCGACCGCCCTGCAGCCCGGTCGCTCCCCGCGAGGACCCGGTGGGTTTTGAGCGCCGCGACGTTCGTGCTGATCCGCACGCCGACCTCCCCGCCCGTCCCGCGCCCAGCGACCGTGATTCTCAACGGCGGGTGGTGGGCCGGTCTTCAGCCGAACCGGCCGACGATCCTCCGCGCCCCCACCGGCGCCTGCGCAGCGAGGCCATCGGGCTGTGCCAGGGTGTGCGCCGTGATCCCCGAGCTCCCTCCCGCCGGCCGGTGACCGCCGCGGCGGTCGCGGTGCCCGCGCTGCTGGGCGTGCTCGCCGGAGCGGTGGCCGACCGGCTCGCCGCGGCCTTCCCCTGGGACGGGGGGGAGCCGCGGCCCCGCCGGGCGCTGCCGTTCCCGGTGACGGAGCTGCTCACGGCCGCGCTGTTCGGGCTCGTGGCGCTGCGACTCGGCGCGGTCTGGGCGCTGCCGGCCTTCCTGGTCGTCACCGGGGCGGGCGTGCTCCTCGCGCTGGTCGACCTGCGCCACCGGCTGCTGCCCAACCGCGTCACCGGGCCGGCGGTCGCGGCCACTGCGGCCCTGCTCCTCGTCGCCGCGGCGGCGCAGGGCACCTGGGACCAGCTGCTGCGCGCCGGGTCGGCGGCCGCCGTCCTCTTCTGCGGCTTCCTGGTCATGGCGCTGATCTCGCCCGCCGGCCTCGGCATGGGGGACGTCAAGCTCGCGGCCCTCATCGGCCTGCCGCTGGGCTGGCTGGGCTGGGACGCGGTGCTCTTGGGGGCGGTCGCGGGATTCGTGGTGCAGGCGGCGGTGGCCCTCGTGCTGCTGCTCACCCGGCGGGTCGGCCGGCGGAGCGAGCTGCCCTTCGGGCCGGCGATGCTGGCGGGCGCCGCGCTCGCCGTGGGCTGGGGCGGCGCCCTGCTCGGCTGATCTGCTCGCGCAGCGTGATCTGCCCCGGCGTCGGGTCGCCCGTCCGACGGGCCGGTGTCCACCGTTCGGGTGAACGGCGCTCAAGCCGCGGCGTGTCCTGCACGACAACTCTCCCCAGCAGCCGCACAGGCCGGGTCACCCGATCCTGCCGGACGGCCGACACCTCAGGGAGTGCACGTGATCAACGCCTACGCCACCATCGCCAGCTTCGTCGCGGTCGCCCAGGAGCGCCTGCGCCGGGACGAGAAGGGCGCCACCGCCGTCGAGTACGGCCTCATGGTCGGCCTCATCGCCGTCGTCATCATCGTCGCGGTCACCGCGCTGGGCGACAACCTCTCCACGATGTTCGACGGCATCGCCGACGAGATCGGTGGCACCGGCGGCACCGGCACCACGACCACGACCACGACCCCCTGATCCACCCGCTGCTGCGCGACGACGTAGCGGTTCGGGGGGGGGGGCGCCCCCCCCGGGGCCCCGGGCCCCGGCGCCCGGGCGGGGGGGGGGGGGTGGGGGGGG
>NZ_JASNFN010000049.1:0-13424 GCF_030731085.1 Blastococcus carthaginiensis | reverse complement strand
CCCCCCCCTCACCCCCCCGGTGCGGCGCCCCGCGGTGGGGGTGCGGCGCAGCGGCCCCGACCGGGGGCCGCTGCGCCGCTGCACGAGAGGAGGTGGGCGGGATGAGCGAGCGACGGATGCGTGACGAGCGCGGGGCGACCGCGGTCGAGTTCGCCTTCATCGTGCCGCTGCTGCTCGTGCTGGTCATCGGCATCGCCGAGTTCGGCCACGCCTTCCAGGTGCAGGGCACGCTCTCGGCGGCCGCCCGCGAGGGGGTGCGGGCCATGGCCCTGCGCAACGACCCCGCCGACGCACGGACCGTCGTCCGCAACGCGGCCGCATCGCTGCACCCGGCGATCACCGACGACCAGATCGACATCGTGATCGTCGGTGGGACGGCGGGGACCTGCCCCACCACCGGCGCCGGCGACACCGCCGTCCGCCTCACCATCACCTACCCGAAGCCCTACCTGACGGGCTTCTTCGGCTCCGAGATCGAGCTCACCGGAACGGGGGTCATGCGATGCAACGGCTGACCACGCGGCTCCGCCGCCGGCTGGCCGGCGAGCGCGGTGCCAGCGCCGTCGTGTTCTCGCTGCTGCTGGTGCCGATGCTGGGCTTCACGGCCATCGCCGTCGACATCGGCGCCCTCTACGCCGAGCGCGCCCGGCTCCAGGTCGCGGCCGACGCCGCCGCCATCGCCGTCGCGCAGGACTGCTCGCGCGGCAACTGCGGCGACATGCTGGCGACGGCCCAGCAGCTGATCAGCCACAACGACCCCACGGGCACCGCTGCCCAGCCCGTCCTCAGCAGCGACCCGCTCAGCGTGACCGTCACCGGTGGCGCACCGAAGGAGCACTGGTTCGCGCCGGTCATCGGCCACGACAGCAGCCAGGTCTCGGCGACCGCGACCGTCGGTTGGGGTGCTCCCAGCCAGGGCACCGCCGTGCTGCCCCTCACCTTCTCCTGGTGCGCGTTCGAGAAGCAGACCGGTGGCGGCCTCCCGGACGAGGAGGCCCCGCAGGTGCTCAAGCTGACCAAGACCGACGGCGCCCCGGAGTGCCACCCGCCGTCGGGCAACCAGATCCCGGGCGGCTTCGGCTTCGTGCGGACCGGCTCGGGCGGTTGCGGGACCGCCAGCCAGATCGACGGCATGTTGCAGTCCGATCCCGGCGAATCCCCGTCCGCGGGGTGCGAGCCCGAGGACTTCGCCTCCTACCTCGGCCAGACGGTGCTGCTGCCGATCTTCGACGAGGCGGGCGGCACGGGCAGCGGTGGCTGGTACCGGGTGCACGGCTACGCCGCCTTCCGGCTGACCGGCTACTCCTTCACCGGCCAGTACAAGTCCGATCCCCGGCCCTGCACCGGCAACGACCGCTGCATCACCGGCTACTTCACGCGCTTCGTCGAGCTGTCCGACGACTGGAGCTACAGCCCGGACGCCCCGCAGATGGGCGCCTCGATCCTCCGACTGATCCGATAGGGGCGCCCGCTCGTGAGACGTCGTTTCCTGGCCGCCGTGGCGGCCCTCGTGCTGATCGCCGTCGGCACCGTGGTCCTCGTGGGCTACGTGCGCGGCGCGGAGCAGCGTGCCTTCGCCGGCGTCCAGGCCGTGGAGGTGCTGGTGGCCGAGGTCGCCATCCCTGCCGGCACCCCGGGCAGCGCCCTGGCCGAACTGGTCGGCGTCGAGCTCCTGCCGGCGAAGGCCGCGATGCCCGGCCGGGTCACCGACCTGGCCACGCTGGCCGACCGCGTCGCCACCATCGACCTGGAGCCCGGCGAGCAGCTGCTCGGCAGCCGGTTCGCGCGCCCCGACCAGCGGCAGGCTCCCGGCACGGTGCCGGTCCCCGAGGGCATGCAAGAGGTCAGCATCGTCCTGGAGCCGCAGCGGGCCGTGGGCGGCCGGCTCTCCGCCGGCGACACCGTCGGCGTCTTCGTCTCCATGGGCGGGGACGCCGGGGGCACGACCCACTCGGTGCTGCACGAGGTGCTGGTCAGCCAGGTGCAGGGGGCGCCCGCCCCGCCGGCCCCGCCCGCCGACGGGACGGCTTCGCCCGCCGCGGCGCCCGCTCCCTCGGGCAGCCTCATGATCACGTTCGCCGTCACCGCCCCGCAGGCCGAGGCGATCGTCTTCGCCGCCGAGCACGCCAGCATCTGGCTGTCCCTCGAGCCCGCCGACCCCGACGTCTCCCGCACCCAGGTGCTGACGCCGGACACGATCTACGGAAAGGCCTACTCATGAGCCGCGTCGTCCTGGCCGGAGCCGGGGAGGACCTCGTCCTGCGGGTCAAGGAGGCCACCGACGGCGACGTGCACGTCCTGCCGCCGGGCCGGCTGCCCAGCGACCCCGCCCGGCTGTTCGAGCAGCTCGTCGACGGCGAGCTGCCCGACGTGCTGCTCGTCGGCCCGCACGCGCCGGCACCCGAGGTGCTGGGCCTGGCCAGCCGGCTCGACGTGCAGTCGCCGGGCATCACCGTCGTCCTCATGGCCGAGCCGTCGCCCGAGATGTGGCAGGCGGCCATGCGTGCGGGCATCCGCGACCTGCTGCCGCCCGACGCCGACGTCGAGGAGATCGGCGCCGCCGTCGAGCGGGCCGGGCGGGCCGCCGCCGGCCGGCGCCGGGTGCTGCGGCCGACCAGCGAGACCGACCGCTACGCCGGGCGCGTCATCACCATCGCCTCGCCGAAGGGGGGCGTCGGCAAGACCACTGTCGCGACCAACCTGGCCATCGGGCTCACCGACGCCGCTCCCCAGTCGACCGTGCTGGTGGACCTGGACGTGCAGTTCGGCGACGTGGCCTCCGCCCTGGGACTCGTCCCCGAGTACACCCTCCCCGACGCCGTGCACGGGCCGGCGGCCGAGGACACCATGGTCCTCAAGACCTTCCTGACCCAGCACCCCAGCGGGCTGTTCGCCGTCTGCGGCGCGGAGTCGCCGGCGGCCGGTGACACGGTCAGCGGTGAGGACGTCACCCGGCTGCTGGCCTCGCTGGCGCGCGAGTTCCGCTACGTCGTCGTCGACACGGCCCCCGGCCTGTCCGAGCAGACGCTGGCGGCGCTGGACCGCGCGTCCGACGTCGTCATGCTCACGAGCATGGACGTGCCCGGTGTGCGGGGGCTGCGCAAGGAGCTCGACGTGCTCCGGGAGCTGACCATGATCCCCGCGGGGCGGCACGTCGTCATGAACTTCGCCGACCCCAAGGGCGGCCTGACCGTCCGCGACGTCGAGACGACGATCGGCACCGGCGTCGACGTCGTCCTGCCCCGGTCGAAGGCCGTGCCCGCCACGACCAACCAGGGCGTCCCCATCCTGTCCAGCGGCGGCCGCCGCGACCCGATGGTGCGCGAGCTGCGCCGGCTGGTGTCCCGCTTCTCGGCGACCCCGCTGATGAAGTCCGGTCGCTACCGGGCCAAGCACCGGGCGTCGTCGTGAACCTCGCCCAGCGGCTGCAGGCGGCGCGGGGCGGGGAAGGAGCGGCGCCTGCGAGCGAGCAGCCCGCGCCCGCCGTCGCCCAGGCGTCCGTCCCGGCCCGTGCGGTGCCGCCCGCCGCGCCTGCTGCCACCCGCACCCTGCCCAAGCCCCGGCCGGCCGCCTCTGCGGCGCTCGCGCCGCCGACCGACGCCCTGGCGCGGCTCAAGGACCGCGTGGGCAAGGCGCTGTTCGAGCGCATGGGCAGCCGGATGAACGACCCTTCGATGGCCGAGGACGCGCTGCGGGCGGTGGTCCTCAAGGAGCTCGACGAGGTCGTCGAGGAGGAGAACGTCCCGCTCAGCACGGAGGAGCGGCAGCGGCTCACCGCCGAACTGGCCGACGACGTGCTCGGCTACGGCCCCCTGCAGCGACTGCTCGACGATGCCGCCGTCAGCGAGATCATGGTCAACGGGCCCGACGCCATCTACGTGGAGCGCAGCGGTCGGCTCGAGCGCACCGCCACGCGGTTCACCTCCGAGGAGCACCTGCGCCGGGTCATCGACCGCATCGTCTCCCGGGTGGGACGGCGGATCGACGAGTCCTCCCCGCTGGTCGACGCCCGGCTGGCCGACGGCTCGCGCGTCAACGCGGTCATCCCCCCGCTGGCCTTCAGCGGCTCCACGCTCACCATCCGGAAGTTCTCCAAGGACCCGTTCACCGTCGAGGACCTGATCAACTTCGGCACGCTCTCCCCGGAGATGGCCGAACTGCTCGACGCCTGCGTCCAGGCCCGGCTGAACGTGATCGTCTCCGGCGGTACCGGTACCGGGAAGACGACGCTGCTCAACGTGCTGTCCTCGTTCATCCCCGAGGGCGAGCGGATCGTCACCATCGAGGACGCCGTCGAGCTGCAGCTCCAGCAGGACCACGTCGTCCGGCTGGAGTCCCGGCCGCCCAACATCGAGGGCAAGGGCGCGATCACCATCCGCGACCTGGTCCGCAACTCGCTGCGCATGCGCCCCGACCGCATCGTGGTCGGGGAGTGCCGTGGCGGGGAGTCGCTGGACATGCTGCAGGCGATGAACACCGGCCACGACGGCTCGCTGTCCACCGTGCACGCCAACACCCCGCGCGACGCGGTCGCCCGGCTGGAGACCCTGGTGCTGATGGCCGGCATGGACCTGCCGCTGCGGGCGATCCGCGAGCAGATCGCCTCCGCCGTCGACCTCGTCGTCCAGATCACCCGGCTGCGCGACGGGAGCCGCCGCGTCACCCACGTCACCGAGGTGCAGGGCATGGAGGGCGAGACGGTGACCCTCCAGGACGCCTTCCTCTTCGACTACTCCGCCGGGGTCGATGCGCACGGCAGGTTCCTCGGCAAGCCCGTGCCGACGGGCGTCCGTCCACGGTTCACCGACAGGTTCGACGACCTCGGCATCACGCTCTCGCCCCGCGTCTTCGGCGCGGTCGAGCCGGCCGCGCCCAGGCGGTGGTGACCGTGCCCGCTGCCCTCCTGCTCCTCGGCGTCGGCGCGATCGCCGCGGCCCTGCTCGTCCTCGCCCTCGTCGTCCTCCCGGCCGGCCCCGCGCGCGTGCCGCTGACCCGGCTGGACCCGTCCGTGGCGCCGCCCGCCTCCGCGCTGGCGGGCGCGGGGGCAGCGGCCGGGGCCGCGGTCGAGAAGGCGCTCGTCAAGCGCGGGCGGCTCGCCGCCGGGGTCGCTGCTCTCGAGCGCGCCGGCCTGACGACGACGCTGCCGAACTTCGTCCTCGCCGTCGGGCTGACCGCCGTCGTCGGTGCGGTGATCGGCGGACTGCTCGGTGGCCCCGTGCTGGCCGTGCTCGTCGTCGTCATGGTGCCCTTCGGCGCGAAGCTGCTGCTCGGCCTCCTCGCCGGGCGCCGGCAGTCCGCGTTCGCCGACCAGCTCGACGACTCGCTGCAGCTCATGGCCAGCAGCCTGCGCGCCGGGCACAGCCTGCTGCGCGCCGTGGACTCGGTGTCGCACGAGGCGGAGGCACCGACGTCGGAGGAGTTCGCCCGGATCGTCAACGAGACCCGCGTCGGCCGCGATCTCAACGACGCCCTGGACGAGGTCGCCGACCGCATGGGCAGCGACGACTTCACCTGGGTCGCGCAGGCCATCGCCATCCACCGGGAGGTCGGCGGAAACCTCGCCGAGGTGCTCGACGCCGTCGGCAACACCATCCGCGAGCGCAACGCGATCCGGCGCCAGGTCAAGGCGCTGTCGGCCGAGGGGAAGCTCTCCGCGATCGTGCTGATGGCCCTGCCCTTCGGCGTGACCGCGTTCCTCTCGGTGAGCAACCCGGAGTACCTGGCCAAGTTCACCCAGAGCCTCGTCGGCTACGGCATGCTCGCCGGCGCCGCCGTGATGCTGCTCGTGGGCGGCCTGTGGCTGAAGAAGACCGTGGCGATCCGGTTCTGATGACCACCGTCCCCGTCTCCGTGATCCTGGCCGCGCTCGGCCTCTGCGCGGCCCTCCCCGTGCTGGGCTGGTCGCTGCTCTCCGGCGCCGGCGGGGAGAGCGCCCAGATCCGCGACAACCTGCTGCGCGGCATCGACGCCGGCGCAGCCACCGGTGGGCGCGGCCGTACCGGTCCCGGCGTCCTCTCCCGGGTCGCCCGGGGGCTCACGCCGCGGGGCACCGTCGCCCGGCTCGACCGCCTGGCCGGCCGCGCCGGGCGGCCCGCCGCCTGGCCGGTGCCCAGGCTCGTCGCGGCGAAGCTCGTCCTCGGTCCGGTCGCGGGCGTGCTCGGCCTGCTCCTGGCGACGTCCTCGCCCGGTCCGGTGACCGCTGGGGCCGCGGTGCTCGGCACGGTCGTGGCCTACTTCCTACCGGAGCTGCTGCTGCACAGCCGCGGTCAGGAACGGCAGGAGGCGATCGCGCTCGAGCTGGCCGACACGCTCGACCAGATGACCATCGCCGTGGAGGCGGGGCTCGGGTTCGAGTCGGCCATGGCCCGGGCCGGCAGCAACGGGAAGGGGGCCCTGGCCGAGGAACTGGTGCGCACCCTGCAGGACATCGCCGTCGGCCAGCCCCGGCGGGACGCCTACCTGGCGCTCGCCGAGCGGACCGGCGTCCCCGACCTGCGCCGGTTCATCCGGGCCGTCGTGCAGGCCGACCAGTACGGGGTCTCGATCGCCGACGTGCTGCGCACCCAGGCCGCGGAGATGCGGCTCAAGCGGCGGCAGCGGGCCGAGGAGAAGGCCATGCAGATCCCGGTGAAGGTCATCTTCCCGCTGATCCTGTGCATCCTGCCGACGCTGTTCATCGTGCTGCTCGGCCCCGCCGTCATGGACATCGTGGCCACCTTCAGCGGGCCCTGACCCCCGGGCATAGGAAGCTATCCATGCGGATTCGGCCCCCATTCCGCATGCAAAGCTTCCTATGCCTGCCCGGCCGGCCGGCTCAGTGCGTGGGCTGCGGGCCCGCGGAGCCGGTTCCGCGCGGTTGCGAGGGGTTGGTCGGGTCGCCCTGCGACGACGGGTTGATCGCGGGGCCGGTGGTCGCCCCGGAGACCTTCGAGCCGCCCGCGGCGTGCGACGGGTCGTCGGCCGCCGACGCAGCGGGGTCCCCGCCGGAGGGCTGCGCACCCTCGCGCAGCGACGTGAGGCGGTTCTCCATGATCGTGACCACCTGCACGCGGTTGGCGTGGGTGCGTTCGTACTCGAGCACGGTCTCCAGACCCTGGGCGTCCAGCGTCCGGATCCGCGAGGCCAGACCCTCCACGGGCAGGTGGTCGTAGTCGGGCAGGGGCAGCTGGTCGTGCTCGGTCATCCCTCGTCCTCTCTGCGGTTCGTGTCGACCGACCGCCTACCCCGTCCTCCGCGTTCGACACCGGGTGTGAGCTCCCGGTCGGTGGGTAGGCGGCGACGGCGGGAGTCACGGCCCAGCGCCACCCCGCCCACCGAACACCCCCGATCGACCGAGGAGTTGTCCCCCCGACATGGACGTGTCCTTCCTGGAGCCGGTGTTCGCCGCCGCTGGTCCCTACGCCACGGTCTGCGCCGACGTCACGCACACCACCGAGTCCGCCGACACCGAGCTCGAGCTCCGCGTGCGCGCGCTCTGCGAGCAGCTGACCGAGCAGGGGGCGCCGGAGACGGTCGTCGAGGCCGTGCGCGCCCGGCTGCTCGAGGGCAACGAGGGCGGCGAGGCCGGCACGCTGAAGGGCCGCGCCGTCATCGTGGCCGCCGACGGGTCGATCGTGCTCGACGAGGTGCTCGCCGACAGCCCCGCCCGCGAGACCGCCGAGTGGGCGGCGCACCCCGACCTGCTCCCGGTGCTGCGCCAGCTGGCCGGCCGGGTGCCGCACGTCGTGGTCGTCGCCGACCGGGTCGGTGCCGACATCACCGCTGCCGGGCTCCCGGGCCAGGAGGACGAGGAGCGGCAGGTGGAGGGCGACACCTTCCACATGCGCAAGCTCGGGGTCGGCGGATGGTCCCAGCGGCGGTACATGGAGACGGCCGAGAACCAGTGGATCGACAACGCCGACAAGGTCGCGGAGGAGATCGCCTCCCTGGCCCGGCGGCTGGGCCCCCGCTTCGTGCTGCTGGCCGGCGACGTGCGGGCGCGGCAGATCCTCTCCGACCGCGCCAGCGGCGTGTGGTCCGACCTCGTCGTCACCATGGAGGAGGGTGGGCGCGCGGCCGGAGCCGACCGCGAGCCGATCGAGCGGCGGACGAACGAGCTGGTCGCCGAGCACGAGGCGCGCGACATCGCCACCGCCGTCGACCAGGTGCAGGGTGCCGGCGCCCACGGGCTGGCCGTCACCGGCACGGCGGCCGTCGTCGAGGCCCTGCGCAAGGGGCAGGTGGAGACCCTCGTCGTCACCGACGAGCGGGACGCCGACGCAACCCTGCTGGTCGGCGGTAGCCCGCTCGAGCTCGGCGTCAAGCAGCAGGACATGGACGCGCTCGGGGTGCACGGCGAGATCGCCCCGGCCGGTCCGGCGCTGCTGGAAGCGGCCGTGGCCAGCGCGGCCGGCGTGCTCGTCGTCCCGAAGGCGGCGCTGCCCGGCGGTGACCCGGTGGCCGCGCTCCTGCGCTACACCGACGCCTCCACCGACGCCGGCAACTGACGCGCGTCGTCCCGACGAAGGAGCTCCCCGTGACCGATCCGCACCAGGCCGCCACCGCACCCGGCACCGACCAGGCCGACCTCGACCACCGCGCCGCGCTGGCCGAGGCCCTGGGCAAGGAGGTGTGGCCGGCCGACCGCGACCAGCTCGTCGCCAAGGCGCAGGAGGGCGGCGGCACCGACCGGGTGCTGGCGGACCTGCGGCGGCTGCCCGCCGGGCAGCAGTTCGAGAACGTCCAGGAGGTCGCCCGGGCCCTCGGGCTCGGCACCGAGCAGCAGCGGTTCTGACGTGACGACGCAGAAGAAGCCGAGCCCGGAGGCGCTGGACAACGTCACCGAGGGCAACATCGAGACCCGCTCGCAGCTGCTGCCCGAGGAGAAGGGCGTCCAGGGCAGCGGCATGGAGGAGGTCGCCGCCGAGGTGATCCTCGCCGAGTCGGAGGAGCGGACGGTCCACCCCGACCCCGACGACGCACAGGGCGCGCACCGGCAGTCCTCCGACACCGCCGACCTGCCCTGACGTGCGGCACGAGCACCCGGTCCGGCTGCGCTGGTCGGACCCCGACATGCTGGGCCACGTCAACCACGCCCGTGCGCTGGCGCTCCTGGAGGATGCCCGGCTGGCGATCGGGGACGACCACGCCGGCGGCGGTCTGATCCTCGCCCGTCTCGAGGTCGACTACCTCCGCCAGCTCTACTACCGGGTGGGCGAGGAGCTCTGCGTGCAGAGCTGGGTGACCCGGCTGGGCACGAAGTCCTTCACCGTCCGGCAGGAGCTCGCGCAGGACGGCGAGGTCGCGATCCGGGCCGACTGCGTGCTCGTGGCGTTCGACTTCGCGGCGAACGCCAGCCGCGCGATGACCGACGCCGAGCGGGCGCACTGGACGCGGTACCTGGACAGCTAGGCCACACCTAGACCTGGCCGTAGGCGGCCCAGAGCCGGGGGAACCGGGCGGCGAACCACTCGTCGTCGTCCTCCGGGAACGGCTCGCCGGAGGGCTCGCCGAACTGGTCGTCGACCTCGTCGGGGCCCGGGTCGAGGTCCTCCTCGGCGAAGCCGCGGTCCTCCAGCACCTCGAGCGGGGCGTAGGCCCACTCCTCGGCGCAGCCGAAGTCGTCCTCGTCCTCGTCCCACTCGAGGTCGACGAGCGCGTCGGGTTGGGCCAGCACCCGCTCGTAGGCGTCCCGCCCGTGGCTGATCAGCCAGTTCCGGAAGTCGAGGAAGGCGTCCTCGCCCGCCCCGCCGAGAGCGACGTACGCCGCGGCCCAGAGGTCCCAGCGGTTGGCCCGGGTGCGGGCGGCCATGAGCTGGCGGTAGAAGCCCAGGACGTCGTCGTCGGAGAGCTCCTCCAGCGCGGCCGTGAGGGTCACGACGTGCTCGGCCACCACCGAGTCCTTCGCGGTCTCGACCGCCTCCGCGCGGGTGTCCTCGACCAGCGTCCAGAACGTGCTCGCGTCCACGGCCGGAACCTACCGGCGCGGAGGGTGCGCGCGGCGGTTGCCGAGCCCGCCACGCGCGGCCAGGATCCGGTGGGCGGCGCCGCTGGCGAGGGGGAGACGTGGGGTTCTTCGACGGGTTCTCCGAGCAGCGCCTCGACGTCGGCGAGGGCGTCGCCCTGCGCTTGCGGTCCGGTGGCGAAGGAGCGCCGGTCGTGCTGCTGCACGGCCACCCGCGCACGCACACCACCTGGCACCGCGTCGCGCCGCTGCTGGCCGCGGCGGGGCACACCGTCGTCTGCCCGGACCTGCGCGGCTACGGCCGGTCGACGTCGGTCCCCAGCGCGGAGGACCACGGGCCCTACTCCAAGCGGGCGATGGCCCGGGACGTCGTGGCGCTCATGCGCGCGCTCGGGTACGAGCGCTTCGCCGTCGTCGGGCACGACCGCGGGAGTTACGTGGCGATGCGGGTGGCGCTGGACCACCCCGCCGCGGTGACGCGTCTCGCCGTGCTCGACTCCATCCCGATCGTGGAGCACCTCGAGCGGGCGGACGCCCGGTTCGCCACCGCCTGGTGGCACTGGTTTTTCTTCGCCCAGCCGGGCAAGCCCGAACAGGCGATCGGTGCGGATCCCGACGCCTGGTACGGGGCACTGCGACCGGGGAGGGCAGCGGAGATGGGGGAGGAGAACCACGCCGACTTCCTGGCCGCGATCCGGGACCCGCTCACCCGGTCGGCCATGCTGGAGGACTACCGCGCCGGGCTCGGTGTCGACCGGGCGGCCGAGGAGGCCGATCGTGCCGCCGGCAGGCGCATCACCTGCCCGACGCTGGTGCTGTGGTCGGCCCGCGACGACCTCGAGGAGCTGCACGGCGACCCGCGGGCCATCTGGGCGGACTGGACCACCGACCTCCGTGGCGGCGGGCCGATCGACAGCGGGCACCACATGGCCGAGGAGGCGCCCGAGGAGCTGGTGGGGGCGCTGGTCCCGTTCCTAGGAGGAGACCGGCTCGGCGGGGCGCAGCCGTGACGGGGTGGTGCTGTCGCGGACGACGAGCCGCGTGGCCAGCTCCAGCCGCGGGCTCTCGATGGTCTCGCCGTCCACCATCCGCAGCACCGTCCGCGCCGCCAGCACGCCCATCTCGGTCAGCGGCTGGTGCACCGTGGTGAGCGGCGGCGAGGACCAGCGGGCCTCCGGTAGGTCGTCGAACCCGACGACGCTGACGTCCTCGGGTACCCGCATGCCCCGGCGCCGGACCCCTTCGTAGACCCCCAGTGCCATCTGGTCGTTGGCGGCGAAGACGGCGGTCGGCGGGTCGGGCAGGGCCAGGAGGCGGTCGGCTGCGCGGGCCCCCGAGGCGTAGCCGAAGTCGCCGTCCACCACCAGGTCGGCGTCGAACGGCCGCCCGGCGGCCTCCAGGCCTGCCCGGTACCCGGCCAGGCGGGCGCGGCTGGCCCAGAGGTCGGGCGTACCGGCGACGAAGGCGATGCGCCGGTGGCCGAGCCCGGTCAGGTGCTCGGTGGCGCTGAGGCCGCCGGCCCAGTTGGTCGCGCCGATGGTCGGCACGTCCAGCCCCGGGACGCCGGCCGGGTCGACGACGACCGCGGGGACCTGCAGCTTTCGCAGCTCCGCGTCGAGCTCCGGGTCCAGCTCGCTGGTGACCAGGATGGCGCCGTCGCTGGCCCGGGCGCTGAGGTTGTCCAGCCACCCCCGGGTGGCGCTGGCCCGGCGGTGGATCGCGGTGACCACGGTGCCGGCGCCCGCCGCGTGGGCGGCGTCCTCCACCCCGCGGATGATCTCCAGCGCCCACGGGCTGTCGAGGTCGTTGAAGACCAGGTCGATCAGCCGCGCCCGGGCCCGGCCGCCCCGGCGCTGGTAGCCGTGGTCGCGGAGCAGCTGCTCCACGCGCTCACGGGTCTGCGGGGCCACGTCGGACCGCCCGTTGAGGACGCGCGAGACCGTCGGGACCGACACCCCGGCCGCCGCGGCGATCGCCGCGATGGTCACTGCGCCGGTCTGCTCGTCGGCCAACGGACCTCCTCCTGGTCGGGGCGGCCAGCCTACGGCCGGTCGCGCGGTCCCGGGCGGGTGCGCGGCGACGCTCCTCCCGACGGGCGAAGGGGCGGCCTCCGACGACGGCGTCCGGTGCCCGCTGGCTCTCGTGTTGACGCCCCCATGTGACCTACGTAACGTCCGGGCTTCGGTTTCCGGAAACTTTCGGACACTGTTCCGACGTCTCGAGGGAAGGCACAGCATGCGTTCTGTGAGGTTCGGTTCGCGGGCGGCAGCCCGTTGCGCGGTCGGGGTGGCCCTGGTCCCGGTCGCGATCTCCGCCGCGGTCCTGCCCGCCGCGGCGTCGCCCCGGGACCAGGCGGCACCGTCGGCCCAGGCACAGGAGGACCGGTCGCACGGCCCGGCCATCCGGAACGGCCTGCGCACCGTCACCCCCGACGACCTGGTCATCGGGACCGCGGTCGCCGGCGGGGGGCACCACGTGAACGCGGGCTACCCCGATCCGTTCACCCGCGACCCCCGGTACCGGAAGGTCCTCGCCACGGAGTTCGACTCGGTGTCCCCCGAGAACCAGATGAAGTGGGAGTTCATCCACCCCGAGCCCGGGGTCTACAACTTCGGGCCCGCGGACGCGATCGTCGCCTTCGCCGAGCGCCACGGGCAGGTCGTCCGCGGGCACACCCTGCTCTGGCACAGCCAGCTGGCCGAGTGGGTCACCGAGGGGGACTACTCCGACGAGGAGCTCCGGGCCATCCTCAAGGACCACATCCAGACGGTGGTCGGCCACTACAAGGGCCGCATCCAGCAGTGGGACGTCGCCAACGAGATCTTCACCGACACCTGGGAGGGCGACGAGATCCGCCTGCGCCCGCAGAACGTCTTCATCGAGCGGCTGGGCGAGGGGATCATCGCCGACGCCTTCCGCTGGGCGCACGAGGCCGACCCGGAGGCCGAGCTCTTCCTCAACGACTACGCCGTCGAGGACATGGGCCCGAAGAGCGACGCCTACTACGAGCTCGCGAAGAAGCTGCTCGCCGAGGGCGTCCCGCTGCACGGGTTCGCCTTCCAGGCCCACCTGGACCTGCAGTACCCGTTCCCGGAGACCCTCGACGAGAACATGCAGCGCTTCGACGACCTGGGGCTGGAGACCGCGATCACCGAGCTCGACGTCCGGTTCACCCTCCCGGAGAGCGGGGTGCCCACCGCGGAGCAGCTCGCCGAGCAGGCGGACACCTACCAGGGCGTCCTCGAGGCCTGCCTGTCGGTGGACGACTGCAACTCCTTCACCATCTGGGGCTTCAACGACAGGTACTCGTGGGTGCCGAGCTTCTCGCCCGGCCAGGGGGCGGCGACCGTGATGTTCGAGGACTACGAGCGCAAGCCCGCGTACTGGGCCCTGCACGAGACGCTCGCGGAGGCGAAGGCCGGGCGGTGACCGGTCCGGTCCGGCTCGCCGGACCCGCCTGAGCGCCGGGCGGCCGCTCCCC